>PLYQ01000199.1 GCA_003153415.1 Rhodospirillales bacterium | reverse complement strand
GTTGGTCATGCCGATCACATCGCAGCCCCAGCTCCGGTAGAGGTTCGATTCGGCGAGGCTCGAGAATTGTGGCCCTTCCATCACGAGATAGGTACCGCCGAGTTTGACTGGGAACTTCGCCTCCTTCGCGCAGGCATGGACGGCCTCGGCCAGTCGCCCGCAGGTCGGGTGCNNAAGGTGCGGTCGATGAACTGGTCGACCACCACGAAATGGCCGGGCGGCAGGTCCTTGCGCAGGGAGCCGCAGGCGGAGAGCGACAGGATGTCGGTCACGCCGACCCGCTTCAGCGCGTCGATGTTGGCGCGGTAGTTGATCGACGAAGGCGAATGGTAGTGGCCGCGGCCGTGGCGGGGCACGAAAACGACATCGAGTCCATCCAGCTCGCCGAATAGGAACTCGTCGGAGGTCTCGCCGAAGGGTGAGGCGACTCGCCGCCACTGCTCGTTCTTGAGGCCGGCGACGTGATAGATGCCGCTTCCGCCCATGATCCCCAATACCGTCATTCGCCTCTCCTTGCGGGCGTTGGTGTATCATCCCCGCTCAGCAAAAGGGAGATATCCATGGGCAAGCTCGACGGCAAGATCACCATCGTGACAGGGGCGACCAGCGGCATCGGTCGGCGCACCGCCGAGATCTTCGTCCAGGAAGGCGCCAAGGTCCTGGCGACCGGCCGCCGTGAAGAGCTCGGTCGTTCGCTCGAGGCGTCGTTGGGCAAGGACAAGTGCATTTTCGTGAAGACCGACGCAACCAAGGAGGCCGACGTCAAGGCGATGTTCGACGCCGGCCTTGCCAAATGGGGCCGGCTCGACTGCCTGTTCAACAATGCCGGCGGTCCGGCGCCGGTCGGCGGCATCGAGACCATTCCCGTCGAGGGCTTCGATGCGGCGATGGCGACCCTCGTGCGATCGGTCATGCTCGGCATGAAGCACGCGGCACCGATCATGATGAAGCAGGGCTCGGGCAGCATCATCAACAACGGCAGCGTGGCTGGCCGCCGCGCCGGCTACTCGACCTCGATGATCTATGGCGCCGCCAAGGCCGCGGTGAACCACCTGACGGTCTGCGCCGCCATGCAGTTGGGCGAAAAGAACGTGCGCTGCAACTCGATCTCGCCCGGCGGCATCGCCACTGGCATCTTCGCCAAGGCGCTGGGCGTGGCGCCCGACAAGGCCGACGGCTACGCCGAGGCGGCCAAGAAGATGATGGCCACCCTGCAGCCGATCCCGCGCGCCGGCCTGACCGATGACATCGCCAAGGCCGCCGTGTTCCTCGCCTCCGACGATTCGACCTTCATCAATGGCCACGACCTGGTGGTCGACGGCGGCGTGGTCGGCGGCCGCCTGTGGACGCCGCACCAACAGGGCGTTCAGGCGATGCGTCAGGCGTTCGGCGTCGCCGAGGTCTGAAACGATGTCCGGCTCGCACTGCGTGCACCGTCGGCGTCTCGTCGCCTGCCTGGGCATGACCGTCGCGGTTTTCGGAGCTAGCTCGGCCGCCGCCGCCGACATCTCCGACTATTTCAAGATGTACTACAGCCAACAGGTCGTTGGGGGGACCTACAAGGGGCCGCTCGATTTCCTGCGCGACACGGCCGCGGCGCACGCCAACGCGGAGCAGGTGCTTAAGAAGGGTGCAGGCGTGGCGCTGGCTGTCGTTCTCGACGCCGGCAACGGCTATTTGCGAATCGACGGCAATACCGGCACCGACCAGATCCTGACGATGGCCGTCTACCGTAAGGCCGACGGCAGCCAGCTTCTCGTCGTCGGCAGCTCGAACTGCGCCGACGCCTGCATTTTTTCCGTCGAGTTCTTCGGTGTTTTCCCTGATCGCTTGCAGTCTGTCGCGCTCGATACGGTGGTCCCAGCCCTCGAGTCGGCGCAATTCATCAGGCCGGGCGTTGCCACCCCCAAACCGCTGGCGGGAAGGGTGCCATCGATCAACTATGTGCCGGCCCAGGTGGGCACCACGCTCACACTCAAGCCGTGGTACGGTTACGAGACCGAAGAGACGATGGACAAAGCCACGCGCGGCGCAATCCGCGACGTCGTGCTCAGCTGGGACCGCGAACAGGGGCGGTTCGTGAAAGCGCGCGACAGCCCGTGAGGCAATGAGCAAAACAGTCGGAAGGAAAGCCGATGCTGCGACCTAAAGCCCTCGATCATGTCGGCCTCGTGGTGACCGACATGGACCGCAGCCTGCGCTTCTACTGCGAGGCGCTCGGGCTCGAGCTGCTGCGCCGCTCGGACAGGGAGGGCGGCGTCACGTCGGCCGTACTGAAAGTCGGCGACCAGGAAATCAATATGTTCTGCAACGCCGGTTCCGCTTCGGTCGCAAAGGACGGCGGCTCAAGCGTCGTCGACCATTTCTGCTTCGAGGTCGAGCGCGCGCCGATCGACGACGTTGTGGCGGCATTGAACAAGGCGGGCGTCGCGGTCGCCAAGGGACCGATCAAGCGACGCGACGGCACGTCGCTGTTCCTGAGCGACCCGGACGGCTGCCGGGTCGAGCTGATCGTCAAGACGTAGGAGCCGTCACTCCGCCGCCTGCTTGCCCAGGCCCTTCGGCACCTGCGCGCCGGCCGCGGTGACTCGCGGGTTGTTCGTGACCTTGAGTGCCTCGGCGGCGTCCTTGTTCTCCATGATCTTGGCCATGATGGCCTGGCCCGCGCGATCGAACACGGCGCGGTTTTCCTGGAGATATTTCTCCGACTCGCGGAGCTTGGTCACGTAGCCGTTGATCTCGGGAATGACGTAGCGCGCCACCATGTCCCAGCTGCGGAAGGTGTTCTCGGGATTGGCCCAGTCGTGCACGAAGCCCACGCAGGTGCCGAAGCCGCCGCTCTTGGCGATCACGTCCTTGATCATCTTCACCAGATCGTCCGGCGTGCCGATGACCGCGGCCGAGCCTTCGCCCGATATCTGCTCGACGGCTTCGTCCGGCGACTTGTAGGCGACCGATCCCGGCCGTTGCAGCGTGCTGTGGATGTACTGGTTGTGCCAGCGCATCAGGCCGACGCGCGCCTCTTCGCGCGCCTTCTCGCGGGTCTCGGCGATGTGCCAGTTGAGCAGCACGCGCCAGTTCTTGCGGTCGACGGTGGTGCCATGCTTTTTGGCCGCGGCCTCGGCAAAGCCCCACTGCGTGGGCAGCGCCGTCAGGCCTTCACTCGACATCGAGCCCAGTGAGATGATGCCGATGCCGTACTTGCCGGCCAGCGTCATGCCCGACGGGCTGATTTGCGAGGCCACGGCAAACGGCATGTCCTCCTGCAGCGGCAGGAGCTGAAGTGCTGCGTCCTGGAGAGTGTACCACTCGCCCTTCTGGGTAATCCGCTCGCCCTTGAACAGGCGGCGGATGATGTCGATCGCCTCGTCCTGGCGGTCGCGCTGGGTCATCGGATCGATGCCGAGCGTATGGGCGTCGGACGGCAGCGCGCCGGGGCCCGAGCCGAAGATCGCCCGGCCGCCGGTCATGTGGTCGAGCTGCACCATGCGCTGCGCCACGTTGTAGGGATGGTGGTAGGGCAGCGAGACCACGCCGGTCGCGAGCTTGATGCGCTTGGTGTGCTCGCCGGCCGCGGCCAGGAACATCTCGGGCGAGGCGATCATCTCCCAGCCCGACGAGTGATGCTCGCCGCACCAGAACTCGTCGTAGCCCAGCTCGTCGAGATGCTGCACGAACTTGATGTCGCGCCGGAACTGCAGCATCGGATTTTCGCCGATGGGATGATGGGGGGCGAGAAAGGCGCCAAAACCGAGTCGCGACATACGAACCTCCTGGGACGGAAAAGGGCTAACATGACGGCGCGATTGGGTCGATTCGATACGGAGGGCGGGCAATGGCGTCGTTGAAGGGCCGGGTTGCGTTGGTGACGGGCGGATCGCGCGGCATCGGCCGCGCGGTGGCGATTTCGCTGGCCGAAGCGGGCGCTGCCGTCGCTGTGAATTACCTCGAGAAGGCAGCCGAAGCGCGGAACGTGGTCGAAACCATCCGTGGCGCCGGCGGATTGGCCATGGCGGTCGCGGCCGACGTGTCGAAGTCGGAGGCGGTGGCGGCGCTGATGGCCGCCGTGCAGCGCGAGCTGGGGCCGGTCGACGTGCTGGTGAACAATGCCGGGATCGGGCTCGTCCGTGGCATCGATGATCTTACGGAAGAGGATTTCGACCGCACCATCGCGGTGAACCTGAAGTCGGTCTTCCTCTGCACCCAGGCCGTAGTGCCCGGCATGCGCGCCAGGAAATGGGGCCGGATCGTCAACATCTCGTCCGGCGCGGCGCGCGGCGCGGGCGGCGTCGGGCCGCACTACAACGCCTCGAAGGCCGGCATGGAGGGCATGACCCGGAGCTACGCCGCGCGGCTGGTCAAGGACGGCATCACCGTGAACGCTGTGGCGCCGTCGTTGATCGAGACCGACATGGTGCGCGGCGGCCTCGCCTCGTCGGCGGCACGCATTCCGCTCGGTCGCTTCGGCACGCCCGAGGAATGCGCCCAGGTCGCCATGATGCTGGTCGGCAACGCCTACATGACCGGCCAGACGGTGGGCTTGAGCGGCGGCATGTCGTTCATCTGAGGCGGCCGAGAGTCTGGCGCCGCTTCTTGGCGGTCGGGCGCTCCCATACGACACCGGGGAAGCCTTTCAGGGGAACCAGCGGTTCGCCCAGATAGGTCCAGTCCTGCAGCTCGTCGATGGCAATGTGATAGCGCGGTTCGCGGCCGGTGCGGGTGCTGAACAGGGCGCGGGGAACATTGACCATATGCGCCGAGCGGGATCGTTCGTAAGCGATCGGCGTTCCACATCGGGCGCAGAAGCTTCTCGTCGTCCCCGTGGCCTCGTCCTTGAAGCGTGTGATCTTTGTCCGGCCTTTGGTCACGCGAAAGCGCCGGCGCCAACTGCCGACGTAGGTCGCATAGGCGGTGCCGTGCGCCCGCCGGGTCGCGCTGGAATGATCGTGCCAGGCCCAGCGCGCGGGAACGCCGATCTCGATCTCGACCGCGCCGCAAAGACATTGGCCCGCCGCTGACGTTTCCGATGCACGCGGCGTCTTGCCGACAATCGCTGCTTTGCTCACGTCGAACCTCACCTACGCTGAAGGACCGTCCTGATAGCGGATCTGGAGGTAGACATTGCGGACGATCGGCTTGAACAGCGCCTGCATGCGCTTGGTCAGCGCCGTGGTGCCGGCCCCGGTGGCGTGGCGGTAGGCCGCGCTCTGCAGCACTTCGGGGCTTTCGAGGTCGTACAGCGCCAGGTACTTCGGCCCGCCCTCCAGCGCCACGTAGCGCCGCACCCGCAGGAAGCCCGGGATCGCCATGCGCTCGGCGATATGCTCCTCGTCGTACCAGCGATTGAGTTCGGCTTCGTGGGCGGCCTCGACGTCGATCGCGACCAGCAGCAGGCCGGTGCCGCTCGGCTTCGCGCCGCGGGTCACCGGCGGGCGTATCTCGCTGTAGACGTTGCGCACGCTCGGCTTGAAATGCACGGCCAGCCGCTCGGTCCACGGCGTGCGCGCCGCGATCTTTCGATAGGGCTCGCTTTGCAGCACCGCCGGCGAATCGAGGTCGTAGGTGGCGAGGTATTTCGGCGTTCCCTCGAGCGCCGTGAAGCGGCGGCCGTTAATGAAGCCGGGAATGGTCCTGCGCTCGGGAAAATGCTCCTCGTCGTACCAGCGATTGAGCTCGGCCTCGTGGGCCGCGTCGACGCCGATCATCACCAGCAGCAGCCCCTTGGCGGATGGATCGGTCATGTCGGCACTCCCCTGAACGGCAGCCTAATGTAGTGCGAACATGTTACTGGATATTGCCCAGCCGTAACCATGAGGTGAGCCGCCATGTTGACCGTCGATCCCCTGACCGCCGCCGGCGTCCTGGTCGCTACCGGCGGGACCGATGCGGTCTATGTCATGTTCACCTCGGCCGTGATTGCCCGCAAGCGGGTGCCCGCGGCGACCTGGAGCAGCCTGTGGTACCTGCTCTCGTCCTACGCCGTGATCAGCTACACCGAGAACTGGGTCTACGTGGCCTTCGCCGCCGCCGGCTCATGGATCGGGGCGTACGTGTCCATCACCTGCCTGCATCGGCCGCCCGGTGGGCCGCCGGTCGGTGCGGCGCCGGAATAGGCGTCGACGTTGACTCATCGAATATCCTCGCGCCGCGTTGTTGTCCGTTCTTGTTGGCGTGGTGGACGATCAGCATCGCCCGGCCGAAGCGCCGCCTAATCATCAGGAAGCGTTGCAGGTCGCTCCAGCTATCGGGATTGCGACGACGGACGGCGGCCTGTCCGAATTGCGCTAGCGCCGGTTCTCCCTGCGCACAACTTTGTTGCGTGGGGGGAGGCGCTGGATTCTGGACGAATCGCCTAAAACCCTTGTGTCATCGGCATCGGAGGCGTCCAGACCGGTCTGGACAGTTTGGACGCTTTTGGGGCTTCGGCCCGGGATGGCGTTCGCAACTTAGTTGCGCCGGGGAGGGGCGGAAAGTGAGACAAATCGTGGAAAAGACCGATGCCATCGGCATCCAAGGCTGTCTCACGCTAGTGAGACGCCGCGGGTGTCTCACTGGCGTGAGACAGTTGGGACGGCGGCTATTCCCGCGCCGCCCCACCTTCGAGCGACAGCGGCGTGTCCACCGGCGGTCGCACGTCGGCGCCGAGGCGGACGCAGCCGGCGTTGCTGGTGATCCGCCAGTCGAAGGGCACGGCCGGTAGAGCCTGGCGTCGTCGGCTGAGACGTCGATGGTGCCGACGTAGTCGGCCTTGGCGAGGCTGGGGTCGCGCAGCCAGCCCCGCGACGCTGCAATGCCGAACAGCACGAGGCCCGCGCCCCGCAGCAGGATCGCCCAGCGCGGGATCGACGGGTTCACGCCAAGATGGTCGTCATGCCGCCATCGACCACCAGCGTGTGGCCGGTGATGTAGGCACCGGCGTCCGAGGCCAGCAGCAGCAGCGCGCCGCGCAGGTCGGCCGGCGTGCCCCAGCGGTGGGCCGCGGTGCGCTGCTCGAGCATGGCGCAGAATTTCTTGTCCTGCTGCAGCGGCACGTTGAGCTCGGTGCGGATGTAGCCCGGCGCGATGGCGTTGGCGGTGACGTGCGGGCCGAATTCGGCGGCGAGGTTCTTGGTGAGGCCGGTCATGCCATGCTTGGCCGAGACGTAGCCTGCCACCGAGCCGCGGCCCAGCACCGCCATGATCGAGGAGATGTTGACGATGCGGCCGTACTCGCGCGCCAGCATGTGACGGCCCACTTCACGTGCCAAAGCGAAAGGCCCGATCAGGTCGGTCTCGATCACCTTGCGGTAGTCGGGCGTGGCGGTGTCGACGATGTTGCCGCGGTGGATGACGCCGGCGTTGTTCACCAGCACATCGATGCGGCGGTGCTTGCGGATCAGCGCGCGCACGGTGTCCTGCACGCTCTGCTCGCTGGTGACGTCGAGGATGACGGCTTCGGCGTTGCCTTTCTTTTTCCTGATCGCCTTGGCCGTAGCCTCGAGGTCTTTGGCGACGCGGCCGGCGCACAGTACCGTGGCGCCCGCTTCCGCCAGGCACATTGCCATGTCGCGGCCCAGTCCGCGCGAGGCGCCGGTCACCAGCGCGATGCGGTTCTTCAGCGAAAAGAGGTCTGCCATGGGGCCGCATCCTAGCCTATGAATCGCCCTCTACGACATACGGGCAAACTATCGGAGGGGAGCATGGCCAAGGTAGCTAAGGCGGCGATCGTCACAGGATCGGCGACAGGGTTGGGCGCGGCCTGCGCGCTCGATCTGGCGGGGCGCGGCTGGAACGTCGCGATCAACTACACCAAGAGCAAGAAGGAAGCCGACGAGACCTACGCCAAGGTAAAGGCCAAGGGCGTCGACGCCATCCTGGTCCAGGCCGACATGGGCCAGGACGCCGATTGCAGGAAGCTCGCCGCCGAGACCCTGAAGAAGTGGGGCCGGGTGGATGGGCTGATCAACAACGCCGGCACCACCAAGTTCCAGGCCCAGGGCGACCTCGACGGCGTGAGTGCGGAGGATTTCGACCGCATCCTGCGGGTCAACGTCACCGGCCCCTACATGATGAGCCGCGCCGTGTACCCGACGATGAAAAAACAGTGGGACGACAAGCAGGAGCGCGGCTCGATCGTCAACATCTCGTCGATCGCGGGCGTCATGGGCGTCGGCACCTCGATCCCCTACGCCGCCTCAAAGGGCGCGCTCAACACGCTGACCTTGTCGCTGGCGCGCTGGTTCGGGCCGGCGGTGCGCGTCAACACGGTGTGTCCGGGCTTCATCCAGACGCGCTGGCTGCTCGGGGCACTCGGCCAGGAGAACTACGAAAAGCTGCGCGACGCCCAGGAGCAGACGACGCCACTGCGCCAGGCCGGCACGCCCGAGCAGATGGCCGAGGCGGTGATCTTCTTCCTCACCAGCGCCTCCAACATCACCGGCGAGTTCCTGATCGTCGACGCCGGCACGCACTTGGGCGGCCTGCCGATGAAGGGGCGTTAGGCGCCGATGACGGCGCCTTAGTTCGCCGCCTTGGCTGCCATCAGCGCCTGCGCGAAGGCGTCGGCCGCGTTCTGGACGTGACGCGTGGCCAGCAGTCCCGCCAGCTCCTCGTCGCCCTCGATCACGGCGGCCAGGATGCTGGAATGCTCCTTCCAGTCCTGGCGCGCGCGCAGCTTGCCGTTGGCCGAAAAGGCCAGCGCCGTGCGCTCGCGCAAGCCGCTCATGATCTCCGACAAGACCGAATTGCGGCTGGCTTCGACCAGCAGCGAGTGGAACTCGCGGTTGAGGCTGGCCAGTTCTTCGGCCGATGCGCTGCCGGCGGCTTCGTTGCCGCGCCTGAGCGTGTCGCTCAGGCGCGCGATGATTGCGGGATCGTGGCGGCGCGCGGCGAGGCGCGCGTTCAGCCCTTCCAGCAGGGCGCGGACTTCGACCAGCTCGGCCACGACCTCGGGCGTGACGTCGGCGACCGTGGCGCCGCGCCGCGGCTCGAGCAGCACCAGGCCCTGGGCGGACAGCGCCTGCAGCGCCTCGCGTACCGGCACCCGCGAGACGCCTAACTCGGCCGACAGCCTGTCCTCGATCAGCCGCTCGCCGGGCTTCAGCTTGCCGTCGAGGATCTGGCCACGGATCTGGTCGCTGACGGTTTTGCCCAAAGAGGCGTGGGGAGGGGAGGCACGGTCGGTCATTTCTTCACCGTCGCCATGAAGGCAGCGATGCCTGCCTCGCAGCAGGCGATGTCCTGCTCGCCGTTGCCGCCGCTTGCCGCCACCGAGCCGACGCACTGGCCGTCGACGAAGATCGGGAAGCCGCCGACGAACACCGTGAAGCGGCCCTCGTGCTGGGTGAAGATGCCGAAGGCTTCCTCGCCCGGCTGGGCGTTCTTGTAGTTGTCCGTGCGCTTGCGGTGGCCCGCCGCGGTGAAGGCCTTGTTCATGGCGATCTGCACGCTCGTGACCCTGCCGCCGTCGAGCCGCCGCAAGGCGATCGGATAGCCCGCATTGTCGGCAACGCACAGCACCTCGGGCACGCCCAGTTTCTCGGCGGTCTTCTGGGCGGCATCGAGGATGGTGTGAGCCTCGTCCAGCGTCAGGGTCTTGAAGCTCAGCATTACGCCGCGAGCTTCTTGGCGGTGTTGCGCTCGATCTCGGCCTGGAACTTGCGATAGACGCCGTCGAGATAGAGGCGACGCATCATGGTCGCCTCCTTGACGGTGCGCACGCAGATCGCACGTTGCTCGTCGGTGGTGGCGTACTTCTCGACGATCTCGAAGCCTTTCTCGCCGTGCTCGACGTCGGCCACGATGTGAATCGAGAAGAAGGTGACCTCGTCGTCGCTGAAGCCGTACTTTTCGAGAAGCGGCGGCGTGGTCTTGCTGTAGATGCGCGGCACCTGGCTCTCCAGCCCGATCAGCAGGCCCGACAACGCCTCGATGAAGGGCTTGCGCGATTGCACCGTGCACCAGCTTTGCAGGCCGAGCGTCTCGGGCAGGAGTTCACCCTTGATTTGGGCATTGAGCACTTCGTTGCGCTTCATGCCGCAGACCTCGCCGAACTCCAGCAGCAGGTCGGAATGGCGCACCGGCATGGCGCCCGCCATGCCGACGAGGCCTTCCTCCTCAGTGACGTTCTCCAGCAGGAAGTGCTGCACCTCGGGATGCGGGCAGGTGGCGTAGACCACGGCCACCCATTCGGCGAAGTGGCTGACGTAGTGATAGTGCTGCTTGACCCATTCGCCGAGCAGGCGGCGGTCGAGCTTGCCCGAGGTCCAGGCCTCGCTCCACGGATGCACGGCCGAATGACGCTGTTCGATGGCGTCTTCGAGAGCCAGACGGAACGCACTCTTTGCCATGGCGGGCCTCCTGCGACGGTTGGATGTATCAATTGTATACAATGCTTCAGCGGACCGTCAAACGGACTGTTGAAAACGTACGGTTTCTGGCGTCGACTATTATTGCACTGTATACAAAGCGTGATGAAATCCGGGGATTACAGTCAGGGCGACGCCTTCGGGGTCGAAAAACGCACGATTTTCTCGAGCGAATGGCTGCCGGTCTGCGTCGAGCCGCAGATCGCCAAACCAGGCGACTTTCTGGCAGTGACGGTGGGCGGCTGGGGTGTGGTGGCGGTCCGCGATGCCGGCGGCAGGGCGCGGGTCCTGCGCAATGCCTGCCGGCACCAGAATATGCCGGTGGTCGGCACGCCCGCCGGCCATTGCGAGAATTTCCGCTGCCGTTTTCACGGCTGGACCTACGATCTCGCGGGCAAGTTCCTGAGTGCGCCGCCGCCGGTCGCGCCGGCCGATCCGCAATCGGCTGACCTCAACCTGCCGTCGCTCGCCGTCGGCATCGACAGTGGCATGCTCTTCTTCAGCGTCGGCGCGCCGCCGGTGCTACCCCGGCTCGGCCCGCTGCCGGCCTATGGCGGCACGATCGCCACCGATATCGACTGCAACTGGAAGGTCTGNNCAGGTCGTGCCGCATACGTTTTTGCGTACGCGGCTCTTCACCCATGTCTTCGGCGCCCCGGCCGACGATCACAAGCAGTCGGACCGCACGATCAAGCATGTCTGCGAACGCCTGCAGGTCGATCGCAATGCCGGCACTTTAGCAGCCGACGACGAGGCCCTGCTGGCGAGCTTTCATCGCCGCCTCGACGAGGCCTATGCCGGCAATTCGTGACCGCGGCCGATGTTGCGGATGATCTCGCTNNGACCATGCGCGTGTTGGGCCAGCCGTGCTTGCGCAACTCGAGGAGCTTGAGGAACGCCGCTTCTTCCTGGCCGGGCGCATGCTGGGCCATCAGGATCGCCGCCGCCGCAGTCGAGCGCGAGACGCCGGCGTGGCAATGGACCAGCACGTGACTCGCTGGAGCGGCATGCACGCGCTCGCCGAATTCCAGGACCTGGGCGATGTGCTGAAGCGTGCAGGCTCCGAAGCCGGGATATTCCGCCACCACGTCGTCGAAGCGGATCAGCTCGTGGTCGATTGCGGCAAAGCTATCGAGCGCCGTCGGGCGCGGCTCATAGGTATCGATGATCGACAGCACGTGGCTCACGCCGGCCGCGGCATGCTGCGGCAGCTCGGGGATGCCGCAGATCGTCACTTTGTGGCTGGGCAAAGGCATGGGCGATGGGTTCTACAGCAAGCCGTACGCCATGTTGAGCCCGAGTCCCAGCATGCCGAACAGGAAGATCTTGCGGAACGTCTCGGGCGAGGCGGCGTGGCGGATCTTCTGGCCGAGCCAGACGCCGATGAACGTCGGCACCAGCGCCGCGACGCTGCCGATCGTGTTGGCGGTGTGGAAGATGTTCTGATGGATCAGCGCGATGGCCAGCGCCCCCATGATGAAGGTGAATATGATGCCCAGTCCCTGCACCAGCTCGTTGCGCGAAATCTGCAGCGACTGCATGTAGGGCAGGAACGGCACGGCGGCCATGCCGGTGACGCCGGCGACGGCGCCGCTGGCGAGGCCGATCAGCGGATTGGCCCACACTTCGGCGGCGCGCGGCATGGTCGGACGCCAGGCGAACAGGGCAAGCGAGGCGTAGAGCACGAGCAGCAGGCCGAGCCAGCCGACCATGCCCGCGGTGCCCAGCTTGTCGACCGTCACCGCCACGACGATCACGCCGACCGCCGCCGCTACGGCCATCGATCCGAAGCGCCGCAGCAGCGGCGCGAGCCGGCCGCCGTACAAGGCCTGGAAGACGTTCGTTACCACCGTGGGAAGCATCATGATCGCCAGCGCATCGCCCAGCGGCAGCGCGAGCGTCATCACGCCGATGGCGATCGGTGGCAGGCCGATGCCGAGCGTGCCCTTGGCGATGCCGGCGAGGACGAAGGCGCCGGCAATCACCAGCATTTGCGAAACGGTCATGTCGGGCGAGGCTACGCGGCGTCGGGAAAGACGATAGTGTGTGGCTAGGCGATGCGCGCGGCAAGCCGGTCGAATGCGGCCCAGAATTGCGCGCGGCGCGCATCGGTCTCCATCAGGATCTCGTGCCGGGCGCCGTCGACCACGACATGTTGGGCGTTGCGCATCCGGGCGACGGCGGGACCGTGCGATGCGCGATCGACGACGTGATCATCGCCTGCACTGACCAGCAGGACCGGCAGATCGATGCGCTCCAGAACGCCAGGCGAAGCGAGCAGGTCGATGGACCGCAAGCCCTGTCGCAGCCAGCCGATGGTCGGGCCACCCAGGCGCAGGCGCGGGTCGGCCTTGAACCATTGGTCGGTAAAGCGATAGCGCCGTTCATCGCTGGTGACGTCGTTGGTCGCAAAGTTCCGGTGCTTGGGATCGTACGGGCCGGTGGCCAACATGTATTCCTCATCGCGCAGGCCAAACGGGCTCGTAATAGCCAGGATCGTGCGGATCAGGAACGCGCGGCAAAGCCCGGTCATGGGCGACACGAAAACGGCCGCCGCTAAGGGGCTGGCGCCTCGCTCGGCGAGGTACCGCAGCACGATATTGCCACTGGTCGAATGGCTGAGCGTCAGGATGGGCCGGGGAGCGGCGGGAGTGACAACCTTATCCAGGAATAGCTGGAGGTCAGCCACATAGGTGGCGAAGTCGTCGATGTGGCCCTTGTCGTGGTTGGCCAAGGGCCGGTCGCTGAGGCCCTGGCCGCGCAAATCGACGGCAAAGACCGAGAAACCGCGGGCCAGAAGCTCGCCGACGGTCTCGGTGCCATATTTTTCGATGAATTCCGCGCGTCCCTGCAGGACGACGGCCGTCCCGCGCGGGGTTGCTGAGGTGTTCCAGCAGGCATAGCGCAACCGGGCGCCGGCGCCTTCAAGGAAGCCGTACCGGTCGGCCGGACGCCAGGTGGCGGCGAGGTTGGCGGGGACGCCAGCCGGCGCCGCGGTGTCATGTTGGTCCTTCATGCAGCGGGAATTTGACATTTTGGCCATCATTGCGCGCGGACTCTTTACCGTCGTCGGGGGCGCGCGCTATAGATCGCGCGGTCGCCTCACCGTCTGCGAAGGGTCGCAGTCGAGGAAATCGGGCGCAAGGAAGCCTCCAAGAGGTCCGCCGCACTGCGTGGTTATCGGCTCGTTGGGTTGAGTCGATCCGGCACGGTCCTTGCGTCGACGTTGTCCGTCCGCAGGCGACATGTGACCGCGATCCCGAAGCGAGCATAGGCCACCGGAGGCTTGCCGGAGCGATTTCATCTTCATGTTCCGTCTCGGGCTGGTTCTCGTTGTTGCGGCCGCGGCTACCATCGCAGGCTGGCGCATGCTCGACGGCGAGGTCACGGCCGCCAACGTCGAAGGCCCGCTGCACGGCGTCACCTA
>PLYQ01000091.1 GCA_003153415.1 Rhodospirillales bacterium | reverse complement strand
AAAGTCACACGAATCCGCCTCTAGACATCACGTCACGACAGGCCACGCGCCTTCATGAATTCCCCGATCTTCTCGGTCACATAGGCACGCGCGGCGGCATCGACGGCCTGATGGTTGCCGAAGGAGAAGCCCCGCTCCATGACGTTGCTCGAATGGCCGAGATTGCCGACGACACGATGCTTGTACATATGCATGGCAGGCTGCGCCGCGATGTTGCCGCAGATGATGGGTCGGGTCTCGATATTAGCCTTGTTGAGATGGCTCGTGATCTCGGCAATGCTGAACGGTGTACCGTCCTTCAGGATGATGGGGAATCCGAAGCAGGAGCTGTGTGCCTTGGGAGTCTCCTTCTGGAACTGGAAGAAGTCCGACCACTTGCCGAGGTCCTTCTGCCATTCGGCCGTGTTGGTCCGGCGCGCGTCGACAAAGCTCGTCAGCTTTGGCAGCTGAACCGAACCGATTGCCGCCTGCAACTCGGTGAGTCGCAAATTGTAGCCCTGGTTGACGAACAGGAACCGCTTATCGATCCCAGGGTACTTGTCGTAAAAGGACTGGGGGTCCTGAAGTTCGCGAACCCAACCGTGCGCGCGCAGAATACGGATCATTTCCGCCAGCTCGAAATTTTCGGTCACACAAATGCCGCCCTCGAGGGTGGTCATATGGTGGGAAAAATAGAAGCTGAAAGTACCGATCGCGCCGAACTTGCCGACCGGCGTGCCGTCGTAAAATGCGCCCAGCGCCTCGCAGCAATCCTCGATCAGGATGAGGTTTCGCCGGCGGCAGATGTCCATCATCTCGCCCATATCGCACGGATTGCCGTAGACGTGGACCGGCATGATGCCCCGCGTCTTCGGCCCGATCGCCCGCTCGATCTCGCCGGGTGCCATGTTGAAGGTGACGGGGTCGATGTCGACGATCACTGGCACCAAACCGTGCTGAATGAGCGGCCACACCGTTGTCGACCAGCAGAGAGCCGGGACGAGCACTTCGTCTCCCGGCTTGAGATGGTCCTCGGTGGCGCTGTTGGCGAGGGCCGCAACAGCAAGCAAATTGGCCGACGATCCGGAATTGTTCGTGATGCCGTGAGCGAACTTGAAGGCATCAGCGAATTCCCGTTCGAAGGCCCGCACTTTCGGGCCCATCGTGACACGCGTGCTAAGCAGCACATCGACAGCAGCAATGATCTCGGTTGCGCCAAAGGTTGGCTCATGAAGGCGAACGGTCGGATTGGCAGGATCGAATGCGAAGTGATGGTGCTTGTCGCAGTAGCCGTTGATGTACTTGTGGATCGCCACCAAGAATTCGTCGTCTGGAGAGACGCCATCGAAAGCCGGCTTCGAATAGATGTGCGTGGGCTGCAAATCCGTCATCGTCTATTGCTCCCGCACGCGAAACGCGGCGCGACGCCGTACGCCCAGCCCAGTCATGGTCAACTCCTGAAATCTGAAAACACGAACGCCCCGCCCCAGATATGCCGCCCGACGCCAACAAGCGCCGCCGTCGCGCGAAGTCCACAAGGTTGCAGGGCATGCACGCCAACTGAGGGGCCGTGTTGGAAATGCCGGACAGGCGTACTAGAACAAGCTCTTCGGAACAAGCGTATTTGACGAGATCATGAAACTCAAAGCGGCCCTGGATTGGCTGAAAGCACCCTTTCTTAACGCCAATGTGCGGGCCGGATCGGTCGCTGCCGCCAAACTTTCCGACGACGAGCGTTACATCAACGTGCCGGCATTCGCGCGGACCGTATCCGGCGAATTGCCGTTCTACGAGCGGCGCTATGCCGATGGCGTTCACCACTTCGAGGCGGGAGATCTGGAAGCCGCTATTGGCGCCGTCGGAGAATATCTTGGGGCGACGGGCGGTGCGGAACTGATCAACCCCGGCAAGCCATTTGGTCTCACCGATGTGCATTCCTACGAAGATTTCGAGGTGCGTTTCGGCAAGCTATTGGATCGAAAGGTGGAAGATTGGGAGCGGAATAAAACACCCTATCCCCGCTTCCTCACCTGGCTTGAAAATGCCCGTCCGCCGACCGTTTCGGTACGGGGCAAACGCATGATGTTCTTGCTTCCACAATACATCATGAACTCCAAACGGTTCGTGGAGTGCGACTTCAAAGATCATCTTCTCGATACTGCAGCCAATGCAGGTGCCGACGTCGAATTTTTTCCTACCGATCGTTGCAGCTACCCGGATATCTCGTTCGACAGTGCGATCGCAAAAGCCGAGCTCGAAGCGCTCTCCGTCAGGATTGCTGCGTTCAAACCCGACGCCATCGTCGTCGACGGCAATTACATTCCGTCGACGGAATCTTTGAACACGACCTACCTCGGTGGCCTGAAGGCGAGGTTTGGCTTCAAGGTCATCGTCTTCATCGGCGATGCCTGGGGAAGCCACTGGGGCGCTCCCGCGGACAAATGGAGCGAGGTAGGCGATATCGTCTTTCACTTCGCGCCTGAGACCCCTTTGGCGAAAGAAGGCAAGTTTCCTGAGAAGCTTTGCTGGGACGCCTATCCGGTGAACGAGCACAACTTCTTCAAGGACGCCGAGAGGCAGTTCGATATCTCTTTCGTCGGGACCTATGCCTCGGTGCTGCGGCCTTTCTGGCTGACCGTCGCCCTGCAAATTGCCAAGGACCAAGGCCTCCGACACCGCCTGTTACCGCACAAGCGCGAAGCCAACAACGCCTTGACGATGGCGGACTACGCGACCGTCCTGCGGCAATCGAACATGGTCCTCAATTTCTCTACCCACATCGGCACGCAGAAGATGATGACGGGACGCACCTGGCAGGCCATGACCGCGGCAACTGTCCTGCTCGATGAGGACGACGTTTTCACGCCTGCGTATTTCGTGCCGTTTGTTCACTACATGCCGTTCTCGACGCGCGACGAACTGGCTTACGCAGTCCGGTATTTCTCGCAACATTCCGATAAGGCCGAGCGAATGGGCGACGCCGCCGCGGCTTTCTGCTTTGAGCATTACTCGTCCGAAGCGATTTGGTCTGGCCTGTTGGGGGCAGCCTATTCACGTACGGCGCAGCAGGCGGCACCTGGACCTCGCTCACCTTCGGATGGGATCTAGAATGGAAACGTCCGGCGCTGGCCGTGATCGAGCGCAATGCCCTTCGCCGTCCGCCGGCAGCCTATCGTCATGTCGAGCGGTATAACGCCTTCCCCCTACGCGCAGACGGAAGCCACCACAGACTATGCTGGGGCAGACGAGCTATGGGCGAATGAAAAATATCTGAAAAGGTATAATGCGGACGTTGTGCGAATGCTCTCCCAGCATCTCAAGGGGGCGTCCGCGGTTCTCGAATTCGGCGCAGGCATAGGAACGCTGGCTACCTTATGGCACTCGACGACAAAGGTGCGGCCGGAGTGTCTGGAAATCGACCGAACTCTTCGACAGACTTTGGTCGAACGCGGGTTTCATTGTTACGAGACTATCGAGTCGATCCAGAAGACATTCGACGGCATCTACACATCGAACGTACTCGAACACGTCGGAGACGATGTGGCGGCCTTGAAGCAACTTCATTCGAAACTAAGACCGGGCTCTAGCATCGCGATATTTGTCCCCGCTTTCACATGCCTTTACTCGGAATTCGATTCCTCGATCGGACATTATCGCCGCTATGGCAAGCGCGAACTCTTGAACAAGCTCAAGCTTGCGCAGTTCGAAGTTCTGACGTGTCACTTCGTGGATAGCATCGGTTTTTTTGCATGGTTGTCTCTCAAGCTGCGCCGTCATCAAGCAGAGCAAAGGCTCGGCAGCGGCAGGAGCCTGCGGATCTACGACAAGTATATCTATCCAATCAGCAAGATACTCGATGCCCTGGGGCTGAAGCATGTCTTGGGCAAGAATCTTCTCGTGGTCGCAATGAAAGTATCGTGACCAAACGTCACTTCAGATCAAGACGCGGCTTCGCGCCTGACAAACCCATGCCAATCAGCAATATCGCAAGCCCTGCGATCAACATGGGGCCCAACAGCAGAATCTGCATCGCTGTCGCCGACAACAAACCTAGCACCGGCGGCAGCCCAAGAGCCAGAAAGACGAGAACGAAGGCGGCTTGGAGTGAGCCAATATAGCCCGGTGCCGACGGCAGCAAGGTGCTGAACGACACTGCACCGATGAGAACCAGCGCGCCGGCAATGTCGACCGTTGCGTTGAAAGTTGCGGCGACTAAGGCGAGGCAAACCGTCTCGAACAGCCAGATCACGCCGCTGAGTATCAAGGCACCGACAAAGATCGGGCGACGAACGATCATCATGGCCGACGCGAACATCCCTATCCGGCGTTTGAGCCAAGGCAGTCGATCGAGCGGCAGCCGGTCGTGAAATACAGCGATGCCACAGGCACCCACGATGGCTGCTCCGATGGCGGCCGCGCCGACTGTCGTGGCATTGACGAGAGAGGAATGATCGGGTCCGGGCCCAAGGAAAATGAGGCCGCTGGCGAGCAACAAAAGCGCGAAGACCCCGTCCATGAGCCGCTCGACGACAATCGACCCGAGCGCGACGGCGCGCTCAACTCCGAACCTGCGCCGCAAGTAATCGGCCCGAAACAGCTCGCCGAGCCGGGCCGGAAGGAGGTTGTTGACGGAATAGCCGACGACGAGAGCCTGGCCGACCTGGCCGTACCTCAATTGCACGGTCCCGCTTAGGATCATTTGCCAGCGAGCGGTCCTGATTGCGAGAGATGCCCAATAGACGAACACTGCCAGCGCCATTGGGCCGATGCGTCCCCGTTCGAGTGCCTGGCTCACTTCGTTGATGTCGACCTTGGAAAGGGCGAGCCAAAGCATCAGACCGCCAACGGCCATCCCCAACGAAGCGTAGACAAGGTTCCTTAACATTGGGCGGCGAATGCTGTAGTCACGCAACGCTGTTTGGCGACAATAATCCGGCTGGCTCCGTTTGGCAGGTCCCGCATGATCATCGTGAGCATTATCGTTCCGGCGTACAATGAACAAAACACCATTTTACGAGTTCTGGAAAAGATTTCTGCCCAATCGTTTGACGGCATTTCCTTCGAAGTCATTGTCGTCGACGACGGCTCAACCGATGAAACACAGAAACTCGTCGCAAGCCGGCCCGATCTCTACCGGCGCTTCATTGTGCGCGCCAAGAACGGCGGCAAAGGAGCGGCACTGAAGGATGGCTTGAACGCGGCCACGGGCGACTACGTCCTCATCCAGGATGCCGATCTGGAATACGACCCGGCGGACTACAATCGCCTGTTCAAGCCGATCGTCCTGCACGAGGCGGATGTCGTCATGGGCAGCCGCTTCGTCGCACCGGAAATGACGCGTGTATTCTACTTCACGCACAAGATCGGAAATCTGCTCATCACCCTGATGTTCAATCTGCTCAACAACACCACTTTCACCGACCTCTACTGTGGTTATCTTGTCTATCGACGAACCCTCCTGGACCCCAACAGCCTGCGCACGAGAGGCTGGCAACAGCACGCTGAGATGATTAGCAGGGTCGTCCGCGCGGCACCCGCCACCTACGAGGTGCCCGTCAGCTACCATGGCCGCACTTACGGAGAGGGCAAGAAAATCAGGGCTCACCACATGTTCAGCATCATCGCGACGATTATCTCGGAGCGCTTCCGCTCCCATCGGCGGTAGCCGTCCGGTACCGACAAGAAACGGCGGACGCCGATCCGAGGTTGCCGCGGCGAGATGAAGGACTGGCGACGACGCGCCTCCTATGTTAGCGCAGCGCTCGGCCGGGGGCGCCAGGCCGTTGGCCGTCCGATCCGCAGACAAGGAACTGGCAGGCATGGCCGCAAAACGCGCCCTGATCACAGGCATCACCGGGATGGTCGGCTCACATCTGGCCGAATATCTGCTCGAGAAGACCGACTGGGAGATCGTCGGCATGTGCCGTTGGCGCAGCCCGCTCGACAATCTCGTCAATATCTCCGGCCGCATCAACTCCGGCGACCGGGTCTCCCTCCTCTACGGCGACTTGCGCGACACCCTGTCGATCCAGGCAGCCGTTGCGAAGGCGCGGCCTGACTACGTCTTTCATTTGGCCGCCCAGAGTTTCCCAAAGACCAGCTTCGACGCGCCGCTGGACACGATGGACACCAACATCCAGGGCACTGTGCGCGTGCTGGACGCGCTGAAGCAGACGAGTCCGAAGGCGGTAATCCATGTCTGCGCCTCCTCGGAAGTGTTCGGTCGCGTGCCGAAGGAGAAGCTGCCGATTGACGAGGAATGCACGTTCCACCCGGCATCGCCGTACGCCATCTCGAAAGTCGGCACTGATCTTGTCGGCCGCTTCTATGCCGAAGCCTACGGCATGACTGTGATGACGACGCGTATGTTCACTCACACTGGGCCCCGCCGTGGCGATGTTTTCGCCGAATCGACCTTCGCCAAGCAGATCGCGATGATCGAGCACAATCTCATTCCGCCGGTGGTGAAGGTCGGCAACCTGCAGTCGCTCAGAACCGTCGCCGACGTACGCGATGCCGTGCGCGCCTACTATCTGCTGGTCACCGTCAATCCAACCGCCGGCGCCTACTACAATATCGGCGGCCGACACTCCTGCACGGTTGGCGATATCCTGAATACCCTGCTCTCGTTCTCACCTCTGAAGTCGCAGATCCGGATCGAAGTCGACCCCGACCGCCTACGCCCGATCGACGCGGATCTCCAGGTCCCGAATACCGCGAAATTCGAGGCACACACCGGCTGGAAACCCGAGATTCCCCATGAAAAGACGCTTCGCGACCTGCTCGACTATTGGCGCGGGCGCATCGCCACCGAAGGCAACCGTTTCCTGACGCGCTGATCGGGCGTCACCCGCGCCTCCCCTTGAGGCCGCCGCCCAAATAGGTATATCTCGTTCAATGTTCATGGCGATCTCGCGGACACCGTACCGCATCTCGTTCTTCGGTGGCGGTACTGATTACCCGGACTGGTATCGAGTGCACGGCGGAGCCGTGCTTTCCATGGCGATCAACAAGTATTGCTATCTAAGCGGCCGCCACCTGCCGCCGTTCTTCGGTATTCGCCACCGGATCGTGTGGTCCCACATCGAGACCGTGGGAGCGATCTCCGAAATCCTTCATCCCGCCGTCAAGGCCGGGCTCGAAGCGGCCGACTTCGGTGACGACGAAGGCGAAGGCGTCGAGCTTCACCACCAGGGCGACCTTCCCGCGCGGTCCGGCATCGGCTCGAGTTCGGCGTTCGCGGTCGGCCTGATAAATGTCCTCAACGCGATGCGCGGCGCCAACCTGGGTAAGCATGATCTCGCGCAAGCCGCAATCGACCTCGAGCAGAACAAGCTGAAGGAAACGGTGGGTTGCCAGGACCAGGTAGCCAGCGCCTACGGCGGTTTCAACGTCATCCGCTTCAGTCCGAACGGTGACATCACCGTCGATCCGATCGGCCTGACCGATGAGCAGCGAATCGCTTTCGAGCAACGGCTGATGGTGTTCTACACCGGAACCAGCCGGCTCTCGTCGACCCTCGCCAAGCAATTCGTAGACAACCTCGAGGCCAAGACAAAATCGCTCAAGCGAATGCAGGCCATGGTGCCCGAGGCGGCCGACATGCTGCGCCGTTGCGACTTCGACTCCTTTGGTCGCTTGCTGCACGAGACTTGGACTCTGAAGCGTGAACTCACCAATGCCATCAGCACGACGACCATCGACCGAATTTACGATGACGCCATGAGGGCCGGCGCGCTAGGCGGCAAACTGCTGGGTGCGGGCGGCGCCGGCTTCATGGTGTTCATCGTCCCCCTGGAACATCAACCTCGCGTGCGTGAGGCCCTTGCCCACCTGGTCAACGTACCCGTGCGCGCCGACTTCACCGGCTCGACCATCATCTACCGCCAGGACGAATAGATCTTGCGCCCCACCGGGCGCTCAGGAGACAAGACGATGGAAGTCTTTCCGACCAAGCTCAATTCCGTTTTGCTGATCAAACCACCCACGATCTTCGAGGACTTCCGCGGTCACTACGTCGAGACGTACAACAAGTCGATCTACTACTCGTCGGGCATCCCGATCGAGTTCATCCAGGACGACATCTCCGTTTCCTATCGAAATGTGCTGCGCGGCATTCACGGCGACAACAAGACCTGGAAGCTGATCTCGTGCCTGTACGGCAGCTTCTACTTCGTCGTCGTGAACAATGACCCGGCCTCGCCGCAATATCGCCAGTGGCAGTCGTTCACGATTTCCGACATCAACAGGCTGCAGGTGCTGGTGCCGCCGAAGTTCGGTAACGGACACCTCGTCATGAGCGAGCAGGCGGTCTTCCACTACAAGCAGACCACGGAATACAACCGGGCAGCGCAGTTCACCCTTCACTGGAACGATCCCACCCTGAAGATCTGGTGGCCCATCCAAAATCCGATCGTTTCAGAACGCGACCAGGGAAAACAAACCTGACCTTCGACAATGGTAGGTCGCTGTCATGCCGGCTGGCCGGACGCGAACCGCTCCAATACATCGAGCGCGCACACGATGTGATATAGCGTGCTTGCCGGCATGAAATCGGTGGCGCAGGCACCTTTCTCGTCCAGCCGGTCTATCCATCCGCCCGCCGGTTCTGTCGCGAGGAAGCGATCGACGAGCAGCGTCACGAGATTGGCGGCCTTCCGCTCGGAATGCGCACGCCCCAACGCCGCTTCGGTCACGTTCGCCTTGATGGCCTCGGTAACCGGCCACGCTCGATGCGACCGCGTCCGGGGGCTCCCGTCATTCAGGAGTTCGTCGACGATCAATCCGGCTACGTCATAGCCGTGGCGGTCGGCATGGGTGAACAAAGCGTCGACATAGGGCTGCACGGCACGTCCGCTTTCGCGCTGGAACCATCGCAGCAGCCAGATCCATTCGTAGTGATGACCGGGCTCTACTATGGCGCCGGTGGCTCCATGTGCAGGATTGAGCGCTGCATCGAAGTATTCGCCGAGCGTGCCGTGCGTGGGCGAGTAAAAACGTGACGTAAAGAGGCCGAAGATTTCACCCGCCCGGGCCAGGTAGCGCGGATCCGCCGAAACCGACCAAAGCGACAGCAACGCCTCGAGCATGTGCATGTGCGGGTTTTGCCGCCGGATGGCGTCTGCGGCGGGAACGGAATCGAGATATCCGCCCGCAGAACCGGCGTGCATGTGACTATCGATGAACGCCAGGATGTCGTTGGCCAGCGCAAGCGCCCCGGTCTTCTTCGTCGCCTGCACATAGGAGGCGATTCCGAGAAGGACAAAGGCGTGGGAATAGAGGTCGCGGCGGGAGTCCACGACCTCGCCATCCCGGGAGATCGAGAAAGCCCAGCCGCCGAGGCCATTGCGGTCATGAAAATCTCGAACCATCGAGGCATAGGCCGTCTCGACCAGCTCGTGCGCCCCGCGGTACCACCCTCGCCGGGCGGCGAGGCCGTAGGCATAGACCTGCCGCGCCTGAACAATGAGCCTGATCGGAACGTCGGCAATGCGCTCGCCGCGCATCGACAGGCGCTCCTCGAACCGTCCATGTTCGCGATCAAACCCCGCATTTGCCCAAAATGGATAAGCTCCGTGAACAGCCCAGTCGCGGAGCCGGGCAGTGGCCGGCTTGAGTGAATTTGCCGTCACCACGCCCTCAACTACCTTGTGCTCTACGCCGCTTGCCCATGGCCAAGAATCTCGGCGACGCGCTCCTTGGGTGCTGCCACGACGTTGGCCGATAAGGGCGCACCCCTTGTCGGCTGCTCGAGCAGTCCGGTGACGGGCGAAAACACCAGGATCTCGTAGCCGAAGTCTGTGCGCAGCGTTTCGAGCAGGGTTTCAGCACTGTTCTGCTGGGCGCGCAACGCTCCGTCGTTGATCTCCAGGAGCATCAGCGGCCGCATCGACGTCGCAACGCGGCGCGCCCCGGCGATGACGCTCGCTTCGGCACCCTCGACGTCGATTTTCACGAAATCGACACGCGTCAGACCGAGCTCGGCGACGACGCCGTCGAGCGTCTCCACTTTCACGCGTTCCAGGCTCTCCGCGATGACGCCGTCATGGGCAAAGCTGCCAAGTGTGTTGTGGCCCGCATGCGCGCCATGGGCGAGACGGAGATCTGCGATCCCGGCCGCCGCGCCGAGAGCGGCAGGCACGATGCTGACATTGTCCAGGCGGTTACAATCGAGGTTGCGCTGCAAATTGGCGCGCTCGCGCGTACTCGGCTCGACCGCCACCACCCTTCCGGTCAATCCGACCCGCCGCGCTGCGAACAGCGTGTAGTAGCCGTCGTTGGCGCCGACGTCGACGAACACCATGCCAGCCTTCAAAACCTGGTCGAGAAAGGCGAATTCGTTGGGCTCGAACGAGCCGCAGACATACAGGCATAGGCTATTGTCGTTGCCGAGCGTCACGTTGACCGTGGTGCCGCCATGCCACCGCGCCGTCAGCGGCACCCGGAGTGCGGTCTCCCGCGCCGCCTCCCACAAAGCGCCGCGCCGGCAAGCCAGCCATTTCCGTTGATCGTAATATTCCTCGGCAAACCGCCAGCCCGGTCGAGGGCCGAGCCGCGGCTGGCCTGGCGCCAGGAACGCGGCGTAGGCCGCGCCCACGGTCGGGGCGTGCGCAATCAGCCAGCGGCCGAAATTGTCGAGGTGATAACCCACGCCTGAGCGGATCAGGTCCCAGATGCTGGAAGCAGCGGTCGGACGACGGGCAGCGGTCATGCGGGGAGTAGTGCCCCCTTGTTCAGGCCCTCCGGGCTAACGTACCCGCCGTCTAGCGTCAAGCACAGCAATGTGCCGACGGAAGCCTCACTTGCGCCATGAATAAGCCGGACCGGGTTCGTATCTGCGACTCCACGGCGGGCCGCTGGTCCATTGCAGCATGAGCGCGCCCGAATATAATGCGAGCCCTTCTCTCCATTTTTTCGGTTCAATGTTCGCGCTGTTCCTCCGCGCTTTCCTCGCGATCAGTCTCTCGCTCTGCCCCATCCTGGCATCGGCGCAGGGACTGCGTGTCGTGGCTCGGGTGAACGACGACGCAATCACCGACTTCGATCTCAATCAGCGTATCATCTTCGCCATCAAATCGAGCGGCCTGCAGGACAGTCCGGAGATGCGCCAGCGGCTGGCGCCGCAGATTTTGCGCCAGATGATCGACGAGAGAATGCAGATACAGAACTCCAAGGGCCTCGGATTGCGTGTGACCGAGGCCGAGCTCAATCAGCGCGTCGCTGAGATTGAACGATCGGCGGGCATGGCCCGCGGCCAGTTCCGCCAGTACCTGCAGGGTATTGGCGTCGCTTACGAGGTTGCCTTGCAGCAAATCGAGGCCACCATCGCCTGGTCGAAGATCGTGCGCCGCCGCGTGCGCCCTCAGGTCGACGTATCCGATGCCGAAATCGACGACGCGCTGGCTCGGGTTCGCGGCAACGTCGGCAAGACTGAGTCACGGGTGGCGGAGATCTTCGTGCCCATCGACAAGGTCGAGCAAGCCGACGAGGCCCGCCGTAGCGCCGACCGCGTCGTCGAGCAGCTCAAGCGCGGTGCGCCCTTCGCCGCGCTCGCCCAGCAGTTTTCACAAGGCGCGACGGCGCATAGCGGCGGCGACCTCGGCTGGGTCCTGCCTGGCTCGCTCGACCCTGCCCTCGACGCCGCCGTCGAAAAGTTGCCTCCGCGCCAAGCTTCCGAGCCGATCCGCACGCCGGCCGGTTGGCACATCCTCTATGTCGTCGACCGCCGGCCGTTCGCCACGGCCAAGCCCGACGACGTTCGCCTCAATCTGGTACAGATGACGCTCGCTCTTCCGGTGAACGCCTCGGCCGAGGAAACCAACAGGGCGAGCGCCGATGCTCAAAAGGCCATGGCCGCTGTGCGCCAATGCACCGATCTGCATGCCCAGGGCCGCCAACTGAAAGGCGCGACGTCGGGTGACCTTTCGGGCGTGCGAGCCGGCGATCTCGCAGGCAACCGCCAAATGTACGAGGAAATCCCCAAACTGCGCGTTGGCGGCACGGCCGGGCCCTTTCGCGTCGCCGAAGGGCTTCAGGTCGTAGCGCTCTGCAGCAAGGAAGGCGGCGACGGGCTGCCGACACGCGACGCCATCGCTCAGCAGATCCTGCTGCAGAAACTCGAAGCGGCGGGCCGGCGCTACATGCGCGACATGCGCCGCGTGGCAACGGTCGAAATCAAGCCATGACCTCGCTACTGCCGCTCGCCATGACGATGGGCGAGCCGGCCGGTGTCGGCGGCGAACTCAGCCTCAAGGCCTGGCTGGCAAGGCGAAACGCAACGCGACCGTTCTTCCTGATCGACGATCCGGGGCGCCTGGAAGCGCTAGCGCGAGCTCTGAACCTCGACGTGCCGATCCGCACCATTAGCCGGCCATACGAGGCGACCGAGGTATTTTCCACCGCGCTGCCGGTGTTGCCGGTGTTCCTCGCGACAGCCGCGAAGGCTGGCCATCCGAATGCCGCCAATGCGCCCGCGACGATCGCCTCGATCGAGCGCGCCGTGGCGTTGGCGCAGTCGGGCGAGGCGGCCGGCATCGTCACCAATCCGATTCAGAAGAAGGTCCTGCAGGACGCGGGGTTCCGCCATCCCGGCCATACCGAGTTTCTGGCCGAACTGGCAGGCGTCGAGGTCGCAATGATGCTCGCCTGCCCTGAGCTTCGGGTTGTGCCGGTAACCATCCATCTGGCGCTGGCCGACGCCGTGCGCGCACTCGATGTGTCCGGTATCGTGCGCGCTGGTCGGATCGCGGCGACGGGGCTGCAATCGTTGTTCGGCATCGCCCGGCCGCGGTTAGCGGTCGCGGGTCTTAATCCCCACGCCGGCGAACAGGGCGCCATGGGGGACGAGGAAATCCGGCTGATAGCACCTGCCATCGATATTCTCCGGCGCGACGGCATCGAGGTGCGTGGACCAGCGCCTGCCGACACGCTGTTCCATCCGGCCGCGCGTGCGACCTACGATGCCGCGCTCTGCATGTATCACGATCAGGCGCTGATCCCGATCAAGACCATCGATTTCTGGGGCGGCGTCAACATTACGCTCGGCCTGCCCTTCGTACGCACTTCGCCCGACCACGGCACGGCACTCGACATCGCCGGAACCGGCCGCGCCGATGCGGCGAGCCTGCTCGCCGCCCTCGACATGGCGGATGACATGGCCCGCCGGCGCAAGACCTGATCCATGGGGGCTCATGGCGCGGACGGCGTCGCCGGGATGCCGCCGCTGCGCGAGACCATCGCCACCCACGGTCTCGACGCCCGCAAGCGACTGGGCCAGCACTTCCTGCTCGATCTCAACCTGACGCGGCGCATCGCGCGCGCGGCGGCTCCATTGACAGAAGGTACGACAATCGAAGTCGGCCCCGGCCCCGGCGGGTTGACGCGCGCACTGCTTCTGGAAGGCGCTGCCCGCGTGGTTGCCGTCGAAGTCGATCCCAGGGCGATTGGCGCCCTGCACGAGCTTCAGGCGGTCGCAGAACTCCGCCTGACGGTGATCGAAGGCGATGCCCTCCAGATCGCCCCCGCAAGCCTGGGGCCGCCGCCTCGTCGCATTGTGGCCAACCTGCCATACAACGTGTCGACGGCGCTGCTGGTGCGCTGGCTGCACGCCGCCGATGACATTGCCGACATGGTGCTGATGTTCCAGAAGGAGGTCGTCGATCGCCTGGTCGCCGTGCCAAGGACCAAGGAGTATGGCCGCCTGTCGGTTCTCGCCCAGCACGTCTGCGAGGTTCGTCGTCTGTTCGACGTCTCGCCGTCGGCTTTCGTGCCGCCGCCCAAGGTCACTTCCTCGGTCGCCCGCCTGACGCCACGGCCGGCCGCCGCGCGGCTGGCCGACCTCGGGCCGCTGGAGCGGCTCACCGCGGCAGCGTTCGGCCAACGACGCAAGATGTTGCGCGGCTCGCTCGCCAGCCTGTTCGCCGACCCGACGGCCGTGCTCGGCGAGTTCGGCCTGTCGCCCAGGGCACGAGCGGAGGAACTGTCGGTGGCCGACTTCGTGCGTCTGTCGCAGGCCCTGCGCTCGGACTGAGCCTAATTCGCAACTCTGAGCGCGGCGGAGTGGACCGTGAATGCGCTGCGACCGTCGGCACGCAGGTTGCGGATGACCAGCTTCGCAGGCAATCCACCCCCTACTGCCCGCAAGGTAATCCAACGGCTGTCCGGTCCGCTTTCGACGACGGCCTCCGCCGCCGGCAGGTAGGCACCGCTCCCATCGAGAAGACCGAACCCCACGGCCCCGCGTTCGACCCGGCTCTCGATATCCACAGCCACGCCAGGCAGGCTCGGTTCGCCGGCCGCCAGGGTGTGGAGTGGCGGCAGAAGGTCGATTTCGACTGCCGGCGCGAACAGGCCCGCACGACAAACGAACGACCAGGTCGTGCGCAATTGCCGACGGGCTCCGGCCTGCAAGGTCACCGGTTCGCCGCGAAGGTCGACCGACCGCGACAACAGGCCGACGTCGAAATCGGCCATGCGAAACGATCGGTCGGAGACGTACTGCAAATCCAGCCAGCGGTAGTTGTGCGAGCAGAATTCGAAGTCGAGCACCGTGCGCAGCGGCGCTGGGAACAGGCGGCGCCTCACCTTCTCGACGTCGTGCCATTCCGCCCACGGGGTCCGCTCGCCGTCCGTCACCCGGCCCCAGGCATCGAACGACAAAGCGCCCTCGCGCAGCCATCGCTCGCGCGGATAGACGAGTTCCATCCACCGCCCGCCGGGGCTCAGGTGGCCAAGCACCTCGAGCGCCTCCTGGCGTGCCATTTCAAAAGGAACGTGATGGATCGACCCGAACACCCAGATCGCGTCGTAATCTGACGGTAACGCGGCGAACGAGAGATTGTCGTCGATCAAATGGAAGCGAACGCTCTCACCCAAGCCTTTCAGTTCGGCAATGCGACGGACGACGGCAAGATTTTCCGCCACAATGTCAGCGAAGGTCCACGCCGCGCCCTGCAGCGCAAAGCGGATACCGTCGAAGCCGAGACCCGAACCCAGTTCGAGGACACGCTTGCCTCGGAAAGCATCTACATAGAGCGGTCCCAGCCAGCCAATTTCACCGGCATAGCGCCGGGCGGCCATGGCATCCCATACAGCGAGAAGACCATCGTCCGTCATTGCCAGGAGATCGGACGAGACGATGCGGCCGTCGGTATCACTACCGCGAGGTGCCTCACGCCATTTCTCCCGATAGCGGTCGAGACTGCCTGATTTGCCGGCCATTGAGCTCGTTCGCTACGACATGCCGCATGAAAAGACAATTGGCCCAACAGGAGCGATCGGTCCGGCTGCGTATCCTCGCGGCGCCAAGTTGCCCTGCCGCCGTTACTTGCGGTAAAAGCGTTGCAATTGGCATGGCCAGCCTTGGTGGGTGCCTTTCAGTGGAAAGATTAAGACGTCCGAAAGGTACTTGAAGAAGACCATGTCCCCGGTCCCTTCTATTTTCTGCATCATCGACCGACACCTTACGGCCGTGCCCAATCGGGCAAGCGTTCGCTCCGCGGGCGCTGCCTAATGAAGCTTGTCGAAGTGGGACCAGACCCGCTCTTTTCGGTGGTCTTTTGCGCGGCGAGCACCCTTACACAGGCCAAGCGAAACCTCGCGGCCATCCAGGCGCAGAGTCGCGGCAGTTTCGAGCTCGTCGTCGCTAGTCCCGAATCGACCGGACCAAGCATCGAATTCCTGCGGCAGGCGGCTCAATCCGACCCTCGGATCAGATTGTTTCCCAAGACGCCGACGAATCCGGGTGAACGTCTGCTATTCGCGCTTCGGCAATGCCGCGGCCGGTACATTGCCATTTGTCCCGGCAATGCTTCCTTCGCTCCGGATGCTTTCGAATTCGTCGCCGGCGAGTTCCGGCGCGACCCGGACGCTGGCGGTTTATGTGGCAGCGGATTTCTCATCGACGCGTCCGGTGGCTCTCTCTCCAACGTCGACATCGTAACCCTGCTGTTGTCCAGCTATCGGCCCTGCATCCCTTCGGGGTTCATCAATCGCCAAGCGCTTGTTGCCTGCGGGCTCAACTCCGATGCCTGGTTCGTGGACTCAATCGAGCTCGAGATCTGGTGCCGGCTCGCCACCGAATTTGGCCTGCGGTCGACCAACCACAAGATGATCGAAGGCGACAAGCTGCGGCTCGATTTGATCGCGCCGCCGCAGGATCTCGAGCGCGGAATTCAGGCGCGTCTCGACCTCGTTGCCGGGCTTTTCTCCAAAGACGGTTTTTTTGAGGGAACACACACATCCCTCATGCTGGAAGCCCAGATCAACCAGCTTTCGACCATGCGGGAGCACGCCGATGTGTTCGGAGCCTCCCAAGCGGACTCGGCGTTCACGAATCATTTGCAAGACGTCGTAGACGAATTGCGCACACTCCTGATGTCCGATCATCGCGTCCTGCATTCGCTCGATCGGCTGGCGGGCAACCGGGCACATGCCTTGGGATTTCTGTCACGTCCGCTGCGGGTGTTCCTGGCGTTGCTGAAGCGCATGCAAGGCCGGCCGCCAATCCACGCGGGATATTCCTTGTGGAATTTCCCCTCGCTCGGTCCGTGGCTTACTCGAACGATGTTCGTAAAGGGGCTGCCTGCGTCGGAGTTCGATACATCGGCGGCACGTTCGGCGATGCTAGCCGATGTTTATGCGATGGTTGGAAGTCTCTACGATTCACGGGGACAAGTTGGGCTCGCGTTGACGATGTGGGAGCGCGCGAGACGGCCTAACGACTTGGTGGTCGATAGTCTGGCCTGCCAGGCCCTGCTCAAGGTTCCGGGCCTTAGCGACGCCGCTCTCGCGGAGCGGCAACGCAGGTGGATAGCCCCTCACGTCCGCGATCTTCGGGTTGTCGCTCCGAAAGCCGCGCGCGCGCCCGAAGGAAAGATCAGAATCGGCTACCACTGCGCATTTATGAACAGCGACACCATTCGCTTTACAATGCGGAATGTGATCGCCGCTCACGATCGCACTCACTTTGAGGTCTTTGGCTATTCGTCGCAGCGTCTGGTCGAAGGCCGGACGCCGTCGTTCGATGCTTTTCGCCATACGCCGGCTTTGCACGAACTGGTCGGCGACCCTCCCGCCGTCGGCGAGCGCCTCGACGACAACGCCTTCGCAAACCTGGTCCGCAACGATCGCCTCGACATCTTCGTCGAATTGAGCGGCTTCACGCCCGGCCATCGTCTGACGGCGATGGGACGGCGCCTTGCGCCGGTTCAGGTGAGCCATCTAAATCACTTGGGATCCAGCCAGGTGCCGAACGTCGACTACCTGCTCAGCGACGAGCGCGCGACACCGTCGGTGTCGGACAGTCAGCAATACTACTCGGAGAGTCTCTACCGTCTTCCGGGCTGCTTCCTGTCCTACGACTACACGGCTTCTAATGAACCGCCCATCGTGGATCCTCCTTCGATCCGCAATTCATTCGTCACATTTGGCTATTTTGGAAGCGGCGCGAAGCTCAATATCCAGGTTATTGAAGTGTGGGCGAGCCTCTTGCACCGCGTCCCCAATGCAAAACTTCATATTCAAAACTTCCAGCTCGCCAGTCCGGCAAGTCGGCGTCTGCTGGCCGACCGATTCCGCCGTTTCGGTATTTCCTCCGATCGGCTGATCATCGGGGCTGGCATTGAACGCGCGAGCCTGATGCGAGTGTATGGCGGCATAGACATCAGCCTAGACACCTGGCCGTACTGCGGTGGCAATACCATTGCAGAGTCCCTATGGCAGGGCGTCCCGGTAATCACCTGGAAGGGCGACAGATTTGTCAGCGCCTACGGCTCTTCTCTCGTTCGGGCCGCCGGATGCCCTGAACTTGCAACCGATACCCTGGATCAGTACGTCGAGACCGCCTCGCGGCTTGCAAATGACCCGGAACGGCTGCTCTTCCTGCGCCACAACCTGCGGCGGATGTCGATCGAAAACGGACTGGCCGATTCCGTGGGATTCGCCCGACGTCTGGAAGCGGCCTACACCGACATGCTCCGCCGGCTCGATGATGCAGCCGCAAATCCTCACGGCTCGGCGGTGGCCAAGACTTTCGGCGTGGCCGTCGCCTCCTGACCGTCCGGACGAGCCCCGGCATTCGATCATGCCTAGGCAGTCAAACCCACCTGTGCTAGCGCAGTCGCAATGATCGATACCGCCACCGCACCTATCGACGCGGCAGAGGCAACGCCGTTGGTTTCGGTGTTCATGTTCGTTCGCAACGGGGCGGCAACGATCCGTCGAGCGATCGACAGCGTGCTGGCGCAGACCCACGCCAATATTGAGTTCATCGTCCAGGATGGCGCCTCGACGGATGGGACGCTCGACATCCTAAGAAGCTATGGCGACCGGCTAAAAATCGTTTCCGAGCCGGATAATGGACCAAGCGATGGGTTGTGGCGCGCGCTGCATCGCTGCTCGGGTGAATTCATCGGCTCCTGTCAGGCAGACGAGGAGCTCCTTCCCGATGCGACGGAACGGGCGATCGCGATCCTACGAGAAAATGTCGAAGTGGGAGCGGTTACGGGCGACGCGATGATCACCGACATAAACGGCCGGCAGACCGGGCTGTGGACGAGCGGGCCGTTCAATCTCGTCGATTATCTGATGGCCGATTACTGCCCCTACTTCTGCTCGACCTTCTTTCGACGCCAGGCCCTGATCGGGGCCGGGCTCGAGAGCGATGACTGGAACCCCGACTGCATCGAGTTCGAGCTGTGGTGCCGGCTGGCAGCACACAGCACCATCAAGTACGTACCGGGCATCTTTTCCAAATACGCGTCGCATCCCGACCAGAGCAGCAACAAGCGTGGCGACGCGATCAAGCATATGCGGGGCCGCCTCAATCACATCATGCGGATGTGCAGCGACTCCGGCTTTCTCGGCGCCAATCCGCTGCTCTGTGTCCTTTTCATCTGGGGCCATGCGCGCTGCTTCTGCAATCACGCCATGCTGTTCAAGCGGCCGCAAATCGCGGAAGCGACCTACCTGCTGGTCAAGGAAACCCTCGCGGGCCTTCCGGCGGCCTACGTCGAAGGCCTCAAGTACGACGAGGACTTCGCCTCGCGCCACCCGGGGCCACGCGGACGCTTCGTCTCGACGGCGATCGCGGTGTTGCGCCGTTTCCAGCGCGGGCCGCGAGATGACGATGGCGAGCAGCGCCGGATCGCCGCCCTTCTGCGGTTCCCCCGGCCCCCGGACGCGAAATTGAAGGGTCAAATGTATGCCCGGCTGGCGTTACGCTACGAGGCCCTCGGCCGGTTAAGCGAAGCGGTCAGGATCTGGCAGGATGCCGCGGTGCTCAACCAACTGGTGGCGCGCGCCGATCTGGAAGGCGGTGACCGCCCACCGGTCGGCTATAGGCATATTGCGAACTAGCGGCCCTCACGTAGCGCCTTCACGAATCCGGAGAGACCGAATTGCCGCTCGCGCTTCAACCTCTCGGCAGTCAGGATCGATTTAAGCTGCGTCAGGCTCTCGCCGATGTTGCGATTGATCACGACGTAATCGTATTCCGGCCAATGGCTCATTTCGTCGGCGGCCTTGCTCATGCGCCGCGCCACGACGTCCGCTGGATCCTGGGCGCGTGTGATCAGGCGCCGCTCCAATTCACGCGTCGAGGGCGGCAGGATGAACACCGTCACCAGATCGTCGCGCGCCTTCTCTTTGAGCTGCTGCGTGCCTTGCCAGTCGATGTCGAACAGCATGTCGCGGCCGCCATCGAGAGCCGCCTCAACCGGCGGCCGGGGCGTTCCGTAATAGTGGTCGAATACACGGGCGTGCTCGAGGAATTCGCCGCGTTCAATCATGCCGCGGAAACTCGGCGTGTCGATGAACTTGTAGTCGACGCCATCCTTCTCGCCGGGCCGCTTCTCGCGTGTCGTGCACGAGACGCTCAGCTGGATCTGCGAGTCATTCTCCAGCAGGAGTCGCGACAGGGTGGTCTTGCCCGCTCCCGAGGGCGAGGACAGCACCAGCATCAGGCCACGCCGCTGGATGGCGGGCGCCTCGACTTCATTCGACATTCTGCACCTGCTCCCGCATGCGCTCGATGGCGCCCTTCAGGTCGATGCCGATGCGCGTCAGCTCGATGTCGGCCGACTTCGAGCACAGCGTGTTGGCCTCGCGATTGAATTCCTGGCAGAGAAAGTCGAACTTGCGGCCGACCGGATTGTCGGTCCGGGCGTCGGCGAGCAAGCTGCGCGTCTGGGCGATGTGGGCCGCCAGCCGGTCCAGTTCCTCGCGCACGTCGGCCTTGCCGACCAGTAGCGCTACTTCCTGGGCGAACCGCTCCTCCGAAAGCGGCGGCGCACGCTCCAGAAGGTCAGCAAGCTGGCCCTCGAAGCGAGCGCGCACCGTGCCGATCTGCGCCTGGGCCCGCTCGGCGGCGCGTTTGCACAGGCCGTCGATTTCGCCGATATGACCGTCGATCACACCGGCGAGCGCCTTGCCTTCGGCGGCCCGGGCAGCGACTAGGGCCTTCAGCACCTCATCGAGCGTTTTCGTGAGCGCCTTGTCGAGGGCGGCGATCGCCTCTTCGGTTTCCTCGCTCTCGTCCTCTTCCTCAATCACGCCGCGCACGCGCAACAGACCGTCCGCCGAAGGGGCGGCAGCGCCCGTACCCTTGCGGACCTCGTCGACCAGCACGCCAAGCTCGGCCAGCAGGGCGCGATTGATGCGCAACGGCTTGGACTGGCGCTCACTGGCGATGGTGAGGGTGAGCGAGACATTGCCGCGCCTGAGCTTGCCGCCGACGGCGGTTCGTGCCGGATTTTCCAGGCGGTCGAAGCCCTGCGGCACCCGGCAGCGGATTTCGAGATTGCGCCCGTTGACGCTGCGCGCCTCCCACACCCAGTGCCGCTGCTCATCCGAACCCTGCGCCCGGGCGTACCCCGTCATGCTTGCAATCAAACCGTCCACTCCACTGGCCGCGATGCGGCGAGGCACTCTAATATCCGCCCCAGGCGCGCACAACGCAGGGCGCGGGAAGGTTATCCCATGAAGAGTTTCGCAAACATCGTCATCACAGGTGCCTCGAGCGGGATCGGCGAGGCATTGGCGCTCGACTATGCCGCGCCGGGAATCGCCTTGGCGCTGAGCGGGCGCGACGGTGCGCGCCTGCAGGCGGTTGTGGATGCCTGCAGGGCCAAGGGCGCCACGGTCGACGCCGGGCAGATCGATGTCGCCGACCGCGAGGCGCTGGCGGCCTGGCTCACCAAATTCGACAACGCCCATCCCGTCGACCTCATGATCGCCAATGCCGGGATTTCGATCGACGAGGACAATTCGTCGCTCGACGATTTCTCGATCGTCCGCAGGACGCTGGAAGTCAATGTCGGCGGCGTGCTGAACACCGTGGAGCCGCTGCTTGGCCGCATGACCGCGCGCGGGTACGGCCAGATCGCCGTCGTCTCCTCGCTGGCGAGCTTCATCGGCCTGCCCTACTCGGCGTCTTACAACGCCAGCAAGGCGGCGGTGCGGGTCTGGGGTGAAAGCATCCGTTACGTGCTGAAGAAGAGCGGCATCGGCGTCAGCGTCGTCTGCCCTGGTTTCGTCGTGAGCCGCATGACAGCCAAGGCGCCCTTTCCCATGCCGTTCCTGATGTCCGCGGAGCGGGCCTCCGGAATCATCCGCCGCGGTCTCGCCCGCAACAAGGCGCGCATCGCCTTTCCCGTCGGCACCAAGGCCGCCGTGTGGTTCGGCGGGCTATTGCCCGGAACCTGGGCGGCCCGCCTCCTCGGCGCCTAATCCTTCGGGCGCGTGATGCAGGGAGAGTCCGAGATACTCCACCGCGCGGGCGGCTCCTGGCGGAAGATTTGGCGCAGGTGGACCTCGTCCGGCCCGTCGGCGATGCGCAGCAGGCGCGCCATGGCAAAGGCGCGATGGATCGGGGCATTGTCGCTGCCGCCCATGGCGCCAAAGATCTGTATCGCCCGATCGGCGATGCGCTGTGCCATCTCGGGCACTGCGACCTTGGCCATCGAGACGTCGCGCCACACCGCCTGATGGCCCTCGCGATCCAGGCGTCCGGCGGTCTGCGCCACCAGAAGTCGCGCCTGCTCGATCTCGATGCGCGAGCGCGCGATCGCCGCTTACGTGGCGTCGTAGTCGATCACAGCGCGGCCGAAAGCGCGGCGCTCGGCGGCCCTGGCCATCATCAGCTCGACCAGCACCTCGCAGGTCCCGATGGCGCGCATGCAATGATGCAGCCGCGCCGGCCCCGGTCGCACTTGCGCTGCCGCAAAGCCTTCGCCTTCGGCACCCAAGAGGTTCTCGACCAGAACGCGCACGTCGTGGAAATCGAGTTCGGCGATGGGCGCGATATTGTCCTCCCAGCCCATGAAGCGCAGCTCGCGCACGACGCGCAGGCCGGGCGTGCCCATGGGTACGATCACACAGGAGTGCCGGCCGGTGCGCGCGGCGTCCGGCCGCGACACGCCCACCACGATCACAAAGGAGCAGTCGGGATGGGCGGATGTACCACTTGCGGCCGTTCACCACCCACCGATTGCCGTCGCGATGGAGCGTCGTGGCAATGTTGGTGGCGTCCGATGAGGCGACATCGGGTTCGGTCATACCGAATGCCGAGCGGACCCGGCCCTCGAGCAGCGGTTCCAGCCAGCGCTTCTTCTGCGCGGGCGTGGCGGCATGCTGCAGCATGATCATGTTGGGCACATCGGGTGCCTGGCAGTTGAGAACCTCGGGGGCCCACGGCAGGCGCCCCATGATCTCGGCCAGCGGCGCGAAGTCGAGGTTGCTCACCCGGTCCCTCAGGCCGAGGTTCCACAGCCCCGCCGCGTGAGCTTTGGCCCGCAAGCCGGCGAGGAACGGCGCGGGCTCGCCGCGCCGGACGACATGCTCCACCCAGTCGCGATGGCGCGGCAGGATCTCGGCATCGAAGAAGATCCGGACGGACGCGCAGAGATCCATCTCTATTTCATCTGGTTGGTAAGCAGCGCCGCAGCGCCGCCCCGCTCCTTGCCGTATTTCAGGAGTGCGGCGCGTCCGCCGGCCGCATAGGCCGCGACTGCCCCCAAGAGGCGCTTGAGTTGGTCGGGGCTTGTGCGGTCGAACTTGCAATAGGCGCCGCGCGTCAGCTTGGCGATCTGGGGAAACAGCCGCGACGCGGTACGATCGTCCCCTTCCTGAAAGACGAACACCGGAAGCCCGAGCAGGCCGAGTTGGCCGGCCTCGTGGCCGACCTGATCGACGTCTTCCTCGCAGCAATCGCCGACGAAGACCACGGCATCGATGCGGCTCTCGCGACGCTGTTCGCCGGCGTAGCGCAGCATCTTTGCAATCTGCGTACGTCCGGCGAGGCAGCGCACCGCGCTCATCAGCCGCGCCAGTTCGCGGCCGTCGGAGGTCCAGCGGCTGACCTTAAACTCGTCGAAGCCGCGATAGAAGGCAAGCCGGACATCGAGGCCGCCCAGGGCATCGGCTGTAACGAACATTTCGCCCTGGATAGCGCAGGCATGATCCCAGGTCGGCTCGCGGCTCGCAGTCGCATCCATGGCGAACAGAAGGCGGCCGCGGCCGCCGCCCGCGCGCGTGGCCGGCAGGCGCTCGACCTCACGGACAAACGCATCGACCGCATTGGCGCGCGCGGGTGACGGCAGCTTGCGATCGTCCGGCATCGACCTTCACCCTCCCTTGCCTCTTCTGACCCCTTCCAGCATAGTCCGCCCGGCCCATACACGCCGTCATTGTCTTGCAAAAAAAGAAGTCTTTTTTCTGGATTGTCTACGGCGTGCTCCTGCTTTGCACGGCGCTGATTGGCGCCGAGCTGGTAGCCTGGCTGATCACGCCGTCGTGGCCCGCCTACCTGCTGCGGCCTGCACCGGTCAGCGTCAATGCCGTCGCCCAATGGAGCAGCGGCATGCCGGACGTTACCTTCGCCACCAACAGCTGGCTGATGCGCGACCGCGAGCGGTCCGTCGCCAAGCCGCCGGGCGTGGCTTTCCGCTCTGTGTTCATCGGCGACAGTTTCCTCGAAGGCGGTTTCACCCGCGCCGCCCTGCCGGCGCGCATCGAGGGTATGCTCGTCGGAGCGCAGCACGAGGACGTCGAGGCGATCAATCTCGGCGTCGCCGGGACCGGGCCGATCGAATATTACTACCGCATCAAGGAACTCGGCCTCAGCCTTGTGCCCGACGCCATCGTGCTGCTGTTCTATTCAGGCAACGACACGGTGACAGAGTCGTTCCCGCAGGACGCCCCGCTACTACCGTTCATCGCCGAGTTGCCGCGGCCCTCGCTGCTCGGCCGCGTCGCGCCGCACGTCACCTGGCAAGCCGTCAATGCCATGCGACTGTCGGGAGCCGCACAAGGCGGAAGCTACGTCCCGAACGAGCGCGAGATCATCGCCGAAGCGCTCGACAAGCCTCGCGCCGAAGGGTTGGCCGTTCTGGTGCGGCTCATGCATCAGCACTACTTCCCGCAGCTTGAGCCCCGCGTCATCGAGGAAATCCTCGGCCGCGGCGGCGAGCGTTTCTGGTCGGAGTTCGTGCCGCGCCGCTTCGACCGCGAGTATCTGCAGGGCTGGATTCTCAAGGGACTGATCTCGATGGAAACCAGCCCGCAAAAATTCTCGATGACCCCGGCCGAGGCTGCCGCCGCGGTATCCGCCGACGAGATCAAGGCGACGATGTCGTGGCTCACCGCGACCGACAGGCTGGTGCGCTCGCACGGCGTGAAATTCCTCGTCGCAGTCATCCCTGTCGGCACGACCGATCCCGACTTCATGGATTTCTGGCAACCCTGGCCGCGCTATTCGAGCTACACGCTGGGTCGCGCCGCCATCCACGCGGCGATGGTCGCGGCACTTGCCAAGACGGACATTCGCTTCATCGACCTGCAGCAGGACCTGCAGGGCGTGCGCGGCGCCTACCGCAAGACCGACCTGCATTGGACCGAGCACGGCCACGAAGTCGTGGCCGCTCGCCTGGCGAAGGAAGTGCTGGCGTTGCGGCGCTAAGCTTTTGACCCCCTCCAGGCTGTGGAATATGGTGCGCGCCGCGCTTCGCCGCCCATAAGAAACATGACCGGAAACGCCCCGACCCGCGCGAACGACGCTCGCGCCAACATGACGCTGCTGCTGCGGGTCTTCCTGCCGTTCGCGTTCGCCTACTTTCTTTCCTACATCTTCCGCGGCGTGAACGCGGTGATCTTTCCCTACCTCGAACGCGACATCGGCATCACGGCGGGCGATCTGGGCCTCCTCACGTCGGTCTTCTTTCTATTCTTCGCCGGCTGCCAGCCGATCCTGGGCGTGGCGCTCGACCGCTACGGGCCACGCCGCGTGCAGACGGTGTTGCTGGTCCTTGCCGCGGCGGGCTCTGCTCTGTTCGGTCTCGCGGCGGCGCTGCCCGAGCTGGTTCTCGCGCGCGGCTTGATCGGCCTCGGCTTCGCCGGCGGGCTGATGGCCGCCATCAAGGCGATCACGCTCTGGTATCCGCCAGAGCGTTGGGGCCTCATCACAGGCTTCCATATGATGGCCGGCGGCGCGGGGTCGATGGCTGCGACTTGGCCGGTCCAATGGTCGCTCTCCATCATGAGCTGGCAGGGCCTGTTTTTCTGGCTGGCGGGCCTCTGCCTGGGGACTGCCGTGTTGCTTTTCGTCATTGTGCCGGAACGGGCGCCCGCCAAGTCCAGGGGCACCTTGCGCGAGCAGTTCCGCGCCACCCGAATCGTGCTGACCGACGGCTTCTACTGGCGCCTCCAGCCGCTGATCTCCGTCCAGCAGCTCGTCTTCATCGGCTGCATCTCGCTCTGGATCGGACCGTGGCTGCGCGATGTCGGCGGGATCGCTGACAAGGAAGCGCGCGCCGATCTGCAGCTCTACACCACCGCGGTCATGACCCTAGGCTTCGCCTCAAGTGGCGTCATCGCGGGCTTGTGCCGCCGGATCGGGATCAACGACTTTGTCACGACCAGCATCACCAGCCTCCTGTTCGCCCTGGTGTGTGGCTGGCTTGCCTTCGCGTCTCCGAGCCATCCGTTGATCGCCTGGGCGCTGTTCGGCTTCTTGGGCGCCTGCATGATTCAGTACCTGCCGGTGATGGCGGCGGCCTTTCCGCCGGACTATGCCGGCAGGGTCACCACCAGCAGCAATCTCATCACCTTCTCGGTGATTTTCGCCGGCCAGTGGGCGATCGGCAAAGTCGTCGATCTATGGCCGAAGACCGCCACCGGCTACTCGCCCGACGGCTACACTTGGGCGTTCGGCACCCTGTTCATCCTGCAGCTGGCCGGACTGGCGTGGCTGCTGCTGTCGCGGGGCCGGCCGATGGCGCGCGAGAGGCTGGCGGTGGCAGAGTGAGCGCGGCCACGAGGTCGCGCACTTCCTGACGCGCCGCGACGTGGCTCAGCGTCAGCGACGGCCCGGTCTTGCCGCGCTTCAGATCGAGCAAGGTGAGCCCGTTCAGAAACAGCTCCTTGTAGACCACGCGCTCGCTCAAACCTGCGGCGATGCGAAAGCCGATGCGCTTGGCCAGGGCCTCGAGAACGCTGCCCATGTCGCGCTTGTTGCGTGCGGCGAGCGAGGCCAGACGATTGCGCATCACCACCCAGTCGACCGGCCGGCCGCCCTGGATGGCGCGCAGCTGGCGCTGCTTCCACACCGCCTCGGCATAGATCGACGGCCGCACGATCTTGAGCGTGTCGGGATCGACGCGCGCCAGCAGGTCCAAATCGATGAAGCTGTCGTTCAGCGGCGTCAGCAGCGTGTCGGCCCAGGTGTGGGCGAGCCGGCTAAGATGGGTGTCGCTGCCCGGCGTGTCGACGATAACGAAGTCCGCCGAGGCCATCGCCGGCTCGAGCGCCGCCTCGAATCGCACCGTCTCGTCAGCTTCATCGGTCGACGCCGGCACGGTCGCGTGCGTAGGCATCGTCAATTCAACAGCCTTGCGCTTGGCGTATGCCGCGCGGTTCTCGAGATAGCGGCTGAGGGTGCCCTGACGAGCGTCGAGGTCGAGCGTGGCAACACGTGCGCCCTCGCCCATCAGCGCCACCGCGATATGCAGCGCGGTGGTAGACTTGCCCGAGCCGCCTTTTTCGTTGCCGATCACCAACACGTGGGCGCGGCCCGGCGCGCGTACCGCCTGGGTCTGGACGACGCTGGGGTTGGCCGCCGGTTGGAAGTGGTCGCTCACGCCGGGAAATCAGGCAAGCTTGCGGATCCAGACAGCGGTGTCGTGGAACACCGCGCCGCCATGCGGCCAGCCGGGATCGGCCGAGGTCACGGCATTGATGCCGATGCCGGTCTCGAAGTTGCGGTTGGGCCAGATGCCTTCGACGACGACCACGCCGCGCTGCTGGCCTCGCTTGGCCTTGGCGTTGACGATCGTCTTGCCGCGCTCGTTGCCGATTTCCACACGATCGCCGTCGGCGAGGCCCATCGCGGCACAATCCTCGGGATTCATCATCGCCGTCGGCCGCACTTCGCGCTTCTGCGAGCTCGGCGTCTCGGTGAAGGTCGAATTGAGGAAGGTGCGCGCCGGCGCCGCGACCAGTCGGAACGGCTTGTCGGCAGTGGCATTGTCGATCACGTCGAAATGGTCGGGCAATTCAGGCATGTCCCGCCCGCGCGGACCGTAGGCCGCCCAATCGGGCTTGAAGCGGAACTTCTTGTCGGGCCAGGCGAAGCCGTCGAGGAAGTGCGAGGTCTCGAAGCCGAGATGGAAGTCCTGGCCGCCCTTCTTCCAGTTGGTCTCGGCGTCCCACATGCCGGACTTGTTCAATGCCTCGTCCATGATCTCCCACGGCGTCATGTCGAAGCCGCGATGCTGGGCGCCCAGCCGCTCGGCGAGCTCGGAGATCACGTAGTGGTTCTCGCGGCACTCGCCGGGCGCCTCGATCACCGCCTTGGTCACCTGGAAGAAGGTGTGGCCGCTCGCCGTGTAGAAGTCGTCGTGTTCGAGGAACATGGTGGCCGGCAGTACGATATCGGCGTAGGCCGCCGTCTCGGTCATGAACTGCTCGTGCACGCAGACAAACAGGTCGTCGCGCTTGAAGCCCCTGTGCACCAACTCGAGTTCGGGACAGACCATCGCCGGGTTGGTGTTCTGGATCAACAGGCCGGTCACCGGCGGGCCGTTCTTCAACGCCTCGCGATCGCCGGTCAGGATCGGACCCAGCCGCGACTGGTCGAGCTCGCGGATCGAGGTGTCGACTACATCGAGTCCCTCGATCACCGTGCGGTTGACCGGATACATGCCGGTGTGGCCGTAGAGCGCGCCGCCACCCTTGTATTTCCACGCGCCGGTCACCGCCGGCAGACAGGTGACGGCATGCATGTTGTGCGCGCCGTTGCGGCTGCGACTGAAGCCGTGGTGACAGCGGATGAAGGCGGCCTTGCTCTGGCCGAACAGGCGGGCGAAGGCCACGATCTCCTCGACCGGCAGGCCGGTGATCTTCGACGCCCACTCCGGCGTGCGCGTGGCGACGTGGGCGGCCAGCTCGTCCGGCGCGTCGGTGTAGCGGCGGAGATAATCCCAGTCGGCGTAGCCTTCCTTGAACAGCACATGCATGACGCCGACCGCCAACGCGCCGTCGGTGCCAGGACGAACCGCGAGGTGCATGTCGGCCTGCTCGGCGGTGCCGGTGCGATAGGGATCGACCACGACCAGCTTCGCTCCGCGCTTCTTGGCGCGCATGGCGTGGGTCATGACATTGACCTGGGTGTTTACCGGATTGCCGCCCCAGATCACCACCAGGTCGGAATGCTCGTCGACCTCGCGCACGTCGGCGCCGCGCTTGGCGCCGACGCCGGCGATCCAGCCGGTGTCGGAGAGCGTGACGCAAATGGTCGAGAAATAGCGCGAGTATTTCATGACGTGGCGCAGGCGGTTGATGCCGTCGCGCTGCACCAGCCCCATGGTGCCGGCGTAGTAGTATGGCCAGATGGTTTCCGTGCCGTGCTGGCGCGCCTTGGCCTGGAACTGCTCGGCCACGATATCGAGGGCGTCGCTCCACGAGATTTCGGCGAACTGCTTGGAACCCTTGGGCCCGGTGCGGCGCAGCGGCTTCATCAGCCGGTCGGGATGGTGGATTCGCTCGGCGTAGCGGGCGACCTTTTCGCAGATCACGCCCGCGGTGTAGTCGTTGCGCATCGAGCCGCGCACCCGGCCGATCGTCCGGGCATCGAGCCGCTCGACATCCAGCGCGCAGGTGCTGGTGCAATCGTGCGGGCAGACCGACGGCACGATGGTGATGCCGGAATCGGAGGTCTTGTTGCCCGCGTCGGGAGCGAAGGCACGGTCGTCAGGGGTCATGCTGCAGAATACCCCCGCTGGCTTGGAGCGGTCCACATGCCATAGAGTGCGCGCCGACATGATCGCACGCGGCCTGCCCTACGACGAAGCGATGCGCCAGTTCCGTTGGCCAAGGCCCGAGCGCTTCAACATCGGTCGTGCCGTCTGCGAGCGCCATCCGACCGAGGCGCTGGCGCTGATCGTCGAGAATGCCGACGGCAGAGTGCGCAACTGGACCTTCGGCCAGCTTCTCGCCGGCAGCTCGCGGCTGGCCAACGCGCTTGCCGCCAAGGGTATCGGCAAAGGCGACAGGATCGGCGTGTTCCTGAGCCAGGGTGCCGAACTCACCCTCTGTCACCTCGCCGGCTACCGCATGGGCGCCGTCGTCCTGCCGCTGTTCACGCTGTTCGGCGAGGAGGCGCTGGAATACCGCCTGGCCAACGCCGAGGCCTCCGCGCTGATCACCGACATGAGCCAGCTGCCCAAGCTGCTCGCCGTGCGCGATCGCCTGCCCCATCTCAAGACGGTGATCGTGATCGGCGCCAGCGCCCACGGCCGCGACTTCCTCGACTGGGACCGCCTGCTCGCCGTGGCGTCGGACAGCTTCGCCACCGTCGACACAGCGGCCGAGGATCCGGCGCTGCTGATCTACACCTCCGGTACCACCGGCCAGCCCAAGGGCGCACTGCATGCCCATCGCATGATGCTGG
>PLYQ01000162.1 GCA_003153415.1 Rhodospirillales bacterium | reverse complement strand
TCACCTCAACACAGTTGCTCCGTCGTCGTATGACGACGACACCTCCCCTGATGACAGGGGAGGAAAGCTTGATGCAACCGCCGTCGGAACGACTCTACTTCTTCGTCCCGTCCTCGATCGCCTTGAGCAGCACCGGCCAGTATTCCTTGCCGTAGCCCAGCTCCTTGGCGCGCTCCATCAGCTCGCGCGCCACATCGGCGCCGAGCGCCGGCACGCCTTTCTGCTCGGCCATCTCGATGGCATAGGAGAGATCCTTCAGCGCATAGTCCGTGGAGAAGGCGCGCTCGGGGAAGACGCCGGGCAGCATCGCCTTCATGCCGTGGTTGCGCAGGGCGAAGGAATCGGCCGAGCCCTTGGTCAGCGTCTCGAACAGCACCTTACCATCGACGCCGTGGGCGCGGGCGATGGTGAGCGCTTCGGCGAGCGCCACGCCGGTCTGGAACAGGATCATGTTGTTCAGGATCTTGACGGTCTGGCCGGCGCCGGCCTCGCCGCAGTGCGTCACCTCGCTCGCCATGTGGCGCAGCAACGGCTCGATGCGCGCAAAGCACGTCTCGGTGGCGCCGACCATGATCGACAAGGTGCCGTCGATCGCCGCCTGGCGCGTGCGCGCCACCGGCGCATCGGCAAAGGCCGACGCTTTGCCCTCGAACTCGGCATAGAGCCGGCGGGCGAGCGCGGCCGGCGCCGTGCTGAGGTCGATCACCGTCCAGCCCATCTGAACCTTGGAGAGAATGCCGCCATCACCGAGACAGACCTGCTCAACCTCCTTGCCGCCGGGCAAAGAGAGAAAGATGGTCCGGCAGCTCGCCACGATCTCGTCGAGTGACGCGGTCTTCACGCCGTCGGCCGCCAGGCGCTTGAGCGGCGCCGGATCGCGGTCGGCCGCGAGCACCGTGGCACCGCTCTTGCGGGCGAGGTTGCAGCACATCGGCTCGCCCATGGTGCCGACGCCGACAAATCCGATCATGTCAGCCATGTCAGTCCACGATGAAGAGTTTGGCACCCGATTCGGTGCGCGAGCGGTGGGCCAGGTCGCCGTCGGCCACCTGGTAGCTCTGGCCAGGCTTCAGCACGACGGTGCGTCCGTCGGCCAGCTCGGTCTTGAGCTCGCCTTCCAGCACCAGCAGCACATGGCCCTTCTGGCACCAATGGTCGGCGAGATAGCCCGGCGTGTATTCGACCATGCGCACCCGGATATTGTTGAAGTTGCGCGTGCGCCAGTAGGCCTTGCCGGTCTCGCCGGCGTGCTCGGTACGCGCCACGTCGGTCCAGTCGGTCGTGCCGAACGGTATGTCGAACATCAACATGTCGTCGGTTCCTCATTGCGCGCTTCCTCGGGACTCCCAAAGTCATCCCTCCCCCGTCTCGGGGGAGGTGGCCCGGAGGGCCGGAGGGGGAAAGCGCCAGTCGAAATACCTGCAGATTTCAGATCATGGTCTTCAAAAAACATCTCTGGGGCCTTCCCCCTCCGCCCCGTATGACGGGGCACCTCCCCCGAGACGGGGGAGGCGAATGAAAACGCGCTTGAGACTTCGTACGGAATACGCTCTAGCACGGATTTTAGCCCCATTGCGCCAGCGCCTGTTCGAGGCTTTCCGGCCCGCGATAGAGCATGGCGCGCCAGCCGCACATTCGCGCGCCGTCGACGTTGACCGGCATGTCGTCGACGAACAGGATCGATTGAGCCGCGCTGACACCCATGCGAGTCTGCGTCGTCGTGTAGAAGACGCGCTCGGGTTTGCAGACGCCAAGCGCTGCGGAATAGACGATCTCGTCGAAATGCGCGCCGAGGCCGGCATGGTCGCGCAGATAGGCGACGCGGTGATGCTCCTGGTTGGAGGCGGCGAAGCAGCGCCCGCCGGTGCGTTGCCGCCAGGCATCGGCCTGCGCCAGTACCGCGCGGTCGATGACGCAGTCCTTGTCGAACCAGTAGGCGACGAATTCGTCGAGCCGATCGGCCAGGCCTTTGGGCTCCAGATAGTCGTGCAGGGCGACGAAAAGATCGAGCCGGCCGCGCACGACTTCCTGAAAATCGATCCTGAAGAAGTCCCGCGCCATCTCGTCATGATCGAAGCCCCAGTCGGCCTTCATGGTGGCGTACCAGGGTTGCGCCGAGCCCGGCTGGGCGAGCGAGACGACGCCGTCGATGTCGAGGACGAGAACGGGACTGGAACTCATGCGGCCAGACTACAGCAAGAGGCGGCCTTCGCACTCTTCTACGAAGCATCCTCCTTGCAGAAATTGTCCCGGACGTTGGCGTTGACCTTGAGCGGCGGCGGCGGATTGAGTGCGGCCACCGAGATGCCGGACGACGTCACGGCAACGGCGATGTCTCGATGGAACGGATAGCGGTAGAGTTCGAGGAGTTTCGATCCCGGCGGGAGTTCGGCGGCAAATTTCGCCATCAACTCCTTGGCGCGCGGCGCCCACCGCGCCTTTTCCTCCGCCGACTCGACACGTGCGCCCTTGAACTTGTCGGGCGGCAGCAGCGATAGCTCGGCATACAGCAGCGCCAGGCCAAAGTCTGCGGCGTGGAACTGGCTGACCGTCTCGGGCGTCGCCGCCGCGAACGCCTCGAGTGCGGCGACCCGGGCGTAGAGGCTCTCGATCGTCTTGAGGTCACCGTCCGAGACCGTCCACTGGCGTCCAGTGACTTTGACGGGCAGGAACACACCGACCGACCACTGATAGGACAGGTTGGCAGCAAAGGCGGCGTAGCAGGCCTTCGTCTCGGCATCCGACGCCTGTCCGATCTTGCGGAACAGCAGCTCCAAGGTCCGCGGGTCGGCGGAATCGCGGAAAAGCCACTTGGCCGCGGTATTGGCCGAGGCCGTGCCGGCCAGTGCGTCGATGAAGACCTGGTTAAGCGCCGCGTCCGACAATGGCAGGGCCGCCGGGACCGGCGGCACCAGGACACCGTTGCGAACCGGCGTGTCGCGGGCAGCCTCGAACGCCGTCCTGATGGCCTCGTAGACCGACCAGCGCGAGCGGATGGTCGCTCCGTCCTCCTTGCGGCTGACGATCGCCTCGGCGATGGCCCTGTAGTCCGCCGACGTCAGGAGCTTGTCGGCCAGCTCGGCGATTGCCGCGTCGCGCACCCTGGCCGCGCCCGATGCGAGTCCGGTCACGATGGAAGACCGAGTCCACGCCGCGGACGGCGCCGACTGTGCGTAGGCCGCGAACAGGTTTGCGAACCAATTGTTATTGCCGCTGCGGGCCGCGAACCTTGTGTCGGCCGGCCTGTCGTTGGCGGCCCGTAGCCCTGCCGGTTGGCTCACGACGAGGTCGAACTTGGCTTCGGGCGGGCCATCCATGTACCTCAGCAGATAGGCCTTTTCGCCGTTGTCCTGCTTGCGCTCCTGGAACGACAGATTGAAGCCGCTCATCAGCGCGGCCTTGCCGATCTGGCGCAGATCGACGCGGGCATAGAACTCGTTGTCCTTCGACGAGAAGACGAGGCCCAGGGTCTGGCGCTCGACCTTCCGTTCGCTGTCGCGGATGACGAACTTGAAGGTGCGCAGGGACGACTTTCTCGTCGTGGTTTCCGAGACGTAGAAGACCTTCGCGGTATCGCCGTCGCTGGTCGACACGCTCATGTCGTTGGGCAGGTCTTCCAGCGCGCCTTCGAAGAGCCGTCCCTGCGGGAGATACGGGCTGACCCAGATCCAGACGAAGCCGCACAACATGACGATGCCGAGCAGCCAGCATCCGCCATAGGCCCCGGAGGAGATCATCTGCATCTGCCGGCCGCCCGCCGCGCGGTTGGGCGCAACTTTGGTCTGGGCGAACCAGATCAGGAAAATCCCGACCGCGGCCGGCCCCAGCGACCAGAAGAATTCCTGGATGTCCTTGAGCGAATAGTTGTCCATGGCCGCCTCCCCCGAGATCGCGAGCAAGACCCGCAGGATAATCGCTTGGAAGCCGTCCGGCACGCTCAGACACCGATCATCCAGGGGGAGTCTCATTGACGATTTCGTGCTAGAGCACCGCCCCACCCGAAGGTCCCCCCAAAGCCCCCCAGTGCAGCTCGTTGTCCCTTCTCTCGCCCGACTCGACGCCTATGCCGACGCGCTGAAGCGCGGCTGGTCGCCGGACAACATCCGGCTGGAGAAGGCCGCGGCGGAGCACCTGGCGCTGATCGAGAAGGACGCGGCCGCCTTCATCGCACACACTGACGATCGCGAGGGCCTGGGCGACCCGATCACTTTGCCGGACGGCTCGCAGGTGCCGCGCCTGCCGGGCTACGTCCGCTGGATGTGGGACGGCGAGTTCTGTGGTCAGATCGGCTTTCGCTGGCAGCACGGCACCTCCGCCCTGCCGAGCCACTGCCTGGGCCACATTGGCTATGCCGTCGTTCCCTGGAAGCGCCGCCGCGGCTATGCCACGCGTGCCCTGGCTTTGCTCTTGCCGGAGGTGCGGCGAGAGGGCCTCGACTATGTCGAACTGACCGCCGAACCCGACAACACGCCCTCGCACAAGGTCATCACGGCCAATGGCGGTGTTCTGGTCGAGCGCTTCAGGGCCGATGCTGCCTACGGCGCCAAGGAAGAGCTGCGCTTCCGTATCCGGCTCTAGGGCGTGGCCTCATTGCACATTACCTCCCCACCACGTTCGCAAGGTCGGTGCTGTAGACCCATGCCGTGTCGGATGATGGAAAAAAGTTGGGGTCGTAGCCGCCAAAATAGATCGCCTGACGGCCGGGCTCGCTGAAGGGCGACGGGGTAATCGTGTAGATCGACACGAGTTCTGGCTGGCCCGGCCGGTATTTGCCGTTCACCTCACCGATGCGCCATCGTCCTTGCGCGTCGCGCAGGGCATACATGGCGCCGGCGTAGAAGCCACCCTTGTCGCTTCGCATGTTGTGCGCCGTGAGTTGCTCGAAGCGGCGACCCTTCGGCGAGGCGGGAATGAGGGCTTCAAGTCCGATGATGTGCACGAGCTCGTTGGACTTTGGATCGCGCAGCGGTATGAAATTGTTGTAGGCGCCCAGAACATACGAGACCGGGGCGCCGTCGAGATACTTGCTGATCTGCTCCGCGAGACAGGCTTCCCGCACGCGGGCATACGAGCCGTCGGGCTGCGGATCGAGACGCACGACGCAACCCATCGACGATCTCTTGCTCGGGTGCCAGACGAAGACGAGCGATTGCTTGCCCGGGACCGGCCGAAAGCCCCCTGATGCCGCCGATGCTCTGAAACACGGCGCGCTCCGTATCCGGCGGCGCCTCGCCCGACAGGTCGGCGATCGCCACATAGCGCGGCACAGGGCCGTCGATGCGGCGGAATACCCTGGTTCCTTCGGAAAAGAACGGGCTGTCGTTGGCCTCGACGATGGACAGGATGCGCGTCCCCGTCGCCGTGCCCGGTTCGGGCGCCGATGCCCAGGCTATCTTGCCGGGCTGCGAAGGATCGTAGCGGCCGGTGTAAATGCCCAGGACGCCAACGGCGAGAAAGATGCTTTCCAGGCCGGTGACACGATCGCGATAGACGGCGGCGGCGCGCACCGAATTGTCTTCGCCGCGCCGGCCGGTGTCGCCCTTGATCACCTTGCTCGTGGTCCACGAGCGGCGTTCGTCGTTGCGCACGAACATGCCGATGCCGGGGCTTCCGTTTCCGCCATAGGTCGACGCGATCAGCAGCGTTTCGGGCACCGCCAGCGGACGGCCATTGCCGTCAACCCTGAAGGTGATCGACTTCAGGAGTTCGGTGCGCAGATACTGCGGACCGAGTTCGAGGTCGACCGCCCAGGGTTCGCTGGCACCGGACAACCGCAATACCTGCGCCCAGCCGGTGTTCGGATCCTTGCCGCCGTACCAGACGTTGCGCCTGTCCATCCAGTAGCCGCTCGCCGCGAAGAGAGCGCCCTTGTGCGGCACGAGGTGCATGACTTGGGAGCCGCCGGCAACCTTGCCGTTGCGGTCGTAGCATCCTGCGACGAACGAGGCGTTCCAACCCTCGCGCATGGCCTGGGGCGGCTGGCAGGCACGGGTCTGGGCCTCCGATGAAGCAGCGGCCATGGTGCCGATCGCGGCCGCACCAACAGCGAGAAGAAATCGAAGGCTGCCTGCTCCCATGCCCCATCCCATCGAAATGCGCTTCCGTATCCCGCTCTAGTCAGGCACGCGGCCCGAGCGCACGACCGTCTCGGCCATCGCCGCCAGCATCGCCAGACTGCGCGCCTTGAGCGCCCGCGAGGACTCGCCCGCGCCGATCTGGCTGTCCAGCACCAGCGTGATGAAGCCATGCACGGTGGCCCAGGCGAAATCCGACATGCGCACCTTCACTTCGGCCGTGGCTTGCGGAATGGCCGTCTCGACGGCGGCAAAGTGCAGCTCGCGGGCGGCCTTGGCGGCCGCAGCAAGCGCCGGCGTCTCGAAGTCGTCGGTCTCGCGGTTGAACATCAGCCGAAACAGCATGGGATGGGCCGCGGCAAAGGCCATGTAGCCCAGGCCCTGGCCGACCAGCCGTGCCGACGCGTCGGTACCGGCCCGTCGCGCTTCCGCCGACATGGCGGCGGCAAGCTCGCCGAAGCCGCGCGTGGCGATCTCCGCCAGAAGATCGTTGATCGAGTCGAAATGATGCGCGGGTGCGGCGTGCGAGACCTCCGCCCGCCGCGCGCACTCGCGCAGGGTGAAGCCCCGCAGGCCTTTCTCTTCGAGAAGCGTGCGGCCCGAGGCAATCAACGCCTCACGCAAGCCGCGGTGATGATAGGGAGTCTGCTTCCGGGTCACTGCCATGCCGAAGTGTCCAATCTGTCAGCAGCAAGATTAAGGCGATCCAATCTTGCTGCTGTCAAATTAAGCAGATTTGGCGGTCGAAGCCCTCTGCTGGACCTATATCGAGCTAGCCCGATGCTGCCTTTGCGACCGCGTCTAGCCGCCCGACAGCCGCATGACCATGCCGGCGACCGCGCAGGACTTTCGTCAACGCATCCGCCGTCTAATTCCAGCCTCCGTGTCTTCGCGGCTCGCCTCATGATCGTAAGTCTGCGCGAGCCCCCACAAGAGCTTCGCGGCAACGAACGGATGCGAAACTTGAACCGCCTGGCTCCACTTGCGGTACTTCTCGGCCAACCCGCGCTCTTGGTCGCCGCCTTCACCGCGCCAGTGAACGCCGCGCGAATTGTAAATGCCAGTGTGCGCGCCTCTCGTCATGGCCTCAGACTGAATTTCTTCCATGACATCGCGAACCGGCTCGCACGGCCAAACGCCATCTTTGCCGACTGGCGCGTTGGCCAGCATTTGCCCGATGCAGACGTCGCCGATCTCAGCGCGCGCCAATTCGGCGCATGCATGGCGGACGGTCGCGATCCACTTCGCGAGGTGTCCCACTTCCAGCTCGCCAAGATCGTCGTGGCCAGGGATGCGCTCGATTGCTTCCAGCAGCTTATAGCCCCGCTCGGCCATGGTCTTCGCGCGATCCGGCGGAGCCCGAAACTCGGCAGGATCGCTCGCGCCATCTTTGCGCTTGTAAGTCCAGACCACCGCCTGAACGAAGAGCTCTGGATGCAGCTCAACATATCGTTCCAGGTTCGGGATGCCATAAATATGCCGCTCGTCCCAAGGACGCGCCAGTACTTCGATATAGGCAAACTCCAATCCCGCCCTTTGGTCGAGCGTAAGCGCGGGGCTGGTGTTCAGGTCTTTGAACGCTTCCTCGACATGGTAATGCTCAAGCACGTAGTGGCCCGACTGGTCGTTGCCGCCTTCCGCCATTTCCGAGAGCAGACGAAAGAGAAGCTGCGCGTCTAATTTACCCGGTTTGAATCGGACACAAGAGAATGCCGCACGCGGCCGTTTGGCTTTCAATAGCCTCTCGACAGCTTCAGTATTTTCGTCATCGGAATGGGGATTCCAATCGGGCGCGACCTCGCTCCAATATTTTACCTGCGCTGCGGCCCCGAGAGCATCGACGAGTTTCCATGTACGCTTACCGAAGGGCGCCAAGAGAAACAACCGCACCATGTTCTCTTCGGACAGCCCAGCCGCGACGTCCATGAGAAGGGCTTCGCGCTTGTCGTCATCGATCGCCGCGCGCACGGCGCCGCCAATCAGGTTGTTGCACCAGTGGACGTCTTTCTCACCGGCGAGAATCGGTACAAGCGCGATCCGCAGCAATTCTCCAAGCTCTTGTTTCGACAGGACACCACTCGCCGCTATGATGCCGATTACCCACGAGGCTCTTCCGCGTTTGGAAAGCTCCAATATCCCAACTAGACCGCGCTGCGCCAGGATTTCGCTCAATGCATCGATCCGCAAGCGTTTGACGCGCTCGTCGCGCTTGCGGAAGTCGACCTCTTCGCTGTCTTCCATCTCGTCGGCGGATTCCTCGACCCATGCGTCTAGGAACAACCAAGCGTGCTTGTTTAGAAGGTCGCTCGGTTCAAGAGCGGCATAGGCAGCCTTGCCCGCACTCGCCAGATTCGCGGCCTTAGGGTTACGTTTGGCGCGGGCCGACGCGCGACGCGACAAAGTCCAGACTCGAATTTTCTCGCGCATCGCGGCCTTGTCCACATCGCTGGCCTTGGTCTTTGCCCATGTTTCGACTAGAGCCCACACGCGAGCTTGATCGACATCGATCATATCCTGAAGACGTTCGATCAGATTGCACAACTTGCCGAGAGAGTGGTCTTTCCAACTCAGTGCCATCTCAACCATCTCGCGCATAAATTCGATGATCGGTCCCCAAGTCGGAAGAGGCTCGCCAAATCCGAAGCCGTCGGCACGCCAGCGCGGTTTGTGACTGTAGTTACCGATTCCGTGACGCGTACTGAATTGCTGGATGCAAATCGTCCAAGCAACTTCAGGGAATTTCTCGGCCAGCTTGCGCATCAGGTCCACACGCTGCTGGTGGTTCGCCGCGGTCTGCGGCATCCAGGCCCGGAAAACGGACTCCAATGAGTGGATCGGTTTGTTGACCCAGTTGTCGCTGATCTCGACTTGCGCAAGGCGGGCAAGAATCAAGGCCGTGCGCGGCAAAGTCGAGGGACTCCAGCACAGGCCCTCCAACGCCCATAGCAGGCCGGTACGGCTCGGGCTGCTTCCAAACACGCCAGCGTCCGCCGGCCGCAGAAGACCAAGAACAGCGGGCTCCGGGGCCTTGAGGTCGCGCTCAAGGATCGACAAAAACTCATCGGGAGCCGCTTCGGCGTAGGTTGGAAGGTCGCGGTCGTTAGCCTCCAAAATTCGCGTCGTCAGCGGCGTCGGGAGCAAGTCACGCACGACCCTCAGAACCTCGAACTCGGTATCAACGCCGAGACGTCCCTTGAACAGAGGCCGGCCATGAACTGCCAGCAGAACCAGCGTTTCTGAAATGCCTTTGCGGAACGCAGCAGAAAATTCGCGCACCTTGCCATGGATCTGCGCGGCCCAGCGTTGATCCGGATTCAGATCGAGCGCGGGATCGTCCTCTCCAAGAACCATGCGCGCCATCGAGAAGTAGCGGTTCAAGTCGTCATGCGTCACCGCGCCGGCGATGGCGTAAAGCAGATCGATTTTCGAAATCACACCTCTGTAGGCACCGACAGACCAGATCGGTGCGTCGTTTAGTTGGGCGAGACTTTGGCACTCTTTCTCAAGCTCGCCATAGGAACGCCCATCCGCTAGGAGCGAGAGCCCGAGCTTGTCCGTCTCGTTTTTGCTGTCCCACGTGCCGACGAACAAAAATGGGACAAGGCTTGTCGCCGTTTGGCGGTCGGCCGCCCATTCCGGTGTCCGCACTGCTTCGACAGCCGAAAGTTGGCGGCGCAAAACGGTCAGCGATCGACCCGAAGCGTTTTCTAGCCGCGAGGTCTCGTCACGGTCCTTGCCCATCTCTCCGAGCGCCTTGGTAAAGCTTTCGTAATTGGCCGGTTCGAGAACGATGTTCGGTTCCGCCGTGGCAGAATTGCGCGGGTAGACGACGATGGAGTGCATCGACGTCGCATAGGGCGCTACCTCGCGTTCGACTTCCCGGGTGTACACAACTGGAATGAAGGTCTGCGCGCCTGTCGCCAAGCGCGGCAAGACGCCGGGCCTGTCGAACACCAAGATACGGTCACGATATGCGGCCAGTTCTTTGCCGCCGCGCTCGCCAAGTACCTGGGCCAGGAAGGCCAGCGCCTCTTCGGTCGAGTCCGCCGCAATCAAGATGGGTCCCGTAGAGGGCTTGGACAAGCGCGAGAGCATGGTGCGCTTGGCGGCCTCGATGGCAGAGTTGAACAACGCGCCGGTCAACGGCGGTGTCGATACATTGGCCCAGTCGACCCAGCACCGATCGAGTGAACGAACATGCTCCGCAGGAATTTGCCTTTCGTTGGCGAACCACGCCTGCGCTGGTAGCGACTGTTCGACCCATTGCTCAAGGTCGCTCGCGTCATAAGCGCGAACGTCCTTCCAGAGTCCTTTTGCCTTTTTTGCATCAACCCATGCAGCTTTTCCAGGCCAGCGGCGTGGGGTAACGAAAACAAACGTCGTCTGCGAGCGCTCCTTCTTGGCCAGCGCTCTTTCGCTCTTGTCGAAATCGCCTTCTGCCTTTGCTCTAGGGTCTTCGTTGGTGCCGAACTCCCAGCCGACGTGGCCCGCTGGAACCCACGGCGTTCCTTCGGTCGCCTCCGTGAAACCGTCCCACCCAGGACGCTCGGCATCGTCGTTGCCTGGAAAGTCGACCTTCACAAGCTCGCTGCCGGTCGAATGCACCAGCGTGCGCAAGAAAACCGACAGACGGCTCCGCGCGGGGATGTTGTGCGAGACCCAACCTTCGATGTCGTTAGCCTTGATCGCCAAGAATGGCGGCACGTATGCCTTCGTGTCGGCCGGCGCGTCTTTCTGCTTCGCTTGCGCCGCGTCGTAGCGGGCCTGCATATCCATTAAATCTTTGAGCGGGTACTTGAACGCCTTCTCGAGGCGCGCCGCCATATCAGCGGACAGTGCGGCTTTCCCATTCAATAGATTCGACAAGGCTGGACGACCCACTCCCACCAATTCAGCGGCCTTCGTGACCGACATTCCAACAGGGATGACTTCGGCCTTGATGCGGGATCCGGGATGCGGGACGTCAGGGACGGACATAACGTTTCCACCGAGTTCGATAGGTTGAATCGCCATTAAAGTAGGTGGTTTAGCATAACTGTAGTCCGTTGCGCTACGCGATACAATTCACAGGCTATGGCGAACCAACGCTTTCCCAAGCGGGATGACGCGGTTTCATGTCCATAGCTTTATTCCGCCATGACCCTCTCCTTTTGGGCCGCCTTCGTCGCGGCATCGTCCATCCTTCTCGTCATCCCCGGCCCGACCGTCCTGCTGGTCGTGTCCTACGCGCTGGGCCAGGGCTGGCGCACGGCGCTGCCGATGGCGGTC
>PLYQ01000033.1 GCA_003153415.1 Rhodospirillales bacterium | reverse complement strand
TCTTCATCCTCTGCCTCGGCTTCTATGTTACCCCTGCCATCCTGGGCGGCGGCCGCGTGCCGATGATCTCCAACCTGCTCGACACGTTGATCAACCAGATCCCGCGCTGGGAGCAGGCCTCGGCAATCTCCACCATCCTACTGATCGTCACCCTGATCATCTTCGCTGCCTACCGCCGGCTCGACCGGAAAGCCTCACTATGATCGGCGGTGCGCCTTGGACACGACGGTTGCTGGCGGCTGCCGGCATTTTCGGCCTGGTGTTCCTCACCGTTCCGCTGGTCATCGTCATTCCGATGTCCTTCTCGTCGGCCAAGGCGCTGACCTTCCCGCCACCCAGCCTGTCGCTGCGCTGGTACGAGACCTTCTTCGGCGACCCGCGCTGGATGGACGCGATGTGGACCTCGACCGTCGTCGCCGTGATATCCTCCGTGGCGGCGTTGCTGCTGGGTGGGCTGGCGGCCTACGGTCTGCGCCGCGGCAGCTTCAAGGGCCGCGACTGGGCCGAGGGCAACTTCATGGCGCCGCTGATCGTGCCCACGATCATCGCCGCTATCGCGCTCTATCTCGGCCTTGCCAAGATCGGCTTGCTGGGCTCGTTCATCGGATTGTTGGTGGCGCACACGCTCCTGAACGTGCCGCTGGTCATCATGGTGCTGGGCGTGGCGATCCGCGAGTTCGATCCGCGCATCGAGCAGGTGGCGTGGAGCCTCGGCGCCTCGTGGTGGTACACGGTGCGCAAGGTCATGCTGCCCAACCTGGCGCCCAGCGTCTTCGCCGCGTGGATCTTCGCCTTCATCGGCAGTTTCGACGAGGTGATTGTGACCTCTTTCATCGCCGGAAAATACGAAACGGTGCCGAAGAAGATGTTCAACGAACTGATCCTCGAGGTGAACCCGACCATCACCGCCGTTGCAACCCTGCTGATTGCCTTTACCGTCTTGGCGCTAGCGGCCGTTGCGTTCATTCTCGGCCGTGCCGGCAAGCTCAAGCAGACGCTGGTGTAGGGACGGAAGCCATGAATTTGCCCAAGAGGGTCCGGCTGGTCGAAGTGGGCCCGCGCGACGGCCTGCAGAATGAGGCCAAGCCCGTACCGGTCGACGCCAAGGTGAAATTGATCGACGCCCTGTCAGCGGCCGGCCATTCCGCCGTCGAGGCCGGCAGCTTCGTGTCGCCCAAGTGGGTGCCGCAAATGGCCAACACGGACGAGGTCATGGCCAGGATCAAGCGCAAGCCGGGCGTCGGCTATCCCGTGCTGGTGCCCAACAAGCAGGGAATGAATGGCGCGGTCGAGGCCAAGTGCCAGGAGATTGCGGTCTTCACCGCGGCCTCGGAGGCGTTCTGCCGCAAGAACACCAATTGCTCGATCGACGAGAGCTTCGAGCGCTTCGCGCCGGTCATGGAGGCCGCGCACAAGCACGGCATGAAAGTGCGCGGCTATGTCTCGACGGTGATCGCCTGTCCCTACGACGGCAAGGTGGCGCCGGCCAAGGTGGCGGAAGTGTCGGAGCGGTTGTTCAAGATGGGCTGCTACGAGGTGTCGCTCGGCGACACGATCGGCGTCGGCACACCCGTCGAGTGCGTGGCCATGATCGATGCCGTGGCCGAGAAGATGCCGCGCGACAAGATCGCGGCGCACTTCCACGATACCTACGGCCAGTCGCTGGCCAACATCATGGCGGTGATGGAGCGCGGCATCGCCGTGTTCGACACTTCCGTCGCGGGGCTCGGCGGCTGTCCCTACGCCAAGGGCGCCTCAGGCAATGTCGGCACCGAGGACGTGATCTATCTGATGAACGGCCTCGGCATCGCCCACGGCGTCGATCTCGACGCCATCGCCAAGGCCGGCCGCGAGATCTGCGTCGCGTTGGGCCGCGAGCCCGCGTCCAAAGTGGCGCAAGCGTTGAAGGCCAAGGCGGCCTGAGGTCTCGATGACCCGCAAGGCGACGTGTTGCTGCGGTTTGTGTTCGATCGAGGTCGAGGGCGAGCCCATGATCAATGCGATCTGTCACTGCGGCAATTGCAAGAAGAGAACGGGCAGCGCTTTCGGCTGGTCGTTGTACTTTCCGGATGCGCAAGTGGGGAAAAGAACCGGCGATCTCAAAGCCTATTCGATCGACGGAGCGAAGCGGCAAGAGAGATGGTTCTGCGCCGCCTGCGGCACGACCTTGTTTTGGAAAGTGGCGCGGATTCCGAACCAGACCGGAATCGCGGGAGGTTGCTTCGGCGAGACGCCCCTCGCGGCGCCGGTTGCGACGGTTTTCAACGATGGCCGATGCCGCTGGCTGCGCTTGCCTGAGGAGTGGCGCACGTCGCTATAGGACGCACCGATGTTGTACGAAGGAGCCCCATGACCTCCACTCGCCCAACGCTCTACGGCAGCCGACACGCCGTCTCGGCCGGCCACTACCTCGCCGCATCGGCGGGTTTTGCCATCCTCGAGGCAGGCGGCAATGCGATCGACGCGGGCTGCGCGGCGGGCATTGCGCTGGCTGTGCTGCATCCCGACGAGGTCAATGTCGCCGGCGTGGCGCCGATCATGATCCGCACTGGCCAGGGGAAAGTTGTCACCATTGCCGGTCTCGGCCACTGGCCCAAACGTTTTCCCGCCGACCTTTTCATGCGCGAGCATGGCGGCAAGATGCCGTTGGGCTTGCTGCGCACCGTTGTGCCGGCCGCGCCCGACGCCTGGATCACGGCGCTCAGCGACTACGGCACCATGTCGTTCGGCGACGTGGCGGGCGCCGCCATCCGCTATGCCCGCGAGGGCTTCGCCGTGTTCGAATACATGGCGACCATGATCAAGCAGTACGAGGACGGCTATCGCTCGTGGCCGTCCAATGCGGCGATCTTCCTGCCCGGCGGCAAGCTGCCGCAAGTCGGTGACCGCTTCCTGCAGTCCGATCTTGCCGGCACGCTGCAATACATGGTCGATCAGGAGCGCGCCGCTGAGAAGCGCGGTCGTCTCGCCGGCTTGGCTGCGGCGCGCGCCGCCTTCTATTGCGGTGACATCGCCGAGACCATCGTGCGCTACCACGAGCAGAACGGCGGCTATCTCGCGCGTGACGACCTCGCCAACTTCCACAGCCGCTACGAGGCGCCGGTCAAGGTCCGCTGGCGTGACTTCGAGGTTTTCACCTGCGGGCCGTGGTGCCAGGGCCCGATGCTGGCGCAGGCGCTGCGCATGGTCGAGGTGTCGGGCGGCCTCGCGGGCCTGGCGCACAACAGCGCTGACTATATCCACCTTATCACCGAGATCATGAAGGCAGTCTGCTCCGACCGCGAGTACCGCTACGGCGATCCACTGTTTGTCGATGTCGGCATGGACGAGCTTTTGTCGGACGCACATGTCGGCGCACGCGTTGGCGCCATCGACATGGACCGCGCCACGCCCGACATGCCGCCGCCGGTCGGCCGGTATCCTGCCAATGCACCGCCGCCCTCGAAGATCAGGACCGAGGCGACGATCGAACCCGACACGTCCTACTGCTGCGCCGTCGACCGCTGGGGCAATGCGATGTCGGCCACACCGTCGGACGGATCGTGGCGCTCGCCGGTGATCCCGGGCTTTGGTATCGTGCCGTCGGCGCGCGGCACGCAATCGCGGCCCGACCCAAGCCATCCCTCCGGCGTGGCGCCGGGCAAACGGCCGAGGCTCACGCCCAATCCCGCCATCGCCGTGCGCGACGACGGCAGCGTGATCCCGTTCGGCGCGCCGGGCGGCGACGTGCAGGTCCAGGCCATGCTGCAGATGTTCCTGAACGCCTTCCACTTCGGCATGGACATCCAGGAGGCGATCGAGCAGCCGCGCTTCGCCACCTTCAGCTTCCCCAACTCCTTCGCGCCCTACACCCATTTGCCCGGCCGGCTGAACATCGAGGCTCGCTTGCCGGCAGCGACCATCGACGACCTCAAGCATCGCGGCCACGACATCGAGATGTGGCCGGCGCTGACCCGCCGTGCCTGCTCGGTCGAGGCGATCCTGCTCGACAGCAAGACGGGCTTCCTGCGCGCCGGTGCCGATTTCAGGCAGCCGGCCTATGCGATGGTGAGCTAGGCGGTCAGGGGCGCCTGACGATCCGCACCGTGACGGCGCTCGAGCGGCCGGCGTCGTCGACCACCGCGACGCGCGCCTCGCCCGTGCCGTCGGGCGTCCATTTCGTGCCCTCCAGCGGACGGCCATCGACCAGCCAGCGCAGCCTTCCGTCGCCACCGGCGGCGCTGAGCGGAATGGCTTCGCGCGCGCCGAGCTCGATCTGCGCATCGGCCGGCGGATAGGAGATCCTCGGCCCGCCATTAGCCTGCGCGGTCGGTCCCAAGGTACGCATGCGCGGCGGCAGGTCGCGCCACGAGGCGACGTGCAGCACGTCGGCAGGGGGCGGCGCGGCGCGATTGTCCTCACCGGGCAGGCGTCCGAACGCCTTGAACACGATCGGCAGCGCGGCGATGCGGCCCAGTTGGCCGGGGCGCGGCGTGCCGTCGGGATGGCCGACCCACACCACGACCGTCCAGTTGGCGCTGTAGCCCGCGCCCCAGGCGTCGCGGAAGCCGGCCGAGGTCCCGGTCTTGTAGGCGATGCGGCGCTCGCGCAGCGCCGGCCGCAGGGAAGCAAAACCCTCGGGCAACGGCGCATCGGCCAATATGTCGGCCACGTACCAGGCGGCGGCCGGTCCGATCAGTCGGACCGGCGTCGGGCGCGGCTGGTCGCGACGGACGATCGGCGGGGCGAACTGGCCTCCGTTGGCCAAGCCGACAAAGAGCTCGGCCAGTTCCAGCGGCGAGACCGAGGCGCTGCCGAGCGCAATGCCGAGTGAGGCGCCGGTATCGCTGGGCGGCAGGCCGGGCAAGACGCCGGCGCTGCGCAAGGTCGAGAGGAAACGCTGAGGCCCGACCCTTTCCAGCGCCAGCACGGCCGGCACGTTGAGTGACTGCTGCAGGGCGCGGCGCACGGTGACCGCGCCTTGATGGTCGCGATCGAAATTGCGCGGTAGCCAATCCTTGAAGCGGACCGCGACGTCTTCGACCAGAGACTCGGGATGCAGTGCAAGGTCGTCGAACGCCATCGCATAGATCAGCGGTTTCAGCGCCGAACCCGGCGAGCGGTGCGAGCGCACGAGGTCGACCTGGCCGGCGCGGCCGAAGAAGTCCGAGCCGCCCTGCCAGGCCACGACCCCGCCGCTGCGGTTGTCGATCACCACCATGGCGATCTGGGCGCCATCGGCCATCCGCCGGCGCTCGTCGGTCACGAGTTGGGCGAGGGCCGCCTGCAGCTCGAAGCGCAGGGTCGTCGGCACCGTCTCGCCGGGCGATTGGCCGGCCAGCCAGGCCGCGAGATGCGGCGCGTGCATGGGCATGGCGAGGCGGCGGCTGGGGATGGGCCGATTGGCCGCGAGATCGAGCTGTGGCTGGTCGATCAACCCGTGCTCGAAGCCGCGCGCCAGCACGCGGTCACGGCCGATTTGCGCCGAGTCGGGCCGGCGATCCGGCCGGCGCCGTTCGGGCGATTGCGGAATGGCCACGAGCAGCGCCGCCTCGGCGACGCTGAGTTGCCGAGGCTCCTTGCCGAAGTAGGCGAAGGAGGCGGCCCGCACGCCCTCGAGATTGCCGCCCATCGGCGCCAGGGTGAGGTAGATCGCGAGAATCTCGCGCTTTGAGTAGCGCCACTCGAGCTGCAGGGCGCGAGCGGATTGGATCGCCTTGGTGAGCAAGCTACGCGGTCTTGGCTCGAGCAGGCGCGCGGCCTGCATGGAGATCGTCGAGGCGCCGGAGACGATGCGGCCGCGCTCGATCAACTGGCGGGCGGCGCGCACCGCGGCCAGGGGGTCGACGCCCCAGTGCTCGTCGAAGCGGCGGTCCTCGTAGGCCTTGAGGAGCGCGAGATAGGCCGGATCGACATCATCGACCGTGGTCTTCAGGCGCCACTTTCCGTCGGCGGTGGTGAAGGCGCGCAACAGGCGGCCGTTGGCATCGACCACTTCCGTCGAGCGCGTCTGGTAGCGTGAAAGATCCGGCGGAAAGATCCTGTCGAGCGCCAGCGCAGCCGTCGCCAGGCCGGCGACGGCCAGCGCAGAGCAGCTGAGAAGGCGCCGCAGGTTCATGTCTGCACGGTCCTATCAGCGCGGTACGATCGTCACGCTGCCCATCGGACTGCGGGCAAACACGCGCGGGCTGTACATGTCGGAGACGTTCACCGCGGGCAGGGCGAAGGTGCCCGGCGTGACGGCCCGAACGATGTAGGCGACGTGGTAGACGTTGCCATTCTTGTCGTCGTCGTCCCACCACGACCGATAGGGCCGCCGTCCCATGGTAAGGGCGGCAAAGAAGCGGTCGTCGCGTCCCTCGACCATGCGCGTCGGCGTGAGCTTGGCCAGGAACGGAAATGACTTGGCGGTCTCGTCGTTGATCACCGCTTCGATCTCGAAGCCCGCGGGCAGGAGATCGAGCAGGGCCACCTCGTGATAGCCGCCTTCGACGTTGCGGCCGGCAATCGAGACGACGAGGCGGTCGTTCTGGCGCAGCTTGGTGAAGTCGGGCTCCTCACCACGCAGGGTGAAGTAGCTGCGGCTGACGCTCAGGCCATTGGCCGCGGCCGGTTGCGGCTCCTTCGGCACGCCGCGGGCGGTGACCTGCAGCCACACCGCGCGCTCCCCCTCGTTCTTTACCTTGATGCCGCGCGTGATCGCGGCCTGGTCGGGGTTGATGACCATGGGATCGCTGGTTGATTTGCGCGTCTGGCCATCGACCGAGTAGGCGATGTCCCCGCTGCCGCCCAGCGCGCGGGCGGCGAGCACCAGCCAGGCCTGTTCCTGGGTCGTGGTGTCCTCGACCCGCGCGGTCAGGCGTTCGCGCACCGAACCCACCATCGCGGTGAGGCCCTCAGGGCCGCCGGCCTCCGTCGCCAGCGCCAGCAGGGCCGCCCGGTTGCGCAGTGACGAGCCGTAGTAGTCATTCGAGTCGCGCTCGTCGATGTGCTGCCGGGCGAGCCCGAAGGCGAGGCGGGCACGACCGGCTTCACCCGCCAGGTTGAGTGCTGCGGCGAGCTGCGCCCAGGCCAGGCCTCCCTCGATCTCGGAGGCGTTCGTGTCCTGGAAGTAGCGCACGCGGCCGGCATCGGCGAGGCCGGCCTTGGCCAGGACGTACCAGGCATAGGCCTGGGCGTTGGGCGACAGCTTGTCGACCGAGCGGCTGAGCGTGGTGAGCCCCCGTTGCAGCGAAGCGGCGGGCACCGCCATTTGATGCTCGCGGGCGCGCAGCAGGAAGTCGAGCGCGTAGCTTTGCAGCCATTCGGCCGCCGGCGTCGAGAACGGTCCCCACATGCCGAACGAACCGTCGGTCATCTGCATGTCGACGATGCGGTAGATCGCCTCCTGGACGCGGTCGCTGATCTTGGGATCGGCCGGGCCATATCCCAGCAGGGCCACGTCATTGTAGTAAAGCAGCGGCAAGGCGCGGCTCGTCGTCTGCTCGATGCAGCCGTAAGGATACTTGTCGAGGGCGCGCAGGAGGGCTGCGACGTCGATGCCCGGCACGTGCGACAAGGCCACGCTCACGACTGACGTGCCGTCGGCGAAGCTCGAGGTCAGGTTGCGGTCGACCGTGAGCTCGCGCGACGGAGCGAGTTGCGAGACGGTGTCGAGCGCGCTCGGCGTCTGTGCGGCGCGCACCTGGATGTCCCATTCGCGACGCACCGAGAAGCCGCCAGGCCCCTCGACCGCGACCGCCACCTTGCCGAAGCCGACTTCGCCGGCGCGCAGGGTCCAGGCCATCAGATCGCGCTGGTTGGCGGCGAGCCGCCGCGTCTCGGCCACGGGGCGGTCGAGCGCCACGGCGCCGCTTGCTTCCAGAGTCATCCGGTAGTCGCCGGGTTGACCGTCGACATTGTGCAGCGACAGCGCCACACGGCCCTGGTCGTTGGGTGCGAGGAAGCGCGGCAGCACGACGTCGGCTGTCACCGCATCGCGCACGAAGATGCGCGCCTCTGAAGCACCGACGCGGCTCTTGTCGTAGGCCACGACCATCACGCGCAGCTGGCCGATGAAGTCGGGGATATCGAGGGCGATCCTGGCTTCGCCCTTGTCGTCGAGTTTCACCGGGCCGCTGAACAGGGCAACGGTGCGCGTCGGCACGATGTCGAGGCCGCCGATGTCGCCGGAGTCGCCACCGGTGCGGATGCGGCCGAGATCGTCGGCGCGGGCGTCGAGTAGGCGGCCGTAGTCGTCGCGCATGGCGATGCCCAGCCCGCGTTTGCCGAAGTAGAAGTCGGCGGGATCGGGCGTACGGAACCGGGTGAGCTGCAGGATGCCTTCGTCGACCGCCGCCAGGGTGACGAACGTCTCCTGGCCCTGGGCATTGGCGACGCGTAACGGCACTTCGATGCGCTGTCGCGGCGTCACCTTCTCCGGTGCCGCGATCTGCACCGAAAGCGTGCGCAGCGCCGGATCGAGCCCGAGCCAGGCCGTGCCGATGGCGCGGGTCGGCGTGCGGTCGGCCGGCGACGACAGCGGCCGCCATGCCGTCACCAGGGCGTAGGCGCCGGCGCCCCATTCGGCCTTCACCGGAACTTCGACGGTCGTGCCTCCGGCCGGGACCTTGGCGGTGTAGGTCGCAACGATACGGTCGGTGCCGATGGCGATCAGCGCTTCACCGGCGAACGGCGCCTCGATGCGCAGCCGCGCGGTATCGCCCGGAGCGTAGTTTTTCTTGTCACTCGCCACCTTCAGCGTGTCAGGGGCCTCCTCGCCCTTGGTGCCGCCATACCAGCCGACATAGAAAGTCATGCTGGTCGAGGTGTTGGCCTCGCGGTCGATGATCGTCAGGCGGTGCGAGCCCCAGGACAGTCGCTTGGTGAGGCGGGTCGGCTGGTCGGCCTTGAGCGCCAGCGTGTCGGCGGCGATCAGCCGTTCGCTCACGATCGTCTGCCACCGCCAACGCGCATCCGTCTGGTACCACTGATAGGAATAAGTGATGTGCTCGATCGTGTATTGCACCGACGGCTTGGCGATCTGCTTGCCCTCGGAGTCGACGGCCACGACGTCGAATTCGCTGTCGGCGCCCTCGCGCGCGTAGCGACCGTCGAAGGTCGGACGAATGCCGATATAGGCATCGCGGGTCCTGAGCGGCAAGCTCATGTCGGTGCGCGTGGCGCGGCCATTGCCGGGCTCGAACACGCGGGCCTGGACCTGGACCTGCAGCGGCAGTGCCGTGTCCTTGACCTGATCGCCCGCCCATTCGGCGCGCGATTTGCCGGCAGCGTCGGTGTCCGGCGCGCGCAGCGTGATCAGGGGCGGCTCGAACTTCTTGCGCTCGTCTTCCAGCCCGAAGCGGTACGCCGCGAAGGCGGGGAAGGGCCGGCTGTCGACGGAAACGCGCATCTCGCCTTCGACCGTGAGACCGGATGCCGGCGCGCCATAGAGGAAGTCGGCCTGGATGGCGAAGCCGTTGGCCTTTCCCATGCGCAGGATCGGCGCGTCGGACGCAAGCGCCACCTTGAGCTTCTCGGGCACGAAGTCCTGCACCGAAAATTCCACTCGTCCGACCGGCGGAGCCTTGGGATCGATGTGGGCGGTCACCGACCACTGGCCGCGGCGCGAGGATTTCGGCAGGGCGATCTGCTGGTAGAGGGCGCCGGAGGCGGGCAGCGCCAGGGCGAACCTGGTGAACTCGCTGCCGTCGGGACGCCTGACGACCAGCGTCACCGGCATGTCCTTGAGCGCGTTCGCACTATCGTCGCGCAGCATCGCCATGAGTTGGACGGTCTCGCCCGGCCGATAGATGCCACGCTCGGTGTAGAGGAAAGCGTCGATAGGGCCCGGCGGGCTGCGGCCGTCGATGCCGCGATCCGACAGGTCGAAAGCCGACTTGGTGAGCTCGAGGCGGGCGAATTCCTGCTTGGCGGCGTCCGACGCCATGACGGCGATCGCCTCGGCGGCGCCGCGGCCCTTCATCAGGCCGGCTGCGAAGGTGACGCGGCCGTCGGCAGCGGTGATCGCCTTGGCGATCGGATCGTTGCCGCGTGACAGCAGCACGACTTCCAGGCCGGCCAGTGGCTGGGCGCTGTCGAGCGAGCGCGCGAAGACGTTGAGGCCATCGGCGCCGCTGAAGCTCGTGAGTGCGATGTCGGTGTCCATCACCCACATGCCGGCGGCGCTGGTGATCTGCGCGTCATCGTCGTTGTCGTCCTTGGATGGCGGCCGCGCTGCATTCCACACCACGACGAAATAGGCGCCGGGCTTCCAGTCCTGGAAGGTCTCGCGGATCGGCAGGGCGGTAACGATCGGCTGGTTGAGGACGTTGCGCACGTCCATCATGCCGCGCCACTGCAAGGTGCCATTGGTGCCGTTCAGCCAGGAACGCAGCGGCCAGGACTCGGTCGTCGGTTCGGAACCGGGGAAGGTCGAGTAGTAGCGCTCGGCGGCGAAGCGATCGAGGCCGCGTTCATTGACGCGATAGATGGCGATACCGACCTGGGCGACGTTGATCGTGGTGATCGGCAGGCCGGCGGCGGTGCCACGGGGCAGGATGAAGCCCTTGCCCGGCAGCGACACCACTGCCGGCCGGGCGCCGAGCGCCACGTCGACGATCCGCTCGTCGTCGAGCTTGCCGCCGTCCTTGGCGGGCAGACCGGCGAGCAGTTTGACCGAATAATCCTGGCCGTAGGCAAAGCCCGCGACACACAGCCGATCGTCGACCACGCGCAGCGCCGATTTGACCTCCGGCGTGATCTTGACGTAGTCGCCGTATTTCACCGTGTCGGATGTTGCCAGCGGCTTGTTGAAATAGAAGCAGGCCTCGCCCTCGGTCCGTGTGCTGTCGATGGCGAGACGACGATAGGCGAAGGCCTCGTTGGGCGCGGCGGCAGGTTGGGCGATCGGCGTGGGTGCCGTGGCGCGCGTCGCCGTTGATCCGGGTGCGGCCGGCGACGGTGTCGGCGTGGCCGTCGTCGCCGTGCGCGGCGGCGCGGCTCGATCGACCGACTCGCCTGGCTTGCCGATGAGATAGCCCGCAATGCCCGATCCCAGCATCAGAGCCACGACCAAAGCAGCCAGCGTCGAACGATTCATCGGAATCCCCCGCAAAACTCGACCGGAGTGTAGCGCTCCGATTGTGTAGACACTGTGGAGGTTGGCGGCGAAGTTGTGAATGGTCCGCCGCTGTGGCGCGGAAGCCACGCATGCGCTACCAAGCCGCCGTCATGGTGTTACATCTGATCAAGCTGGCGGTCGGCGTCGACGACCTAGCCCACATGAAGAAGGTTCAGGCGTCCCGACGGAAGCAGCGACGGCAGAGCCCGCGGTCGCCGCATTGGGTCTATACCCGCAACACGCCACGTCGGGCGGAGGAGCTGCTGGCCGGCGGCTCGCTTTACTGGGTGGTGCGCGGCGTCATCCGCTGCCGCCAGGAACTGGTCGGCTTCGACGAGGATTTCGACAAGGAAGAGGCCCGGAAATACTGCAGGATCAAGGTGAAGCGTACCTTGGTGCGAACCGCCCCCAAGGCTTGCAGGGCGTTTCAGGGCTGGCGCTATTTCAAACCCGAGGACGCGCCCCCCGACGTGTCGCGGGGCGATACGAGCGACATGCCGGCGGAAATGGCAGCCGAACTGAAACGACTGGGGCTGGTCTAACGATTGGTGAGCTTGAGCTCGATGCGCCGATTGCGGGCGGTGTCCATCATCGACAGCGGCTGGTATTCGCCGTAGCCCGCGGCCACCAGATGCTCGTTGGCGATGCCCTGGCTGTGCAGGAACTTCACCACGGCGATGGCGCGGGCGGCGGATAATTCCCAGTTGGACGGAAAGGCCGCCGTGTTGATCGGCTTGCTGTCGGTGTGGCCATCGACCTGCAGCACCCAGCTGATCTCCTTGGGAATTTTCGCGGCGATCTCGACCAGGCGCTGGGCGACGCTGGCGAGCTGCTTCTCGCCACTAGCCTGAAGTACTGCCGAGCCGGAGGGGAACAAGACCTCGGACTGGAAAACGAAGCGGTCGCCGACGATCTGGACGTCGCGCTGGCCGGCCAGCGCCTCGCGCAGCTTGCCGAAGAATTCCGAGCGATAGCGCGCCAACTCCTCGACCTTGCTGGCCAGCGCCCGATTGAGCTTCTGGCCGAGATCGACGATCTGGACCTGCTGCTCCTTGGCCTTGACGTCGGCGGCTTCGAGGGCGGCGTTGAGCTTGGCGAGCTCGTCCTTCAGGGTCGCCAGCTCGGCGGTGAGCCGCACCGTGTTGGCCTTCTGCTCGGCCGTTTGCTTTTGCTCCTCTGTAAGATCGGTGAACAGCTTGCCCTTCTCGTTGTTCGCTGCGGCGAGCGAGGCGGCCAGCCGCGTGAGCTCGGCGCGTTGGCGCTCAAGCTCCTTCTGCAGGTCGGCGGTCTTGGTCTCGATCTCCCGTGTGGCGTCCTTCAGCTGGGCCGAGAGGCTGTCGCGCTCGGCCTTGAGATCGTCGGCTGTCTTGCGCTGGGCGGCCAGGTCGGTGTTCAGCCGGTCGCGCTCGCTGCGCAGCTGACCGAGTTGCAGGGTAAGCCGCGCGACGTCCTTGGTCAGGTCTTCGGCGGATTTCTTCTCGAGCGAGAGCTGTTTGGCAAGGTCGCTGACCTGGCGGCCGAGCGAGTCGATCGCGGTGTCCCGGTTGGACAGCGCGTCGGACAGGGTGAACTGCGCGACGCTGAAGATCGACAGCAGGAAGACCAGCACCATCAACAGGGTGGTTAGCGCATCGACATAGCCCGGCCAGGTGTAGTCCGGGGTGGCCCGGCGGCGGGACAGCGTTGCCATGCCCGATCAGCTCGCGGCTGGTGGAGGCGGCTCGTCCGTCCCGCGGGTCAGGGCGATGGTGCGGGCGAGCAGTCGCAGTTCACTGCGCATTTCGTCCGCCAGCGCGGTGCGGTTGAGCGTGCTGTCCTCGACCAGGCGGGCGAGGTGGGCCTCGATGTTGCGCTGGTGCATCGCCACCGTCTCGCCGTCGCCCTCGGCAAGCCGTTCCGACAGCCGGCCGATCGAGGTCCGCAATTCCTCCGCCAGCGAGGTGCGGTTGCGCGTGTTGTCTTCGACTAGTCGCGCGAGCTGGCTCTCGATGCTGCGCTGCAGGGCGGCCAGCGCCTCGCGGTCGGCCTCGGCCGCCGAGCGGTCCGACAGACGGCTGACCGCGCCCTGGATCTCGTCGGTGAGGTGGGCGCGATTGCGCACGTTCTCCTCGGCAAGGCGAGAGAGAAAGGCCTCGACGTTGCGCTGGTGTGTCTGAAACGCCTCGCGATCGGCATCGGTCGCCGATCGGTCCGACAGCTTGCCGACGGCGCTGCGCAGCTCGTCGGCAAGCTCGCTGCGATGACGTTCGCTGTCATCGGCGAGGCGGGCGATCTGGGCCGCGATGTCGAGCTGCTGCGCCACGAACGACTCGCGGTCGGCGTCGTCTTTCGAGCGGTCCGACACCTGGCTGACGGCATCGCGCAGCTGATCGGCGAGCTCGCTGCGATGGCGCGCGCTTTCGTCGGCCAGCCGGGCAATCTGGCTTTCGATCTCGCGCTGCTGGGCGAGGACGACTTCTCGGTCGGCATCCGTCGCCGAGCGGTCGGCCAGCCGGGCAAAGGTGGCGCGCAGCTCGTCGGCAAGCTCGGTGCGTTGCCGAGCGTTTTCTTCGGCGAGTTGGGCGATCTGGGTGGAGACGTCGCGTTGTTGCGCGAGAAGCGCCTCGCGGTCGGCGTCTGCCGCCGAACGGTCCGAGAGACGGGCGATCTGCGCCTCGAGGCTGCGCTGCTGGGCGAGCACGGCCTCGCGGTCGGCATCGTCGGCCGCACGGTCCGACAGGCGGCTCACCACGCCATGCATTTCATCGGCGAAGGCGGCCCGGTTGCGCAGGCCGTCCTCGACGAGGCGCGCCAGATGGGCCTCGATGTTGCGTTGATGGCCGAGCAGGGCCTCGCGATCGGCTTCGGCCGCCACCGAGCGGTCGGACAGCCGGCTGACGGCGCCGCGCAGCTCGATCGACAGCTCAGTGAACCGGGCCAGCAGGTTCTGCTGGGCGCGCATGGTCTCGGCCAGCGCGGCCAGCCGTTCGACCAGGGTGGCGTTGCTGGCCGCCGTGCCTTGCCGGCTGTCCTCGATACGCTGGATCGTGCGGATGAGTCCGTCGAGGCCCTCGGCGTTGCGCTCGAGCAGCGCTTCGACGTAGGCCGGCACGCTTTGCTGCGCCGGCATGTTCGCGCTGGACAGGCTGGTGGCGCGGGCCAGCCACTCCTCCAGCTCGATGTGGAAGCGGCCCTGCGCCTGGCTCGCCTGCAGTTCGAGGAAGCCCAGGACCAGTGAAGCGGAAAGACCGAACAGCGACGCCCCGAAGGCGGTCGACATGCCCTTGAGCGGACCTTCGATGCTGCCCTTGAGCTTGGCGAACATCTGCAAGGGATCGCCGGCCGACGCCTGGAGGCTGTTGATGGCATCGGCCACCGCACCGATCGTCTGCAGCAGCCCCCAGAAGGTGCCGAGCAGACCAAGGAAGATCAGCAGCCCGATCATGTAGCGCGCCAACTCGCGGCGCTCGTCGAGCCGGGTGGCGATGCCGTCGAGTACCGCGCGCGTCGCCGTCGGCGAGAGGCGGAATTGATCCTGCCGCTCGCCCAGCATTGCCGCCATAGGTGCCAGGAGATTGATTGAGTCCGCGGGCGGCGGCGGCGCATCCTTCTCGCGGTGCTGATAGCGGCGCAGCCATCTCACCTCGGGCCCCAGCAGGATGACTTGGCGGAAGACGAAGAAGATGCCGATCAGCAGCACGCCGGCGATTACGGTGTTGAGGGTCGGCGTGTTCAGGAACACGCGCAGCAGGTCCTCGTGCAGCCAATAGGCAAGGCCCGCCACGGCCATCAGAAACAGCAGCATGCGAACGAGGTAAGGCGTGGGATTGCTCATGCTTTCAGCCGTCGCAGCGAGGCGACATGTGCCGGGTCATCAATTGCTGGAGCCCATGATGTCGACACGTTCGCCGCCGGACGTGAAGGCGCCGATCTCGATCCGGGTCTTCACGCCCTGGTCGATCAGGTAACTGCGCACCACCAGCGCCCGCGCCAGCGCGATCTTGCGGCTTTCGGCGGGGTCGCCGCCGGCGGCATAGGCGCGGACCTCGATCTGGCGAAAGCCGGTGAGGTTCTTGGCGACCCGATCGAGCTCGGCCTTGGCGGCATCGCTGATCTCGGCCGACTGGGAGGCGAACGGCACGGTGGCGATGGTCAGAGCATTGGAAGGCGGCGGCGCCGTTGGTTCGGGCCGTGGCGGTGGCGGTGCGATGCTGGTCACGGGCGGAGGCGGTGGCGGTGGCGCGACAGTGGGCACCGGTGGAGGCGGCGGTGCGACGGTGGCTACCGGCGGAGGAGCGGCCGGCGCTGCACGCAGTGGCTCGGGCTGTCGCGGGATCGGAACAGGCTCCGGCGGCCTCGGTGCCGCGTCGACCTGCGGAGTCGCGACCGGCGGAGGCGGCGGGGCGGGTGCGGCGGCAGGGGGAATGAGGGCGCGCGGCGTTCCCGGCGGATCACCGCGCTGCGGGATGGCGACCAGGCGGCTTTCGATCGGACCGGACGGCGGCGGCGGCAGGTACGAGCCGGAATTGTAGTAATCGCCATAAGCCGGCGCCTGGCCGCGAGGTCCGGCGGGGGCGGCCCAGCCGACTGCGCCGCCCTGCTGCCAGGGATTGAAGGCGGGGCCGGCCATGGGAACGGCCTGCTCGACCATGGGAAGTCCGCGACGAGGCGCGGGTGCCGGGGCCGCCGCTCCGGGCAGGCCGACGCCATTATAGGGGTTGAAGGCGGTAACGTTCGCCGTCTGGGCATGCGCCGCGGCAGCACCAAAGCCCAGAACGGCAAGGGCGAGGCTGCGCACGACGACTGACGACGTTGGCATAAACAATTGCCTTTCAACGGTTTTTTGCCCCTGGAACCAACCCGTGAGGCAACGGCATAACTTGACCGCAGAATAGCTAAGGGGCAATGCCCGCTCAACCGCCCGACTTCCGGAGCATGGGGACGAAGCGGCCGCGACATGGACCTGACGTGCGCGCTAATCGTTCCAAATCGTTCCACGTCGTTCCATCTCTTTGGAACGGCTCGGATATCGATGAAATAAGGGTTTAACGAAAATCGTCCCGCGTTCCAGGGGTGGAACGCGCTCTACAGCGAGGCGGCTGGCCGGGTGCCCGTCAGGATCTCGACCATCGAATCGCGCAGGCCGACATTGCTGGCCAGAATCGAGGCGCCGCCCAGGGCGTAGGGCTGGCCGGACATATCGCCGACGAAGCCGCCCGCCTCGCGGACCAGAAGAAGGCCGGCCGCAACGTCCCAGGGCGACAGGTTGAACTCGAAGAAGGCGTCGAACCGGCCGGCGGCGACGAAGGCCAGATCGAGAGCGGCCGCCCCCCAACGACGGACGCCCGCGGTTTGCGCGGCGACGGCGGCGATCTTGGAGAAATAGGCGGGGTGGTCGCCCTTGCCGATATGGGGGATGCCGGTGCCGACCAGGGCGCGCGCTGGATCCTTGCGGCCCGAGACGCGCAGCCGGCGCGAGCGGGCGGTCGGCGTGTCGACGAAGGCGCCGTTGCCCTTCTCGGCCCAGAACAGTTCGTCGGAGATCGGCTGGTAGATCACGCCGGCGATGATCTCGCCGTCGCGCTCCAGGCCGATCGAAATGGCGAAGTGCGGCACGCCGTGCAGGAAGTTGGTCGTGCCGTCGAGCGGATCGACGATCCAGCGGTTGCGCCCGTCGCCCTTGATCTCCGTGCCTTCCTCGCCGAGGAAGCCGTAGTCCGGCCGCGTCTTCAGCAATTCGGTGCGGAGCGTGCGCTCGGCCTTGATGTCGGCATGGCTGACGAAATCGCCCGGACCCTTCTCCGAGATCTGCAGATGCTCGACCTCGCCGAAGTCGCGCTTGAGGTTCTTGGCGGCGGCGAAGGCGGCGCGGATCATCACCGTGATGGTGGCCGAGCGCGGCGCCAGCGAGCGGCGCTCGGGCGGGCCGGAGCGCTCGCGGCCCGGCGCCATGGGCGCACGTCCGACGCGCGCTATGGGCGCACGCTCAGGGGGCCGACGATCGGACGGCAGGGCCACTCCCTCAATCCTTGGAACGTTCCATGTAGCTGCCGTCCTCGGTGTTGATCACCAGCTTGGTGCCGACGCCGATGTGTGGCGGCACCATGACGCGGATACCGCCTTCGACGATCGCCGGCTTGTAGGACGAGGAGGCCGTCTGGCCCTTGACCACGGCATCAGCCTCGGTGACGGCGAGCACCACGGACTTGGGCAGTTCGACGCCCACGGGCGTGCCTTCATAAAGCGACACGTTCACTTCCATGCCGTCCTGCAGGAAGCGCGACTGGTCGGGATCGAGCACGTCGGCGCCGACGGTGAGCTGCTCGAAATTCTCCTTGTCCATGAAGGTGAAGCCGTTGTCGTCCTTGAACAGGAAGGTGCATTCGCGCTCGTCGATGTGGACGTGCTCGATGGTCTCGCCCGAGCGGAAGCGCTCCTGCAGCTTGTTGCCTTCGCGCAGCGCCTTGGCCTCGATGGCCACGAACGCGCCGCCCTTGCCCGGGCTGATGTGCTGCACCTTGGAGGCCACCCAGAGCTTGCCGTTGTATTCGATGACGTTGCCGGCGCGGATGGAATTGACGGGAACTTTCATGGACCTGGCGCTCGTGTCGGATGAATGGAATGCGGCCTCGCCCGCAGGAGCGGGGCGAGGCCGGCGGCGGGCTTGTATCAAAGGCCATCGGTGGCCGCAACCGGGCCTCAGAACCCCAATTCGGCCTGCTTCTTCTTCGGCAGCGCCGCCGCGATCACGGCATGGGCGCGTTTGATGTAGGCCTTCATCTCGGGCGCCGTCAGAACCTTGGGCTCGTCGAGCGCCACCCATTTGGCGCGGGCGAGGTAGGGCGCTGGCCGAAATCCCGGCGAGCGGCTCAGCGCATCGTAGTGCTCTGGCGGAGACTTGAAGCAGATGCGCCCGACCGAGTGATCGGCGGGCGCGATCAGGCAGAACATTTTGCCGCCGATCTTGAAGACGACGATTCCTTCCCATTGCACGGTCCGGGTCGTGGCCGGCAGCCTGCTGCAGAACGTATCGATTTGTTTCGGCGTCATGCCGCCACCCTACACGGCGGGCGTTTCGCGTGCGATGGTCGGGCATGACCGAGTGGCGTCCCGACAAGCTCAGCCGCCGCCTGCCGTATCTGCAGGAGCGCGCCCGCCTGCAGGCCGCGATGCGCGCGTGGTTCGCGGTTGGTGGGTTCGTCGAGGTCGAGACGCCGATCCTGCAGGTGGCGCCCGGCGCCGAAGTGCATCTCGCGGGCTTCGTCACGGATTGGGAGCTGCCCGACGGCGAGGAGCAGCCGCGCTGGCTGCACAGCTCGCCCGAGTTCGCCATGAAGAAGCTTCTGGCCGGCGGCGTATCCAGGCTGTTCCAGTTCGCTCGTGTGTTCCGCAATGCCGAAGGCTCGGCGCTGCATCATCCGGAATTCACGATGCTGGAATGGTACCGCGCCGGTGCGGGCTACGAGACGATCATGGAAGACTGCGCGGCGCTGCTCGGCATGCTGGGCGTGACGGAGCTACGCTGGGAGGGCGCGGTCTGCGATCCCCGGACCGCGCCCGAGCGGCTCACTGTGGCCGAAGCCTTCGAGCGCTACGCCGGCGTCGACCTGCTGGCGACGGTGGGCAATGCCGAGAAGCTGTCGCAGGCGTCAGGCGTCGCCATGCATGCCGACGACAGCTGGGACGACGTCTTTTTCCGCATCATGTTCGACAAGATCGAAAAGCGGCTCGGCATGGGCCGGCCAACGATCCTCTGCGAGTACCCGATTTCGATGGCCGCCCTTGCGCGCGCCAAGCCCGGCGATCCGCGTGTCGCCGAACGTTTCGAGCTCTATGCCTGCGGTGTCGAGCTTGCCAACGCCTTCGGCGAACTCACCGATCCCGCCATTCAGCGCGCGCGGCTCAAGGCCGACATGGATGAAAAGGAACGGCTCTATGGCGTGCGTTGGCCGGTCGATCCGGATTTCCTCGCCGCGCTCGACCACGGCCTGCCGGACTGCGCCGGCGTGGCACTCGGTTTCGACCGGCTGGTGATGCTGGCGACGGGCGCGAGGCACATCGAGGATGTACTGTGGTTACCGGTTCGGTGAAGTCATGGGAGTGCGCCACTCCAGTGGCGCATCATGAGTTTGAGCGCCACTGGAGTGGCGCGCTCCTATGAGGGCATTACCGAGAAAAGGTCGTTGAAAGCGCGCACCGCTGCCTCGGGTCCATCCTCGTAGTTCCACACGCCGCCCGCGACGGCGAGGAAGTCGGCGCCGGCGGCGATGACCGGCTTGCAGTTCTCGACCGTGATGCCGCCGATCGCCACGCAGGGGATCTCGAACAGCTCGCTCCACCATTCGATTATTTCGAGCGAGGCGGGCGTGGTGACGGTCTTGGTGTTCGACGGGAAGAACGCACCGAAGGCGACATAATCGGCGCCTGACTCGGCCGCCGTCATGGCGAGATCGCGCGAGGCCTTGCAGGTGACGCCGACCTGGCGATTCGGCCCGACGATACGCCGCGCCTCGGCGTAGGGCATGTCGTCCTGGCCGATGTGCACACCGTCGCAGTCGAGCTTGAGCGCAAGGTCAGGCCGGTCGTTCATGATGAAGGCGACGTCGCGCTGCTGGCAGACCGGCCGCAGCGTGTCGGCGGCGCGCGTGATCGCGGCATCGTCGACATTCTTCAGGCGAAGCTGGAAGGCCGCGACGTCGCCGCCGTCCAGCGCCGCCCGCAATTCGCTGGCGAAGATCGACGGATGCTCGATGCGCTCGGGGGAGATGAGATAGAGCCGGCAGTCCGCGGCCATTGCCTAGATCTGCTTGCGGTAGACGATGAAGCCCGAGCGCTCGGCCACGTTGTTGTAAAGGACCTGCGCCACGGCGTTGGTCTCATGCGTCTGCCAATAGACGCGCGAACAACCCGTGAGGCGTGCCTTTTCGTAGACCGCTTCAATCAGCGCCTTGCCGACGCCCTTGCCACGCGCGGCCCGGTTGGTGAACAGGTCGGCGAGATAGCAGTTGTATTCGATCATCGCGGTGGCGCGATGTAAAAGATAGTGGACCAGGCTAAGCAGCTGGCCGTTCTCTTCCGCCACAAGCGCATGGACCGGTTCGGCGGGATCGAAGAAGCGCGACCACGTTGCCTGCGTGACTTCGTCCGGCAGCACGCGCTTGTAGAAGGTGTTGTAGCCCGTCCACAGCGGCAGCCACTGCGGGAAGTCCGCGGCCACCACGGGACGNNCGCTGGAAGGTGTTGCGGCCGATGATCGAGCCGTTGGCGCCGCCGTCGCGCAGGCCGCGGATCTCGGTGAACAGGCCTTCGAGGTCCTTGGCCTCTCCGCCGGAGAAGACGACGATGCGCCGGCCGTTGAAGGTCGCCTGCATGACATGCTTGATGCGCGCCGCCAGCGTCGAGACGTCGACCTTGGCCTTCTCGTAGGCGGCCTTGGCCTCGGGCTGCCACAGCACGTTGGTCGGCGGCTTCACCTTGATGATGTGGGCGCCGAGCAGGGCCGCCATGTGGGCGGCGTAGGCGCAGACGTCGAGCGCCGTCTCGCCCGCCTTGTCGAGCTTGCCGCCGCGCGGATAGGACCACATGACGACGGCGAGGCCGACCGCCTTGGCTTCCTCCGACAGTTCGCGGATCTCCTCCATCATCTCGTACTGGTCTTCCGAGCCGGGATAGATCGTGAAGCCGATCGCCGAACAGCCGAGCCGCAGCGCATCGTTGACCGAGGCGGTGACGGCCTGGTCCTTGTTGGTCGACAGGCTGTTGGCCGAGTTGAGCTTGAGGATGGTGGGAATCGCGCCGGCGAAAGTGTCGGCGCCGGCTTCGAGCGGACCGAGGGGCGCGGCGTAGGCGTTCAGGCCGGCGTCGATGGCGAGCTGGTAGTGATAGTGCGGATCGTAGGCGTCGGGGTTGGGCGCGAAGGAGCGGGCCGGGCCGTGCTCGAAGCCCTGGTCGACGGGCAGGATCACCATCTTGCCGGAGCCGCCGAGCCTTCCGTGCATCAGGAGGCGGGCCAGGTTGGCCTTGGTGCCGGGGCAATCGCTCTCGTAGTTGTCGAGGATCTTCTTGACGGTGCGGGTGATCTTCACGGGCGGGCTCCCAGGATGTTCATTCGAGGCGAAATTGGCGCCGGTGATAGCGGGCAGGGCCTATTCGTTCAAGCCCTTGGCGGAATAGGGGTGTGTGGCTTTCCAGTGGTTGGCGATGTCGATCCGGCGGGTGATCCACACCCCCTGATGCTTCTGCAGGTAATCCAGCAGACGCCACAGGCCGGCCGTCCGGGCGGGATGGCCAGTGATCCGCATGTGCAGGCCGACCGACATCATCTTGGGCTGCGTGGCGCCCTCGCGATAGAGAACGTCGAAAGCGTCGCGCACCAGGGTGAACCACTGGTCGGAATTGCTCATTCCGGCGGCGTACTTGCCGTCGTTGTTGGTGAGTGAATAGGGCACGACCAGGTGTGGCTTGCCCTGCACCGTCTGCCAGAACGGCAGCTCGTCGCCGTAATAATCGGAGTCGTAGGTGAAGCCGCCTTGCTCCAGCAGCAGGCGCCGTGTATTGACGCTGGGGCCATAGCGGCAATACCAACCGGCCGGCGCCTCGCCGACTGTCTGCTTCAGCGACGTCACGGCTTTCTGGATGTGGTCGCGCTCCTCGGCCTCGCTGAGCTGGAAATGACGCACCCAGCGCCAGCCGTGGCAGCACATGTCGAAGCCCGACTTTCGGATGGCCTCTGCCGCTTCCTTGTTCCGCTCCAGTGCCAGCGCGCAGCCGAACACCGTCATCGGCAGGTCGCGTTCCTGGAAGGCGCGCATCAGGCGCCAGAAGCCGACGCGGCTGCCGAACTCGAACATGCCCTCGCCGGCGAGGTCGCGGCCCTTCAGCCCGACCGACGAGGTCGTGGATTCGGTGAGTCCGGTTTCGGTGTAGCCCTCGCCGTCCTGGATCGAGGGCTCCGAGCCTTCCTCGTAGTTCATCACGAAGTTGACCGCGATCCGCGCGCCGTTGGGCCATTTGGGATCGGGCGGGTTAGCGCCGTAGCCCACGAAGTCGCGTGTCGGTTGCCAGCTCATGCTGTCGGTCTCCTTACCAGTTCGGCGCCCATCTGGCGGGCGATATCGGCGATCTTTTCGTTGGGCGGATTCATCGAGATCGATTTCACGCCGGCGCGCAGGCAGGCGAGCGCATAACCGGGCGCGTCTCCGCAATCGACGATCAGCTTGAACCGTACGTCGGAAAACTCCTGAAGGGCACGTTCCTGCAGGGCGGCGAGATAGCCCGCGCCGTAGAAAGCCGCCGCATCCTCGGGCGTGAGCAGGACCGGCGACGTGCCCTCGGCGCGCGCCGCCTGCAGCGCCGCCTCCGTCTGTCGCCAGTCGCGAACGATCACCACGCGCTCCCCCGCCATGGCCGACGAGACTACTCGTTCAGCCCCTTGCCCGAATAGGGCAACGTTTTGGGTTTTCCCCAGCTTTCTCGAACGTTCCCGAATTTGATTACCCTTGCAAAACCCCATGTTTTAGCCATTATCGGCACACTCTGGAAAACACGGGCAATTTCCCTCGTTTTTCCCCATTTGTGTCCCCGGTGTGTCCCCGGCCAAAGGGATCCCAGGGAAGGCCATGCGGAGGCCCGATGCCAAAGCTCACGAAACGGTTCGTTGATGCCCTGAAGCCCGTCACCAGCGACACGCTGTATCGTGATGATGACCTCTCAGGCTTCGCTCTCAGGGTCAAACCCTCAGGCGTGTGCACATGGCTCGTCCAGTACCGAAATTCGGCCGGCAGGACTCGAAAGTTCGCCCTGGGGCGGGCCGGGGTGCTGACACCCGAGGAAGCGCGCCAGCGGGCACGTAAAGCCCTTGGGCGCGTGGCCGACGGCGAAGACCCATCCGCTACTCGCAACGCCGCGCGCGGCGCCATGACGGTGGCCGACCTCTGCCGTGACTACCTGGCCGCTGCCGACGAGGGCCTTGTGCTGGGCAAAGTTAGACGCCCGAAATCCGAATCGACGCTTGTTGCCGATCGGGGCCGCGTTGCCCGCCACATCATCCCCGTGCTGGGTACGATGCCCGTGGACGGTGTTCAACAGGCCGACGTGCGCCGGTTTATGCACGCCGTGCAGACCGGCAAGACGGCCAGGGTGGTCATGACGGAGTCCGGTAGGCCGGTGCATGTGTTTGGTGGTAGTGGCGCGGCAACGCGGACCGTGGGCCTGCTGGGCGGCATCTTCACCTACGCCATGCGGCAGGGGTTGCGCGCCGACAACCCCGTGAAGGGTGTAGAGCGGCCCGCCGACCTGCGGCGCAACACGTTCCTGTCGATGGACGACTACCGGAAGCTGGGTGCGGCCTTGACCGCTGGCGAGCGCGAAGGCGAAAGCCCGCTCGCCGTCAATGCCGTGCGGTTGCTGGCACTGACGGGCTGCCGTCGTGGCGAGGTGGTGTCGCTGACCTGGTCGGAGGTTGACCTCGACGCGCGGCAGCTTCGGCTTGCAGCCACGAAAGAGGGCTACAGCATCCGACCGCTGGGCCAGCCGGCAGCCGATCTACTGGCGGGCATTTCCCGCCACGCCGAAAGTGACCTGGTCTTCGCCAGGGGCCTCGCCGGATCGCCCTATGTCGGCCTGCGGGACGCGTGGAGCCGGATCGTCGCTCGCGCCAAACTCAAGGGTGTGACGCCGCACACCCTGCGGCACTCGTTTGCCACGACCGCCAACACGCTGGGCTGCTCGGAGCCGACCATCGCGGCGATGCTGGGCCATTCGCGCGGCACCATGACCAGCCGGTACGTGCATGTCGTTGACGACACGTTGCTGGCGGCAGCGGACCGTGTAGCCGGTGCCATCGCTCACGCTCTTGACGGTGGGAAGCCGGCGAAAGTGGTCAAGCTGAGCGAGAAGCGGCGAAACAACGCCCGCGCTTCCTGATAACATCCCAACTGGCGCGGCTAGGGTTTCTGGACGGTATCGATCCTGTGACGCCGTCGCTCGCCTTTTTTCAGGTGGCGTCGCAGGCTAACCGCTGAGCCAAGGGCAAGGACCGCTACGGCCGCACGATCGGGTTGTGCAAAGCGGACGGTCAGGACCTGGGCGCCACCATGGTCCGCGCCGGCATGGCCTGGGCGTTCCTTCGCTACAGCCACGACTACGTTCTGCAGGATGGCGAGGCACAGGCTGATCTCCTTGGCGTGCACGCGCACGAGTGTCAGCCGGCTTGGGAGTGGCGGGCGAGAAATCGGGGCGATCGGTAGGCCGCTGGGATCGGGAATCGCCTTGCGGATGTTTGGCGCCGAGCGCCTAGCGGACCGCAGGCACGGGTTGCCTGTAGGATCATACCATGAAAATGTTAGTCGCTGTTGGGCAGCAAGGCTAATCCGCTTTGGAATGCCTTTCGGACACTCAATCGGGGGAGACTAGATCGTGAAAAATCGAATTGCTTGTGCGGCGCTCGCTGTTGCAGTGCTGCTTTCTACCGCTCCGGCTCGAGCCGAAGTCATCGATATGGCAGCCATAACGTGCGCTGAATTGCTGGACATGAGCGCCGATGATGCCGGCACGATAATGGTGTGGGTCCATGGATATTTCGGCGGAATGGCAAACGATACAAAGGTTGATCTGAAGGGTTTTGGGGAAGTCGCTAAAGCCGTCGGCGACTATTGCCTACAACATAAGAAGGTGACCCTTCTCTCGGCGGTCAAAGACGTCGCTAACTAGGCTCTCGGCATTAGGCGGTACAGCTAGGATTATGTTGCGGACGAGGCCGGCGCCGCCCTGGCAGGTATGCGTGGCCGTCTCCCGTGGAGGGTAGCGATAAGCGGCGGTTCTATGCCGTGCTGCACCTGGGCGGCATACGGTCGCCTTTAGATGCCGTGCGGGCGGCTATCGTGGCGGAGCATCGGGCAACATGAACATATCGCCGCAAATTTCAAAGTACTGGAGAGAACACGCCGCCGGAGCTCGGGCGCGCGCCAAGGAAACGCGTAACGTACAAGCCAAGGCGGTACTGCGAGAGATTTCCCGAATCTATGACCAGCTGGCAGACCGTGAGGCCAAGCTTGAGGCGGAAGGCCGAGGCATCATTTCAAATTAGGACACTACCGGAAAATGAAGCGCTTTATGG
>PLYQ01000265.1 GCA_003153415.1 Rhodospirillales bacterium | reverse complement strand
CGGGTCGGTGACCATCAGGTGCGGCGTCGCGCCGTTGAGCACCCTCCTTACGTCGGAGGTGTTCGTGCTATCGCCGCAGGTGATGCGATGGCGGCCGAGCAGCCAGACATCGCCGGGCCGGATCGCCGGCACGGCGGGTGCCTCAGGGACTTCGTCGGGGTCCGCGTGGCCCTGGTTTCCACGGGCGAACAGCGCGTCGATTTCCAGTTCACCGAAGCCGATCAGTACAAGATCGGCTCCAAGGCCCTTCAGCTCGGCCAGCTCGATCCGCAGGAGGTCCTCGTCCCAGCCGGCGTTCAGGGCTAGCTTGTTGTCGGCGATCGCGTAAGCCCGCTTCTGCTCGTCCGACCAGCCCGTCGCGACCATCACGGGAATTTCGGCGAGCCCCAGATTCTGGGCTGCCAGCAGNNGCTCGTCGACCAGCACCGCCGATGTCCATCCAAATTCGAGCATGCTGGCCGAGATCTGCGCCACCTGGGCATCGCTGTGGGTCCGGGCATTGCGGGCATGCGGTACCAGCGAAGCCACGGAGCGACGTTCCACGGCATCCGCAGGCCACGTCGGGCCCACGTCGGCTGTAGAGCCCGGTTTCTTGCCCGACGGGCGGGTGTGGGCTTCCTGGGCGGTCACAATTCTACTACTCCTTCAGTTGCCCGCCGCCGTACCCAACTGTGGGCTATGGCGGACGGGAAAAATTATGCGCGTGCGCCCTAGCGCGGTAGCCGCGCCCCAAAGCCCTACACTTTCGACCCACCCCTACCCCCGGGGCGGCTCGGCTGTGCGACGAACCCGCTCAGCAATTGTCTTGCGCGTGTGGCATGAGCCGCAACGGGCGAGACCGTTGTCAGGGTCGAACGGAGCGCCACCGTCTTTCAGCTCAATGACGTGATCAGCGAAGAGTCGGATGCCGGTGCGATCAGGCTGCGCGCAACGCGGATCCTGACATCGCCCGCCGGCTCGTCCGATCACGTTGCAGCGCCACTGGCGATATTCGGGCGTCTGGTAGATTGGCGCGGCGACCTTTGGAGGTGTCGCCGCTGTTTGCAGAGTCGCCAAATCGATTCGAGGACGAAGGCAGCGAAGGGTCATTTCAGATGCTTCACCACGGCGTACGCCGCTGTCGATTCATCGGCCCGCAAGATGGACGATCCACGAGGCAGAGAACAGTCACGCGTCACGCTCACCTGAAAGAGTTCGGTGAATAGCCGCTCCATTGCTCGTTCCAATGTTTGAAACTCTAGGGCGTCGCCTTCACCGAGCCGGCCGTCGCGAAGAAGCATCGCAACAACATCGTGCTCGTTTAGAACCAGCCGAAACGCCCGCATGCCCTTTCCGGCACGGAGGCGGCGCCGCCGCTGTCGTTTGGCGGTCTGAAGGCGTATGCGCTGGCGGGCGGCACGCTTCATGGCATCCCACGCGCTGGGCCAGCCACGGTCACAGCCTCGCAGTCGTGGGGCCCGGTATCAGTGCGTCTCATGACGGTCTTTTGACCGCGCGCGCGACGCCGCTCGCCCTCCCTAGCGGGCGCGCGAGGGCGCAGGGGGTATGGGGGAATAGCCCCGCGCATGTGCAACGGTGTGCGCCCCCATGTGCAACGTGGGGCAAGGTATCTGCAACGGGGTGTGCAACGGCATGTGCATCCCCCTTTTCGGTGATGTGCAACCCATGTACGCCGGTGTGCGACGGTCATGTCTGTACCAGCTTCTTGCGCCGGTCGGACGGCTTTCCGTATTCCTCGATCTTGATGGCGCCGACGTCGAGCAAGCGGTGCATGGCGTTTTCAAACGGCTTCTTCTGAATGCCCTGGGAGGCAGGGTGCCTGGCGAAGACTGTAGGGGCGTAATTTCGGGCCGTGAGACTTGGGCATACCAGTGTGCCCTCCCTCTGGGTCTTTGCCAGGAGCGAGAGAAATAACGTATCTGCCTTCGCTGAAAGCTCAGGAAGACCCAAGTTTTCAGATGCGCCCAGCGTGATGAATGCGCCCATGCACCAGCGTAGTTTCAAAGTGTCGCCGATGGACGAGTAGTTGGCTTTCTTCTTCGTCAGGACGCGGACGTCGGGATCGGGATCGTTTTTGCTGTCGTCGGGCATAAGGTAGAGCCGAGAACGCACCCCGTTGCTCCAATGCGTGGAACCCGACATGCCCGTCTTTGTCTGTATGCCTTGAACACTTGGGTGAGCAAGCAGGAGTATGGCGCCGTCGATCCTGATGGCCATTTGCCGCAAGAGCATCAGGAAGGCGTTCACCTGCCGACGCTTGATCTCATCTCCACCGAAGAGGTTCGTTGTCGCGTCCAGGATCACCAGGCGACTACCGAGCTCGAGTACCTCCTTCTCCAGCCAATGGAAATAAGGCGTGGGTCTGATCGTGCCTCGATCGTCCACTTCAACCAACTCACACGGGTCGACGACGGCTGATCGCCACACCATCTCCTTAAGGTCAGCAATTTGAACACGACTGGCGTTCGCGATGTTGACGAGCCGAATATGAAGCTCGGTGTCGTCGTCCTCGGCGAAGATGCCAAAACAAGGAACTGTCTCAACATCAAGCCCAAGCCAAGGAGTGCCCGTCGCTACCGCCAACATCAGCTGCATCGCAATCAGGGATTTGCCAGTGCCACCATCACCGCCCAAGAGGGTGACTTGCTGGCGCGGAATCCAATCCCGAACGATCCAGCGCCGCTCGGGGACGACCTTGTCAGCTAGCGTATAGGCAAAAGTGATTTCGCGATCCGACGCGCCCGGGTAGTTCCCGCCACTCACCTGCGGCGCGCCCACGGTTCCGACGCCCGCAGGCTCGAATTTTGCAGTGGCAGNNCAGTGGCAGCCTCAATCTCGGTTCGATCAGGGGGGCCAGTCACACGACGACCCCGTCGTTCCAATCCCGCTTGCCGCCCGGCGGCGTCGGCGGCAGCGCGATGTAGACCTCCCGACCAGCAGCGTGCCAGCGCGCGGCGAGCGTACGTGCCGCGGCTTGGCCGACGCCGTTGGAATCAGCGTCGGCAAAGATCGTTAGGCGCTCGATACCGTCGACCACAGGCAGCCCGGCGAGGTTACCAGCGTCGATTGCCGACCACACCGGAAGCCACTGCGCCGAGGTTCCTAGCGCGGCCGTTACGGCGAGCGCTGTTTCGATACCCTCGGCGAGGCCCAGATGACTAATCACATCGGCGTCGTCGGTCAAACGAATGCAGCCTCCGGCCTTGCGGTACCCTCCGAGGAAGCGTTTCGGCGTGTCGATTGGCGCCTTCGTCCGGCCATCCATGCTCAAGGAAGTGAAATGCAGCGATAACCGATCGGCGGTCGCAAAATCCGTGATGATCCCGACCATCGTCGGCCAAGGATGCTGCTTGGTTGGCGGCAGGTACCGCAGATCCCCACCGTTCGGCAAGGCCACGCCGCGCGCCGGCAGATAGGACGTCGCGACCGGCGACCGTGCGATCGGGCGACAGCGACGGAGGATCACGTTGAGTGTCGGTGAGTCGCTCGGCGGCGACGGTTGCGAAATCGGCGGCGGCCTGTCGCAGCGCGTCGGCTCACTCTCGAGCAGCCCACGACGCCGCAGTTCTACCAAAATGTCGAGCGGTTTGCATCCTGCAAAACAGTGGACCAGCAGCCGCCCGTCATCGCCGTCACGCAACGCCAAGCTCGGCGATCGATCCTCATGCGTTACACATTGAACGAACCACTGCCGGCCCACCTTCCGGCCGCCAAGCACTCGCACGATAATTTCAGCGTTGCTCATGGCCACGATCACGGGTTCGAGGCGGCGCGGTAGCTTTCATGGCTCTTTTCCAAGGGCGAGCCCCGCCTCACCACTGAGGTTCATGAGCTTGGCCCAGGTTCTGCGTCCGGCAGGGCGTCTCCCGCCTTCCAGTGTGCGGGAACGATAGCCTCGAGTTTGCGAATCGAGCTGGCTGTAGGACTCCAGTTAGGCAGCGCCAGGTCGCGCGTCACGCTTTCGGCGATACCGGCTTCGCGAGCAAGACGTGCCGGCTTCAACTGCTTCGCTCGCGCCCAAGCGCGAAGCCGGTCGAGACAGGCATTGAGAGAGGGAGGACGCGAAAAATCCTCTGACATGACTAGAATGGATGGTCGTCTTTTTAGACGATATGTCAAGATCTATACGTCTGTTTATTCGCTCGTCTTTTTCCACGATTTACCCACAGAATGTCCTATGGCCCCCCCTGAGTACGATCCCGCCAAGCGCCGAGAGGCGCTGCGCACATTTATCGAACGTGAGAAACTATCGGTGCTCGGCTGGACCAAGAAAGCCGGACTGACCGAGTCGTCGGTAAGACATTTCCTGGCAGGCCGCTCCGATTCCCTAAATGACAAGACCTATGAAAGTCTCGCCTATGCCGCGAGCCGCCATCTAAATCGCCCCGTATCGGCGAACGAGCTACGAGGTGAGCAGGTCAACAAGATCCCTATTGTCGATATAACTGGCATGGCCCGGTATGGCCGGCTGCGAGCACCATCGCCGGCCCTCGACGACTTCGCCGACTTTGCGATCACCAACACGGCCGGCGCTTGGGCGCCGCGTCCTCCTTCCCTGGCGAGAAAGGAGAATGTCACGTGCTTTCAAATGCCAACCGAGACGATGGCCCCGTGGCGGGAAACTGGCGACCTAGTCTACATGGAGAGACATCAATCTCCCCACGATGGGAGCTACGTCGTCCTCGAAGGCAAACCGTTTAAGGACGATAATTTTGGATCAGATAAGTTTCGACCAGTTGTTATTGGTCGTCTTATCAAACGCACCAAATCGAAATGGACATTACGTCAGTACAAGCCCCGGGAAAACTTTGAGATCGATGCAAGAACCATCAAGCAAATCTATCGCGTGATCGATTGGCCTGAGCTGCTGGGGGTCAACAATACCGTCTTTTTCGACGACAAGCCTTGATATATCGTCTTTTTAGACGATACTCCTCTAATGATCGACCGCGTATCCCAATTGCGCAGGGGACGATGTGAGTCCGACAAGGCCCCAGAGGGCTTGGCGTTCCTCACATTGGGAGCCAGATGGTCGCCTTCATCGACATCGCGCGACGTGGAGCCGATCGAATCCTCTCAACAAGCAATCCACTTAACGAATTCCTATCGTAACTGCGAGTTCGCATGACCGAACCCAGCGCCCTATCTCCCGATTTCATGACCTCCGACGAGCGCCTCGCGGAGCTCGGCCAGATCCTTGCCCGCGGACTGATCCGGCTTCACGCCCGGAAGTCGAGCCGTTTATCTGCCGACCACGGAGACAGTTGCGTCGACTTCCGGACCTCACCGAGCAGTCATGCCGTCACTCAAACCGGGGGAAAGGTATGAACATGAGCGACAGCGTGCTGGCCCGCGTCGCCGGCCTGAAGCAGATGGCAGCTCCGGAACTGAGGCTGCTGTGGCAGAAATTATTTGAGACGCCCTCTCCTCGCTTCAATCGACGCTTCCTCGAAAGCCGTCTCGCCTACCGTATCCAGGAGCTGGCCTGTGGCGGCCTGAAGCCCGCGACGGTGGCCCGCCTCGAGGCGCTCGGTGAGCAGCTCGACGGTGGCAAGGCCAATATCCGCAGCAAGCGCGCCGACGACCGGCCCATCTCGGGGACCCGGCTGATCCGGGAATATCAGGGCGTCGAGCACTGCGTGACGGTGCGCGATCAAGATTTCGAATACCAGGGCCGCCCCTACCAATCCTTGTCTGCGATCGCGCGCGCCATCACTGGCACCCGCTGGAATGGCCTCACCTTCTTCGGTCTCAAAAATCGCCGGGGCCGGGCGTGATGAAGCCTCCAATCCGCAAGCTTCGCTGCGCTGTCTACACGCGCAAATCGTCCGAGGAAGGACTCGAACAGGAGTTCAATTCTCTCGATGCTCAGCGCGAGGCCTGTGAGGCGTACGTAGCCAGCCAGAAGCCAGAGGGCTGGCTATTGCTGTCCGACCGATACGACGATGGCGGGGTATCGGGCGGCACCCTCGACCGCCCTGCCCTAAAGCGCCTGCTGGCGGACATCGAGGACGGCCACGTCGATGTTGTGGTCGTCTATAAGATCGACCGTCTCAGCCGCGCGCTGACGGATTTTGCCAAGCTGGTCGAGGTCTTCGACCGGCACAATGTGACTTTCGTCAGCGTCACGCAGTCATTCAGCACGACGACGTCGATGGGGCGTTTGACGCTTAACATTCTGCTGTCTTTTGCTCAGTTTGAGCGTGAATTAATCGGCGAGCGCATTCGTGACAAGTTCGCGGCCTCGCGCAAACGCGGCATGTGGATGGGCGGCGTGGTGCCGCTCGGCTACGAGGTGCGGGAACGAAAGCTCATCATCAATGTGCCGGAAGCGGCCACCGTCCGATTGATCTTTGAGCGGTTTCTGAAAGTCGGATCGGCCACCGCCCTCGCCCGCGCCCTCGCCGCCGAAGGTGTCCGCAGCCGGCGCGGCAATCCTATCGACAAGGGGTTCCTCTATAAGCTGCTGAATAATCGGATCTACATCGGCGACGCGGTCCACAAGGGCACCGCGTACCCGGGCGAGCATCAGCCAATTATCAACCAGCCGATTTGGGACAAGGTCCACAGCATCCTGGCGGCGAAGCCTCGCACCCGAGCGGCCAATACAAGGGCGCAGACGCCGGCACTGCTGAAAGGGCTGATCTTCGGGCCCGGCGGCCGCGCCATGTCGCCGTCTCACACGCGCAAGGGTAGTCGGCTGTATCGCTACTACATCGACCAGTCGGTCCTAAAAGGTGGTTCCGACGCCTGCCCCGTTCGCCGGGTACCGGCGGCAGAAATCGAAACCGCAGTCGTCGACCAGTTGCGCAGCATGCTGCGGTCGCCCGAGGTCATCGTCGGCACCTGGCGCTCCGCCCGCCTTGAAATCGACGGCCTGTCGGAGACGCAGGTTCGAGAGGC
>PLYQ01000085.1 GCA_003153415.1 Rhodospirillales bacterium | reverse complement strand
TCGTGCTGCTTCTATGGATCTACTACGCTGCCCAGATTTTTTTGCTGGGCGCTGAATTCACCCGTGCCTTCGCCAAACGCTATGGCAGTCACGCGAGCTAATCGGTTGCCCATATGCAACGCTCCTCGGAACCATCCATGGCTTTTGCCGTTCACTCTCCGCCCAAGGAGGACCCAGCCATGAAGTTTGTTCCCCTGATCGCCATTGTCGTTTGCACTTTTGCCGCCGGTTGGAGCATCAAGAACGAGTCCGTCTTTCAGAAGCCGGCGCCCTCGCAGACCGTCGTCTATAGCGATGCTCCGGCCCCGGGCTCGACGACGACCGTCTACACGCCTTCGCGCTAACTAGCGCCCGTTCCAGAAGATTGCCGATTGGCAACCAAACATGTGACGGGACGTTTCGCCCCGATATCCCGCATCGCCAAGGCCCTTTCCTGGTCTGCCGGCATTCTCGGTTTGCTCGTCGTCGGCGGCATCGCCGGCGGATATCTTTTCCTGACATCCGACTCGTTCCGCAGCCATGTCGAGAGCCAGGCTAGCGCCCTTTCCGGCCGCAAGACCAAGATCGCCAAGGTTTCGATCGACTGGGGGGCGGTCACCCACGTTCATTTGTCCGGCGTCGAGGTCGCCAACGCCGAATGGGCTCAGGTCGACCACATGCTGAAGGCCGATGAGGTCGACCTCGACATCCGCCTGTGGCCTCTGCTCGGCGGCAATATAGTTCTGCCGAGCCTTGTTCTGCGCAAGCCCGAGGTCACGATCGAGAGCGGCGACAAGGACCAGTTGAACTGGAGCTGGGGCGAGAGCCCCTTAACTACCGGCGCCGCCAAAGCGGTGGCACCCAACGACCGCTATCAGACGCCGTTGATCGGCCGGCTCGAGATTACCGACGGGCGCCTCGCCTACCGCGACGCCAAGCGCAAGCTGAAGCTCGACGGCACGATTTCGACGGCAACCGGCAAGGCCGGTTTCCAGCCGCACGCCGAACTCACCATGAAAGGCGTGCTGGAGAACCAGCCGCTGGTGGTCCATTTCGTCGGCGGCTCGGCGATCATGCTGCGCGACACCGACCAGCCCTATCCGATCGATATAGACGTCACCTTCGGCACCACCAAGCTGAAGGCCAAGGGCACGCTGCTCGACCCCTTCGCGTGGAAGGGCGCCAACGTGCAGCTTTCGCTGTCAGGACCAAACCTGTCGGACATCTATCCGTTGCTGGGCATTCCCGGGCCGCCGACGCCGCCGTACCAGATCGTCGGCCAGCTCGAGCGCTCGCCCGGTCTGTGGAAATTCGTCAACACCAAGTGGCATGTCGGCGATAGCGACCTCACCGGCGACGTCACAATCGACGACAGCAAGACCCCCGAGTTCCTGACGGCGAAGCTGGTGTCGCAGCACCTTACCTTCGCCGATCTCGCGCCGCTGGTCGGTGCGCCGCCGGGCAAGAGCGGCAACGTCAACCCGCAGCAGCGGCAGACCCAGCAGCAGCTCGAGGCAACGGGCGATCTCTTCCCCAACGTGCCGCTGCACGTCGAGAAGCTCCGCGCCATGAACATGGATGTGACGCTCGACGCCAAAAAGGTCATCGCGCCCGATTATCTGCCGGTGCAAGCGCTGGCGTTTCGCGTGCTGATTAACAATGGCGTCGCGACGGCGCGGCCGATCGCCCTCAATCTCGTCGGCGGCGGTACCATCGCGGGCGAACTCGCGATCGATGCCCAGACGGATGACCCGAAGGTGCGCTCCAACCTAAAGGTGACGGACGTCGAGCTCGGCGCCTTCTTTCGCAACTCGAAGTACTTCGACACGACGCATGGCAAGATCCAGGGCCGGGTCAACCTGGCCGGCCATGGACGATCGCTGGCCCGGGTGATGAGCGACGCCGACGGCCATGTCGAGGCGGCAATGACGGGCGGCTCGGTCAGCAGCCTGATGGTGAGCCTGGCCGGCCTGCAGCTCTTCGACGCGCTGATCCTCTACGTCACGGGCGATAACCGCATCCCAATCCTGTGCGCGCTGGGCCGCATGAATTTCGAGAAGGGCACGGTGAGCTTCGACAGGACACTGCTCGACACCCAGAAGTCGATCCTGCACGTCGACGGCCAGGTCGGATTGCAAAACCAGGTCGTCAAGGTCGCAGTCAAGGCCGAGCCGAAAAGCTTTGACCTGCTGGATCTGCACGGGCCGGTTCTCGTCGAAGGCAAGCTCCGCTCGCCCGTGACGCGTATAGGCCGATCCATCCCGATCCCGACTCCGGTCTTCGGCAACGCTAAGGACTTGGCCTGCGGGCCGCTCACCCAGCAACTTTTCTCCGGGCCTTGAGCGGGCCGCGACCGACCTATGGACGGTGCTTTCCGACGGTGGCTGCGCGAACGCACCGCTCGGCGTGCCGTTGAGTCGGAAGTCCAAGTCGACCGAGGTTAACGCCGATTAGCGCATCGGTTTCCTAAGCCGCAGGTCGGAGGTTCTCGACTAAGACAGAGCTAGTCGCATCGCCATCATTATGACAAACGCTGCTAGAGCCAACTCATTTGATTGGAGACAAGAGCTCCAGAGTGGCCAACTCATGTGATTAGTGGCGATTCGACATGAGGCGGCGTTTTCAGGCCCCCGCGAACCAAGCCGCCCTAGTCGCCCCCAAAATACTTTCGCGTTAGCACCTTCAACAACGGCCCGGCATTTCCGGAGTCACCCACTAAACGGACATCGGCGGCCAATTCGAAATCATCGCGAAGGACCCGAGGCGGACGTGGCGGAACGGCTTACTCGATCACCTCGTCGGCGCGGGCGAGGATCAACGGCGGCACAGTGATGCGCGGCGCTATTGCGGAGGACTGGGCGACGAACGCTTTGACCGTGAAGTAGTACCGCATTGCGTGGCCAGGTTGATCGGCCTTGAGCGGTTCTACGACCGGCTCGAACTAGACGCCTGGGCCGACAGGTTGGGCGCTGCCGTGCAGCGGGAGCCAACCGACTGGCTAGACCGGGTAGACCATGACCTCGATCAAGGTGCGCGGCGTTAACCGCGTCCGCGCCAAAGGTCGCCTCTACTACTATCACCGTGCCACCGGCCAGCGTATCCAGGCTGATCCGAGCGACGCCGCCGCGTTCGCTGCCGAGGTTGCCGCCCTCAATACCAACAAGCTCAGCGACAGCCCCATGGCGCTACCGGGCACGCTCGGCGGTCTAATCGGGGCCTACCGCGGCGCTTCGGCCTTCCTCGACTTGGCACAGGACACCCGCAAGGGCTATCAGCGCGCGTTTGATGCTTGCAAGGCGATCGACGCGATGCCGCTGCCGACCATCGACCAGAAGTTCATCCTGGGCCTGCAGGAACGCATTTACAAACGACGCGGCCGCTGGCTCGCCAACATGGTGGTGTCGGTCCTGTCGGTTGTCCTGGGATGGGGTGTGCCGCGCGGGATCACAGTGAGCAACGCCGCGACCGGCGTCCCGAAGATCCGGCGGCCCCGCAGCACGCCGGTCGCCAACCGTGCCTGGACGGCGAGTGAGATCGACGCCGCGCTTAAGACCGCCACCGGCGGTCTCCGGAAGTCCATCGCACTCGCCTACTACGCGGGCCTGCGCAAGAAGGACGTCGTCGAGCTGCGGCTCACCTCGCGCGCCCAGGGCTTCATCGCCACGACGCAGAGCAAGACCGGCCACGAGTTGTCAGTGTTCGAGGCCCGCAAGCTGAAAACAATTCTCGACACCAAGGACCCGAAGCCCGGCGAGACGGTCGTGGTGAACAGCCTCGGCAAGCCATACACCCGCGACGGCCTCGACAGCGTGTTCGACAAGTTGAAGCGCGACCTGGTCAAGGCGAAGGCGATCCGCCCTGGCCTCACGTTCCACGGCTTGCGCAAGAGCCTGGGCAAGCGCGCCGCCGATGCTGGCTTCAGTGAACTCGACATCGCCGCTGCGCTCGGCCATTCGAGTCCCGCAAGCTCGCGCCCCTACACCGTCGAGGCAGCACGCAAGAGTGGCGCACGCCGCGTGATCAAGGCGCTCGACCGCGCGAAGCGAACGTGAGGCGAACGTGAACAGAACAAGATTTTGCAAAACTCTGCGCCGAATTCTGCAAAACTTAGTCTCGTTCTAATCTTGGTGGCCGCTAAGTCATTGAAAAGATTGGTGCCCAGGGGCGGAGTCGAACCACCGACACTGCGATTTTCAGTCGCATGCTCTACCAACTGAGCTACCTGGGCACACCGTTCGGCTGGCGGGCGGCTGTATAAAACGCGTCAGCGCGGCTGTCCAGTTGTCCCCGGCGGCGCGTCTTCTTCCTCGTCGGTCGGCGCCTCCTGGGTCGGCACGCGATAGCCTTCCTTCAGCCAGCGGCCGAGATCGATGTCGGCGCAACGCTTGGTGCAGAACGGCCGGTATTTCGTGTCGGCACAGCGCTTGCCGCACGTCGGGCACTTGGCCTCGATGCGCACGGCGCGCAGCGGCGGCGGGTTGGGTCGGTCAGGCGTCGTCATCGCTCTTCTCCAGCGCCTCGAGCTGGGACGCGAGAGTCGCGCCGCGCCGCGCGCGCGTCAACTCGAACAGCCCGAGCCGCGTGAAGCCGTAGAGCTGGGTCGGCACGGGGTCGCCCTTCATTTCTTCGGCCAGCGCTGCCTGGACCTTGTCGCGATCGTAGGCACTCCGCATGGTGACGAAATCGATCACCACGGCGCCCGCGATGTTGCGCAGGCGAAGCTGCTGGGCGATGGCGGGGGCGGCCTCGAGATTGACCTCGACCGGCCGGCGCGGCGCGCGGCCCTGGCGGCCGCCGGCCGAGCCGCTGTCGACGTCGACGGCGGTCAACGTCTCGCCGGGCTCGAACAGCACCTCGACGCCGCTCTCGAGCACGATGCGCTGGGCGAGCGCGGTGTCGATCTGGCCAGCCACATCGTCGATGTCGAAGGCGGGAATCGGACCGGAATGCCAGCGCACGCGGATCTTCTCGCGTTGCCGGTCCATCTCGTCCTGCAGGGCGCGCGCCATGGCGCGATCGTCGAGGATCACCTCTTCCAGCGCCGCGCCATGGTCGCGCAGTGCACGCGCGATCGGGTCGCGCTCTTCCGGCGTCAGCGCCGTCAGGTCGGCCGGCGGCTGCACGCCCAGCGCATGGCGGCGGATCTTCTCCCAGCGTTCCATGATCTGCGCGGCATCGGCCTGCAGCACGTCGGGCCCGACGCCGGCCGCCGCGGTGCGCAGCACGATGCCGCCCTCGAGCAGGCTGGCGACGTGGCCCGCCAGTCGTTCGCGTTCGGACTCGCCCTCGATGCGGCGCGAGAAGCTCACACCCTCTCCCAGCGGGTGGTAGACGAGGTAACGACCGGACACCGCGACGTTCATCGTGAGGCGCGGGCCCTTGTCGCCATCGCCTTCGGAACGCATCTGCACCAGCACCGGCGCGCCGGGCGGCGGCCAGTCGTCGATGCGGTCCTCGGCGCGCAGGAAGCCCGAACGCTCGAGTCCTATATCGATAAAGGCGGCATCGAGCTCGGGCATCACCCGCTCGAGTCGGCCGAGGAAGATACCTTCGACTCGCGAAGGCCGGTCGCGGCGCGCGACCTGCAGTTCGACCAGCCTTCCGTCGGCGACCAGGGCCAGCAGGAACGCCTTGGGCAGGACGTGGCAGATCAGGCGGTCGATCCTGCTCATGGGGCAACCATCGACTTCAGCAGGCTGACCGTCTCGAACAGCGGCAGGCCGACCACGTTGGAGTAGGAGCCGGACACGAAGGAGACGAACGCGGCGGCGCGGCCCTGGATGGCATAGCCGCCCGCCTTGCCGCGCCATTCATCGCTGGCGATGTAGGCGTCGATCTCGGCCGCCTCGAGACGCTTGAAGCGCACAGCGGTCTCGACCAGCCGCGTGCGCACCTTATTGCCCGGCGCGCCGACCGCAAGCCCGCCCAGGACGCGATGACGCCGCCCCGACAGCAGGCCAAGGCAAGTCCGCGCCTCCTGTTCGGTCTCCGCCTTGGGCAAGATCCGCCGGCCGACCGCGACCACGCTGTCGGCCGCCAGCACCAGCGCCGCCGGATGGCGCGCCATGACGGCGGCGAGCTTGGCCTGCGCCATGCGCAGCGCATAGGCGCGCGGTGCTTCGTGCGGTCGCGGGCTTTCGTCGAGGTGGGCGGGGTCGATCGTGGCCGGCTCGATGCCGACCTGCCGCAAGAGATCGAGCCGGCGCGGCGAGGCGGAAGCCAGGACCAGCGGCAGAGGCAGGGGAGCCTACTTGAAGCGGAAAGTGATGCGGCCCTTGGTCAGGTCGTAGGGCGTCATCTCGACGGTGACGCGGTCGCCTGCCAGCACGCGGATGCGGTTTTTGCGCATCTTGCCCGAAGTGTGGGCGAGGATCGTATGGTCGTTGTCGAGCTTGACGCGGAACATGGCGTTCGGCAGCAACTCGTCGACTACGCCATTAAACTCGATCAAATCTTCCTTGGCCATCCAACCTCCCAGTTGAGCAATAGAATCAGGGCAAAGCGGCGGGAAAATGGGCCGTGAGTGGGGCTTAGTCAACTTGCCAGCCCCTCCCCAACACCGCCTTCTCGGCCTATATTGCGCCGCATGTCCACAGCCCGACCGTGCGGCCTCGCCGCCGCCCTGCTGCTTCTGCCAAGCTTGGCCTTTGCGCAGGCCCCCGCCGTTACTCTTCCCCCTCAGCCTAACGCCATCAACGCGCCGGCGCAGAAGACCATCGGCACGCCTTCGGCGAGAAAGTATGCGTCGTCGCTGATCGTGCTCAACGCCCGCGGCGCCACGCTCGCCGGCCCGACGCTCGTCCTCGACGGCGCATCGCCATCGGCCATCCTGTTCACCAGCCGCCCGACGCGCGGTGCGGGTCACATTGCGACGCCCGAGCTACTCGACCTGTGGACGACCGGCAGCTTCGCCAAGGATCCGCCCAACGCCACGGTATCGGCGTTCGCCAAGGACGGTTCGAAGGTGAGCGACGCTGTGGTGGTGCTGAGGGCGCCCAAACGCGATGGCGACAAGATCACTTTCGACGTCCAGGTGCTGGAAGGCAGCCTGGCCAACGCCGACGGCCCGGCCTCGGTGTTCATCGACACCATCTGGTTCGGCGTGGGCTCGGGAGGCTTCAACTATCTCGGCCAGAGCCAGACCACCGAAGGCCAGTCATCGGTGGCAATCGGCAGCCGCTCCGACACCAGCACCCTGACCGGCTGGTCCAACCCGGCGCCCGACGGACCGGCGCCCGCCCGACGCTCGCCCTATTCCTACGGCTCGAACGCGCCGCCCGACGCCAACCAGCGCTACAACAACAACTACAAGCCGAACTGCGGCCTGCCGCCGCTCCTGCCGTGCTTCTGAGGCGCATCATGAACATCATCCTGCGTCATCTGACGTTCGCGCTCGCGGCAGTCCTCGTCACGTCGGGATTTGCCGCGGCGCAGGCTCAACCGAAGACGATCGGCGCGCCGCAACAGCCGCAGATCGTGCCGTCGATGATCGTGCTCAACGCGCGCGGCGCCAAGCTCGCCGGCCAGAAGCTCACACTCGACGGCGTGTCGCCCAACGCCATCGTCTTCGCCGACCGGCCGGTCCGCGCCGCCGGTCACGCGCTGACCGCTCANNATGAACAAGGCGAACGCCAGTGTGGCAGACGTCGTGCTCGTGCTGAAAGCACCCAAGCTCGAAGGCGACAAGCTCACGTTCGACGTGCAGCTCCTGGAAGGCGATCTCGCCAATGCCGACGGCCCGGCGACGGTGTTCATCGACATCGTCAACCTGCCACTGGCGCGGCGCACGTCGCGTCGCAGCGCGTGGTACGCTGGCGCACAGTAGCCGCAAGGGCCTCGACGTAAAAAAATTCGTCACGTTCGTGTGAGGCTGCGCGGTCCATGCGAGATCGCGCGCGCCGTGCAGCGTCGAAGCGATTCTGCCATGCGCAATATCGACGAAGACGGCCCACATCTCTTCACATTCGGAAGGCGGTATGCGGGCGTTGTTGTTGCTTACAGGAGTACAGTAATGAATCGCACGCTTCTCATCGTCGCTCTGCTCGGCTCGACGGCCGCCGCCGCTTCCGTCCAGGCGAAAAACATGCCACCCATCTCGCCCGACCCCAAGGGCACAGTGGCGCCGTTCAACGGCACCGCCGAACAGGCCATCGCGAAGGACCAGATCCGCAACTCCGGCTTCACGGCCGTCAACAGCCTGTGGCGCCAGTCGGACGGCTCGTGGCACGCCCGCGCCCAGAAGAACAACGTCGATGTCGCCGTCGTTGTCGACCGCAGCGGCCGCGTCAACACTCAGTAAGCGAGCCTTCGCCCCCTCCCCCTCCCTGTCGATCTCCCTGACAGCCCTGCGGTAAGATGGGAACGATGGGGAGGGGGTTTCTATGAGGAACCTGCTGTTCGGCTTCGAGGGCCGCATCGATCGCACCGCCTTCTGGGCGGTGCAGATCCCGCTCCTGTTGCTGGGCTGGGTCTATCAAGAGCATATCGACCGCCTGCTGGCGCAGTGGTTTCCCTACAGCGTGTTCGTGGGCTCGGCCTGCGCCCTGATCATCATCGCGCCGCTCGTCTGGGTGCAATACGCCATCACCATCAAGCGCTGCCACGACCGCGGAAAATCCGGCTTCTGGTCGCTGCTTCTGCTCGTGCCGCTGGCCGGCGAGATCTGGCTGCTGGTCGATTGCGGCGTGCTGCCGGCAGCTAAAGCGTCGGCCCCGAAGGCGTCCCGAAGCGCGCCTTGAGTTTGGCCAAAATCTGATCGCGGGTGCGGCGGTAGGCGTCGAGGCGGGTCTCGCGCGAGCCTTCGACGGCGCTGGGCTCGGGGATCGGCCAGTATTCGACCTCGGCGGCCGTGCCGCGGGTGAATTCCAGCGCGCGATGATGGGCTTCGGGCGACAGGGTGACGATCAGGTCGAAGGAACGCGGATCGACATCCTCGAAGGTCTTGGCGTGATGGCGGTGGACGTCGACGCCGAGCTCTTCCAGCGCCGCGACCGCAAAGGTATCGACATCGCTTGTCCGCACGCCGACCGAATCGATGAAGGTCGCATGGCCATAGAGGCGCTTGGCCAGCGCCTCGGCGATCGGCGAACGCACGGAATTCTGGCTGCAGGCGAATAGCACGCTTGGCGGCAGCACGCCGGGAGGCAGGGCACTCATGCCTTGATGTGCAACGCGCAGATCAGAGTGAACAGCCGCCGCGCCGTGTCGTGGTCGACCTCGATCTTGCCGGCCAGCCGCTCGCGCAGCAGCTCGGAGCCCTCGTTATGCAAACCGCGCCGGCCCATGTCGAGCGCCTCGATCTGCGAGGGCCCGAGCTTCTTGATGGCGGCATAGTAGCTCTCGCACACCAGGAAATAGTCCTTCACGACTTTGCGGAACGGCGTCAGCGACAGCACGATGTCGCGCAGCTTGGCGTCGTTGGCGTCGAGCACGCCGAACACCAGACGCTGCTCGAACACACCGAGATTGAGTTTGTAGGGGCCGGGCTGGCCGCCCACGAGATGGAAGTCGTTTTCCTCCAGGAGATCGAACAGCGCGACGGCTCGTTCATGCTCAACCTCGGGTGAGCGACGCGCCACCGAGCTCTCATCGAGCACGATGTCGAGGATGCGACGTCGCTCGGGCATGACCAGCGCTAGCTCCGGCGGTTGAGCCGGATGGACACCGAGCGGCCGTGCGCGTCCAGTCCCTCGGCTTCGGCGAGCGCCAGCGCCGCCGGGCCGAGGGCCGCCAGCGATTGCGGCGTACAAGCCACGATCGAAGTGCGCTTGAGGAAATCGGCGACGCCGAGCCCTCCCGAGAAGCGCGCGGCACGCGAGGTCGGCAGCACGTGGTTGGTGCCGGCAACGTAGTCGCCAATGGCTTCCGGTGTGTGACGACCGAGGAAGATCGCGCCGGCATGGGAAATCTTTTGCGACAGCGCCTCGGCCGGCGCCATTTCCATCGCCAGCTCGACATGTTCGGCGGCGATGCGATCGACGATCGGCGCGCACGCCGCCAGGTCGCGGACCAGAATGACCGCACCATTGTAGTGCCAGCTCGAGCGCGCGATCGCCGCCCGCGGCAGCGTCTTGAGCTGGCCCTCGACTGCGCTCGCAACGGCGTCGGCAAAGGCTGCATCGTCGGCGATCAGTATGGACTGGGAGGAAGGATCGTGCTCGGCCTGGGACAGAAGGTCGGCGGCGATCCAGGCGGGATCGTTCTGTTTGTCGGCGACGACGAGGATTTCCGACGGGCCCGCGATCAGGTCGATGCCGACCTGGCCGAAGACGCGGCGCTTGGCGGCGGCGACATAGCCATTGCCGGGCCCGGTGATCTTGTCGACCGGCTTGATCGACTGCGTGCCGTAGGCCAGTGCAGCGACGGCCTGGGCGCCGCCTATGCGCCAGATCTCATCGGCCCCGGCGATCTTGGCCGCCAGCATGACCAGCGGGTTGAGCACGCCGCCCGGCGTCGGCACGACCATGACGATACGCTTCACGCCCGCTACCTTGGCCGGCACGATATTCATCAGCACCGACGAGGGATAGGCCGCCGTCCCGCCCGGTACATAGACGCCGGCTGAATCGACGGGCCGATAGCGCGCGCCGAGCCGCGTGCCGGTCGAGTCGGTGAAATCGACATCCTTGGGCAACAGCGCACGATGGAAGGCCTCGATGCGCGAGGCTGCGAATTCCAGCGCCTCGCGCTGCGCCGGCGGCACCTTGGCCGCGGCGGAGTCGCGCTCGGCATCGGTGATGCGCAGCGCGCCCTCGACCTTGTCGAACTTCCTGGTGTATTCGGCCAGCGCCAGGTCGCCTCGCGCACGCACGTCGGCCACGATCTCGGCCGCGATCCTGTCGACATTCTCGTCGCTGTCGCGGTTGCGCCCGAGGAAGGCCGAGAATTCCTTTTCGAAGCCCGGCGCCGCTTGGTCGAGCCTAAGCGGCGACACGGGAAAGCTCGCGGAAGCGGTCGACCCACTGGCCGATCTGCTCCGGCCGCGTCTTGAGCGTCGCGCGATTGACGATGAAGCGCGAGGTGATGTCGGCGATGTGCTCGATCTCGACCAGACCGTTTTCCTTGAGCGTGCGGCCGGAGTCTACGAGGTCGACGATGCGGTGGCTCAAGCCCAGCGACGGCGCCAGCTCCATGGCGCCCGAGAGCTTGACGCATTCGGCCTGCACGCCGCGCGCCGCAAAGTGCTTGCGCGTCACCTCGGGATATTTGGTGGCGATGCGAACATGGCTCCAGCGCCGCGGATCGTCGCTACCCGCCATCTCGGCCGGCTCGGCGACGGCGAGGCGGCACTTGCCGATGCCGAGGTCGATCGGGGCATAGATCTCGGGATAGTCGAACTCCATCAGCACGTCGGCGCCGGCGATGCCCAAGTGTGCGGCACCGAAGGCCACGAAGGTCGCCACGTCGAAGGAGCGCACGCGGATGATGTCGAGATCGGCATGGTTGGTCGAAAAGCGCAGCTGGCGGGCGTCGGGGTCAGCGAAGGCTGCTTCCGGCTCGATGCCGGCACGCCCCAGCAGGGGCTGCGCCTCATCGAGGATGCGGCCCTTGGGGATTGCCAGAATAAGCTTCTCGTTGGCTTCGCTCGACACGACGACACATGCTCCAGTAACAAATGCCCGCTACCGGGCTATTCGACCGGATGGGCGGGCTTCCACGGGGTGGGCCAAGGCTCCCCGACATCCCCCAAATGGCATGCGAGGCGGCTGATTTCCAGCCATATGGAGCGGCCGGCGGCGAAGCTCAGGGTTACGGAATTGTCGCCTGCCATGGCCACGGCCAGCAATTCCAGCACCCGATCGGGCTTTTCGAGCGGGATCTTGCGATGATGGACGGCCGTCACCTCGTTGAAAACAAGTGCGGAATGGGTCCGCCAGTGGGCGGTCTCGACACCTGGATCGGCCTCCCAGCGATAGCGGTTGAGCAAGAGAACGAAGCGCTTCTCGTCGGCGAACCAGGCGCAGTCGCGCACCGCCACCAGGGAGTCCTGGATCGCCGCCGAAATCACGCCGAGATCGTCCGCATCGAGCGCTGAGAGCTTGAGCTTGTCCGACACCGCTGCCTCTCAAGCCATGGCGCGGGCGGCGCGAACGAGCGACCGAAGAGGCCTGACGGAGCGCAGGACCGAACGCACGGTCGAAGGCTTAGGACGCTTCACGAAGTAGAATTTTCCGTCGCCAACCCGCACCTTCACGCCCTTTTGCCGGCTGAATTTGTCGACGGCCCTCACGACCCCGGGCCAACCCCGCGAATAGTCGTCGCCGAAGATCGCGCCGCCATCGACGACCAGATCATAGAACAGCGCCAGGTCGTGATAGACCTCTTCCTCCTCGTGTCCGGCATCGATGTAGAGTGCGTCGAACTTGATGTTCAGTTTCCCCAGCACGCGGGCAGCCGCCGTCGAGGTGATCGGGAACGGCGAAATGTCGTCCTGTGCCCCGTGCGCGATCACGTTGTGGACGAACTGACGGAACAAGTTGGGATATCCAAGCGACAATTTCAGATGCTTGCGCAAGTCGGAGTCCAGCCACAGCGTGTCGTTGGATCCGAGCCAGGTATCGATGCAGACAAAGTGGGTCTGGAACCCCAGCGACTTCGCCAAAGCGTGCATGTGCAATACAGAGGCGCCCTTCCACGTGCCGATCTCGCAGACCATCCTGGGCCGGTGCTGCCTAAAGACATTCTCGAAGATCGGGTGGTCGGAGTGCCAGCCCTGTAGATCGACCGAGAGATCCGGGTCGGGCTGGCTGTAGCAACTGCCATCAATTCCGATAGCCGCCAAAGGCCATGCCTTGAGCCCCTGAGAATTCATTGCTGCCTGCTCTTTCTAGCTCTTCAGCCGCTCGATGTCGGCCCCGCAGGCGGCAAGCTTTTCCTCGAGTCGCTCGAAGCCACGGTCGAGGTGATAGACGCGATGCAGTGTCGTCTCGCCCTCGGCCGCGAGTCCGGCGATGGCGAGCGACACCGAGGCACGCAAGTCCGTCGCCATCACCTCGGCACCTCTGAGCTTCGGCACGCCGCGCACCAGGGCCGACTCGTGATGGATGGTGACGTTGGCGCCCATGCGAGTGAGCTCGGGCACGTGCATGAAGCGGCTCTCGAAGATCGTCTCGGTGATCATCGAGGCGCCCTCGGCGCGGGTCATCAGCGCCATCATCTGGGCCTGCAAGTCGGTCGGGAAGCCTGGATACGGCTCAGTCATCACATCGACACCGTGCAGTGCGCCATTGGTTCGCTGAACGCGCACGCCCCTGTCGGTTTTCTCCAGCGTGACGCCGGCCGAGCGCAGTGTGGCGGCTACCGTATCGATCAGGTCAAGCCTCCCGCCCACCAGCTCCACGTCTCCCGCCATCATGGCGACCGCCATGGCATAGGTGCCGGTTTCGATGCGGTCGGGAATGACGGCGACCGTCGCTTCCTTGAACGAGGAGACGCCTTCGATGGTGAGCGTCTCGGTGCCGATGCCAGCCACCGGCACCCCCATCGCCACCAGACACTCGGCAAGGTTGGTGATCTCCGGCTCGCGGGCGGCGTTGTCGAGTACGGTGGTGCCCTTGGCCCGTGCCGCGGCAATCATCAGGTCCTCGGTGGCGCCGACCGACACTTTGGGGAAAGTATAGCGTGCACCCCGGAGGCCCTTGGGTGCGCGGGCGACCATGTAGCCGCCGTCGATGTCGATCTCCGCTCCCATCGCCTTCAGGGCGGCAACGTGCAGGTCGACCGGCCGTGCGCCGATGGCGCAGCCGCCGGGTAGTGAGACCCGCGCCTGACCTTCGCGTGCCAGCAGCACGCCCAGCACCAGCACTGAGGCGCGCATCTTGCGCACGATGTCGTAGGGCGCCGTGGTCGAGGTGATCTTGCCTGCTTTCAACACCAGCGTGGTGCCGTGGCTGTGGCCGTTCTCGCCCGGCGCGGCTGAGACTTCGACGCCATGCTGCTGCAGGAGCTGGATCATGGTCGTGATGTCGGCCAGCCGGGGCACGTTCTTCAGGGTGAGCGGCTTGTCGCTCAGCATCGAGGCCACCATCAGCGGCAGCGAGGCATTCTTGGCACCGGAAATGCGGATCTCGCCGTTGAGCTGGCGGCCACCTCTAATGCGGATGCGGTCCATGATGTTTCTCCGCCCTCAGATCTTGGGCAAGGTGACGCCGCGCTGGCCCTGGTACTTGCCAGCCTTGTCGCGGTACGAGACTTCGCACGGCTCGTTGCCCTGCAGGAACAGGAACTGCGCGGCGCCCTCGTTGGCGTAGATCTTGGCGGGCAGCGGCGTGGTGTTTGAGAATTCGAGCGTCACGTGGCCCTCCCACTCCGGCTCGAGCGGTGTGACATTCACGATGATGCCGCAGCGCGCATAGGTCGACTTGCCGACGCAGATCACCAGAACGTCGCGCGGGATGCGGAAATATTCCACGGTACGTGCCAGCGCAAAAGAGTTGGGCGGGATGATACAGACGTCGGCGGTGCGGTCGACGAAGCTGTTGTCGGCGAAGTTCTTGGGGTCGACCACCGCCGAATCGACATTGGTGAAGATCTTGAAGTCGCGGCCGACGCGGGCGTCGTAGCCGTAGGACGACAGGCCGTAGGAAATCACGCCCTGACGCTTCTGGGCGTCGACGAAGGGCTCGATCATGCCGGTGTCCTGCGCCATGCGGCGGATCCAGCGGTCGGAGAGGATGGTCATTGGGGGCGCTTCTAGCCGAGTGGGTGTGCCGGCTCAACCGTTGGTCTTGCCGGCGTTCGCCGGCTTTTGGCTCTCCCCCTTCGCCCGTGCCTGCGTCTTGCGTCGCTTGAGGTTTTCGCGCAAGGCGGCAGCCAGCCGCTCGGCGCGCGCGTCCTTCTGCGGGACGGGTTTGGAGGGGGTGTTCATTCCCCGGGAGGATACACCATTGGCCAAGGTCCTGCGCACACAAGAGGAGCACTTCGACGGCCTGCCCGGCTGGCCTTATGTACCGCATTATCTTGAGCGTGCCGACGGGCTGCGCCTGCACTATGTCGATGAAGGCCCGCGGACGGCGCCCCGGACCTGGCTTTGCCTGCATGGCCAACCGACCTGGAGCTACCTCTACCGGCGCATGATCCCGGTCTTTGTCGTCGCCGGCGACCGTGTGGTGGCGCCGGATTTCCTGGGTTTCGGCCGGTCCGACAAACCCACCGACGAGGCGGCCTACACGTTCGATTGCCACCGCGACTCGCTGCTGGCCTTGATCGAGGCGCTGGACCTGCGAAACATCGCGCTGGTGGTGCAGGACTGGGGCGGCCTGATCGGCCTTACCCTGCCGGTGGCGGCGCCGCAGCGCTTCGCCTCGCTGTTGGTCATGAACACCGCGCTCGGCACCGGGGATGAACCCCTGGGCGAGGGCTTCCTTGCCTGGCGCGCCTTCTCCAACCGCAACGCCGACATGGATATCGCCAAGCTGATGCAGCGCGCCTGCCCGCATTTCAGCACGGCCGAGGCCGCCGCCTACGGCGCGCCGTTCCCAGATGCCTCGTACAAAGCGGGCGTGCGGCGCTTCCCCAATCTGGTACCCGACCGGGCAGATGCCCCGGGTGCCGCGCTGTCGCGGCAAGCCCGCGACTTCTGGCGCGAGCGCTGGACGGGCAAGAGCTTGATGGCGATCGGCATGACGGATCCGGTGCTGGGACCGTCGGTGATGCGTTCCCTGCACGGGATCATCCGCAGCTGCCCGCCGCCGCTCGAGATCGCCGAGGGTGGCCACTTCTTGCAGGAATGGGGCGAGCCGATCGCGCGCGCGGCGGTCGCCTTGCTATAGCTTCGCTTCCTTGGCGATCGATTCCGGCACCCGCACCGGCATGTCCAAAAGCATCTGGGCGAAGGCCTTGGCCAGCGGGTCGGCCTTCAGCGAGGCCATGCCGCCGCCGCCCAGCGCCAGGCGCAGCAGGAAATTGAAACCGCCGATGCCGGGCAGGCGCCAGCGCGTGACCTTGCCGTTGATGCGATGGGCGAAGTATTTCGCCACCGCCTCTTCCGTTACCTCGGCGTCGAGGATCGGCACATACTCGGGCTTGCGGGCAAAGATGCCGATACTGGCGTTGTCGCCCTTGTCGCCCGAGCGGCCGTAGGCCAGCGCCACCAGAGGCACAGTCTGCGCAGCACTTGCCGGCAAGGGCGGCGCGGGCGGCGGCTCGACAGGCAGTTGCGCCACGGTAAAGCCGCCGCTCCGCGCCCCTTCCTGCAGGGCGATCTGCTTGCCGTCGATCTCGACCGTGACCGGCACCAGGGTCTTGGGCACCAGGCAGGAGAACATGCGGATCACCGGCGAAGGCGAGGAACGGCCGGCGCCGAAGCTGCCGGTCATGCCGACCACGCCGCCAGTCGACATCGGCGCGATCTCGCGGCCCAGCAGTGCCAGCGCCTCCTTCTGGTCGTGCTTGGCGGCGATCTTGACCACGACCTCGCGGCTCTCGGTGGTGCGCGCATGCGGGCCGTAGGTCGCCTCGCCGCCAATGATCTCGATGCTGACGTCGCGATAGTCGCCCATGTTCTTTTCGGCGAACATACGGCGCGTCTTCTTGATGATAGCCTCGGCGCTGTGCTGGCCCTTGGCCACCGCCTCGCGGCCGCCCAGCATGAAGATCGAGGCGAACTTGTAGCCGTCGGGCCAGGTCGTCGAGACCTTGTAGGTGTTGCTCGCCGGTCGGCCCTTGGCGCCGCTCACCTGCACGCGATCCTTGCCGACTTGGGCGTAGGTGGCACCGGTGAAGTCGCAGACCACGTCGGGCACGATGTAGGCGCGCGGATCGCCGATCTCGTAGAGCATCTGCTCGGCCACCGTGGCCGGCGTGATCAAGCCGCCGGTGCCGTCGGGCTTGGACAGCACGAAGCTGCCGTCGCTTGCGACCTCGGCCACCGGGAAGCCCATGTTGTCGTAGTTGGGCACCAGCCGCCAATCGGTGAAGTTGCCGCCGTTGCATTGGGCGCCGCATTCGATGATGTGGCCGCACAAGGTACCGGCGGCCAGTGAATCGTAGTCGTCCATGCTCCAGTCGAAGGCATGGATCAGTGCGCCGAGCGTCACCGCCGAATCCACACAACGCCCGGTGATCACCACGTCGGCGCCTTCTGCCAGGGCGCGGGCGAGCGGAAAGCCGCCGAGATAGGCGTTCATGCTGACGACCCGGGCCGGCAGCTCGGCGCCGGTGTCCATCTCCTTGACGCCGAGGCCGCGCAACTCATCGACCCGCGGCAGCAGATCGTCGCCCAGCACGACCGCGACCTTGAGCTTCACCCCGGCCGCCTCGCAGGCCTTCAACACGGCGTCGCGGCAGGCCTGCGGATTAACGCCGCCGGCGTTGGTAATGACCTTGATGCCCTTTTCGGCGATCTCGCGGGCGAGCGGGCCCATCACTGCCGTGACGAAATCGGTGGCGTAACCCGCCTGCGGATTGCGGAGCTTCTGGGCCGCCATGATCGACATGGTGACCTCGGCGAGATAGTCGCTGACCAGGTAATCGACGCGCCCATGGCGCACGAGCTGGGGTGCGGCGGTCTCCGTGTCGCCCCAGAAGCCGGAATGGCAGCCGACGCGGACGGTCTTGGCCATGGCTAGCCCTTCATCTTCTTGCGGTCGACGAAGGCGGTCATGCGCTCGATATGCTCGCCGTCGCTCACCGATTGGGCGAAGGCGTCGATGCCGGCCTGCACAGCCTCGTCGAGCGACAGCCGCTCCCAGCGCCGCATCAGCCGCTTCTGCGAGCGAACTGCCAGCGGAGTCGCTTCGACAATGGCGTCGACGCAACGCCCGACGGCTTCGTCGAGCTTCGCTGCCGGCACGACCTCCTCGACAAAGCCCCAGGCCTCGGCCTTGGCAGCATCGATCGTCTCGGCCGTCAGCAACAGGCGCGCGGTGCGGCCCCAGCCGATCAGGCGCGGCAGGAGCGCGGCCTCGACGACGGAGGGAATGCCGACTTTGACCTCAGGCATGCCGAAATGCGCGGAATCGGCTGCGATGCGCATGTCGCAGGCCGCCGCCACTTCGAGGCCGGCGCCCAGCGTGTAGCCTTCCATCTTGCAAATCACCGGCACCGGGCAGTCGCGGATCGACTGGCAGAGTTTATGGATCATGGTGATGAAGGCACGGCCGTCCTCGGCGTGCTTCATGCGCGCCATGTGGTTGATGTCGGCTCCCCCAATGAAGGCCTTGCCGCCCGCGCCGGAGAACACCACGACACGCACGTCGTCTTCCCGGCTGAGCGACTGGAATCCCTCGGTGAGATCGGTCAGCGCCGGCGGATTGAGCACGTTCAGGCGGCGCGCATTGTCGAACACAACGTTCACCACCACGCCTGCCGGTCGGCGATCCCAGGCGATATCGACCTTGTGCGCGGCTGCAGCCATGACGTTTCGCTCCGTGGCTCTTTGTGGTTCAAGAGATATCTTCTATTAGAGCATGGATGCCCGATTCCATCGACCTCGCCGGCTACTCGGTCTTCGTGCCGTCCGATCCCTTCGAGGACCATACCGGCCCGTTCTATTTCAAGGTCACGGGCGACGCGCGCCAGGCAGGCAGCGTGCACTGCGTGCTGCCGACGGCCGCGCGGCACGGCAACTATGCCGGCGGCGTGCATGGCGGTGCCACACTCACCTTCGCCGACTACGCGCTCTGCCTGGTGGCCGGCCGCGCCGCCGACGGCGGCACCAACAGCTCCTTCGCCATGACGGTGAGCATCGCCGTCGAGTTTCTCGATGGCGGCCGGGTCGGCACACCGCTCGAAGCGACCGGCGAGCCTTTGCAGGTGACCGGGCGGATGGCCTTCGCGCGCGGCACCATCACCCAGCAGGGCCGCACGATCGCGCTCTGGTCGGGCGTGTGCCGGCACGTGCCGCGCGCCAAGGCGATGGCCCGCAAGGGCGCCGCGCCCTCACCCGCGATTGCGGCGTCGCAGACCGTTCCGGCGGACTTCGAATTGCTCGCCAACGCCAGCGTCTATTCGCGCCACATTGGCCCCTCCTATTGCCGCAAGGAGGAGAAAGGCGCCTCGCTGTTCCAGCCGACCAGCCCGCATATGTGCAACTCCGGCGGCGTGCTGCACGGTGGCTACATGATGAGTTTCGCCGATTCGGCGGTGACGCGCGCCGCGGCACTCACCACCGGCATGGCGCCCTCGACAGTGGCCTTTGCCGCCGAGTTCCTGTCGGCGGGCGATGCCACCTCGCCGCTCACCACGCGCGTGGAAGTGCCGCGCTACGGCAAGTCGCTGGCTTTCCTGCGGGGGTTGCTCGAACAGAACGGCCGGCCGCTGCTCTCCTATTCGGCGACCATCAAGCTCCAGCCGCGCCCTTTGTCATCCGCGGCGGAGTAACCTCCGCCTCGAGCGTATAGGCGCATTCGAGTGCGGAGCACTCGAATCGCCCAGAAGGATCTCGCTCTAGCTACGCGCTCGATGTCGAAGGCCCGCACCTGGTCGTTCTGCGAGGTCCTTCGCTACGCTCAGGACGACAGAGACTAGTCTTCGGCGAGGCCCGCCTGATCGGCGACACGCTTGACCTCGTGGCGGAAGACGTCGTGCATGCGGCGCACGCTGGGCAAGTCCTCGGCTTTGGCCGCGCGTTCGACGGCCTCGGCGATCTGGCGCAGTGACGCGGCGCCGATCATACCGGAAGCGCCCTTCAGCCGGTGCGCAGCGCGGGCGATGACCGTGAGATCGTCGGTGGCGGCGATTTCGAGCGCGGCCTCGCGGGCGGTGTCGAGGAATTCGCGTTCGACCTCGGCCAGGGTGCCCGGATCGTTGCCGAACAGTTCGACCAGCTTGTCGCGGTCATATGCCTGGTTCATGGGGGCGTGCTTCACGGAGGCCTGGCTCATGTCGTGTGCTCCACCCGGGCGTTCTTCAGCCAGACATCGAGCGTCGCTCTCAGTTGCTCGATGCCGACCGGCTTGGTGATGAGGCCGTCCATGCCGACGGCGCGGCTCTTCTGCTCCTGGTCCTGCAGCGCGCTCGCCGTGACGGCGAGAATCGGCGTGCGGCCACGATGCTCGTCTTCCTCGCTCTGGCGGATGCGTCGGGCGAGCTCGAAACCATCCATACTGGGCATCTGCAGATCGGCCAGCACCAGGTCGTAGCGGCCCTTGCGCCACAGCTCGAGCGCTTCCTCGCCGCCCGCTGCGGCATCGGTCGAAGCGCCGGCGAGTTCGACCTGGCGCGCCAGGATCTTGCGGTTGACCGAATTGTCGTCGACCACCAGCACCCGCCCGCCCAGGCGCTCGGGTCCGGCGATGATCGGTACAGTCACCGCGGGTTCGGCCGTCCGGCCGGCGGCGCGGGCGACGGCACGGATCAGCATATCGCGCCGCCACGGCCGCGGCAGGCCGTCATGCCCGGGCAGCACTGAGGTGGCGTCGAGGAGCGGGACCTGCACGCCGGCCGACCCGGCCAGCCGAACGCCCCTGAAGACCGCTCCGGGGGCCTGCAGCGTCACCGCCGCGCCGGCGTCGCGGAGATAACGGGCGATGGCGCGGCCTTCCTCGGCATCGGGCAAGGACACGACGAGGGACAGGCCTTCCAGCAGCGGAGCAACCGGCGATGGCCGGGCCGGTGCCTCCTCCAGCCGCACGATGACGACAAAGGTCGAGCCGACTCCGGGCACGCTCTCGACTTCGACGCCACCCTGCATGGCCTCGGCGAGGCGGCGCACGATGGACAGGCCAAGCCCAGTGCCACCGAAGCGGCGCGTGGTCGTGCTGTCGGCTTGAACGAAGGGCTGAAACAGCCGTTCGCGCTGCTCCTGCGTGAGCCCAATGCCGGTATCGACGATCCGGATGCGTAGCAGCCCCTCGTCGGCAGTCTCGAGCGACAGGCGCACCGAACCCTGCTCGGTGAACTTGATGGCATTGCCCAGGAGGTTGAACAGGATCTGCTGCAGGCGCAGCGGATCGCCGATCACACGCTCGGGCACGCCGGCCGCGACGTAGGCAGCCAGACTCAGGCCCTTGTCCGCGGCCTGCGGGGCGAGCGTCTCGGCCGTGCCCTCGATCAGCTCGACAATCGAGAATTCGATGCTTTCGAGATCGAGGCGGCCAGCCTCGATCTTGGAGAAGTCGAGGATGTCGTCGATGATCTTGAGCAGGGAGGAGGCCGAGTAACGCACCGTGCCGAGCGCGTCGCGCTGGTCGCTGTTGAGCTGGGTGCGCTCCAGCACGTCGATCATGCCCAAGACGCCGTTCATCGGCGTGCGGATCTCGTGGCTCACTGTAGCAAGGAAGGTCGACTTGGCCTGATTGGCGTTCTCCGCCTCGCGTTGGGCGGCGAGGGCGGCGTCGCGGGCCAGCCGCTCCTCGTCGTAGGCGACCTGCAGGCGTTGCGCCAACTCCTCCTTTTGGTAGGCCAACGCAATATTGTCGTACTGCCAGCTATGGACGTCGCGCACATAGGCCATCAGATGGCCGACATAGGCGCCGCCGGCGATGCCGACCAGCTGGTAGAACGGATCGACGCTTGTCAGCAGCACGAACAGCAACGGCGCCGTGGTCGACACGGCGAAGGTGTAGAAGGTCGGTGGGTGCGCCGAGCGGATCGGCACCGCCGTGGTGATGGTGGCCAGCAGCACCAGGCCGAGCAGCATGCGCTGCAGCTCGTAGTCCTTGGAGGCGAGCGTATAGCCCGCGACACCCCAGCAGGAGCCAGCCAGCGCGGACAGGACGGCGAAATACCAGCCCCAGCGGATCACCGCGTCGTCCGACGGTTGGGCCCGGGCGAAATTGCGCCGCAGGACATCGAAGCCCAGGGTGGCGCAAACGTAGACCACGAAAGGGCCCAGGAGATCCGTCAGGTCGAGCTGGCGCCAGTAGATGGCCGCGATCACCGGCCACAGCACGAAGGAGAAGTAGCGCGACTGCTGGCTGCCGTCGTACAGGCGGCGAATGAGCTCGGCGCGGACGAAGGCCTCCTGCCGCGCGGGGCTCGCCACCTCCCTTGCGGCAGTGGCGGGATCAACCGCGAGCGACATGGTCCCTCATCCGCGCCGAGACGCGGCGGCCGGCACGCGGCGACCCGATTCCCCCAAGGAATGCCCGCGGTATGAGACCGAGGCTGTGATCGGCTCCGGCCGCCAAGTCGGAGGATGACAACAACATATGGTTAGCCTGTGGCCAGAAGGGCCCAATACTGTATCAAATATGTTAACAAAGAGCTATAATTCCTTGTGAAAGCTTGGTATTTTACCTGCGTTAGAAATTAATTCATTTTTGGATACATGTCATGCAACAGCCCTCCATTTTGCTGGTCGAGGACGACGCATTTCAGCGTAAGGCGGCCGAGGCCTACCTGGTGAACCACGACCTCAAAGTCATTGCGGTCGAAAACGGCGCGCAGATGCGCCGCCAGGTGTCGCGGGCCATGCCCGACCTGGTGCTGCTCGACGTGCAGCTCCCCGGACACGACGACGGCTTCGCGCTGGCCCGCTGGCTGCGCGAGTCGAGCCCCAAGGTCGGCATCATCATGCTGACCGCCGCGGGCGATTCGGTGGACAAGGTCCTGGGGCTGGAAAGCGGCGCCGACGACTATGTCGCCAAGCCCTACGAGCCGCGCGAGCTTCTGGCGCGCTGCAAGAGCGTGCTGCGCCGCTCGGCCAACAAGACCACTCCCTCGCGGCTCGAGCGGGTGCGCATGGGCCGCCACATGCTCGACCTCAGCAAGCGCGAATTGCACGACGATGCAGGCCAGGACGTGGCGGTGACGGCCGGCGAGTTCGACATCCTGAAGATCTTCGCCGAGAACCCCAACCGGCCGCTGTCGCGCGACTGGCTGCTCGAGACGACCAGCCACAGGAGCCGCGATCCCTTCGACCGCGCCATCGATCTGCGCATCACCCGCATAAGGCGCAAGATAGAGCCCTCGCCCGACAAGCCGACCGTGATACGCACTGTGCGCGGCATCGGCTATATGTTCGTGCCGCCCACCGAATAGGCTAAAAGGGCCTCTCGCGGGGGCCCGTAGTTCAGTTGGTTAGAACGAGCCGCTCATAACGGTTATGTCGCAGGTTCGAGTCCTGCCGGGCCTACCAACCACCTCAGGTTGTTTTTCTCTTCATCGAAGAGAACCGAGAAAGGGCCGCGAAAGCGGCCCTTTTTGCGTTTTGAGTGACACCACAGACCGGCCTTTCCTAGCCTATATTGGCCGATTCGCCGCTTTCAGGCCAAGAGTCTCTGGGCGCCAAAGATGCAGTCATAACTCTCCTTACGATTGCATTTCCTTTTTTTTGATCGACTTTCGAATCCAGTCCGCAGCCCTCACATAATCCTCCTGGAAGTCGACGGGGATCGCATGCCCTAGTTGGCGCTGTTCGAATCCAGCCTGCCCGACCAACCCGTCTTGCCGCTAACTCGTCTCCCGCTGCCGATGCGCTCGACCGGCGAACCAGGAGCCAAACCGATCGATGTGCGAAGCCCCGAAAAACGCCCGGAAATAGCGACTTTCTCGCGATGGCGGATTCGCTCCGTGGACGGATCGCGCACCACTCCGTTGATGCCGCATCAAATGATGTTTGTGCTTCGAATCAAGTCTCGACTACCAACCATCCACGGTAGTATCACCGTGGACAGAGACAACCCGGAAAAGGCCGCGTACTTCGGCCTTTTCCGGGCCTCTAGTGACACCATCGGCCATCTTCTTGTAACTTCTGGCCAATTGGCCGTTTTGGGCCAAGTGTCTCTGGCGCGCCGAGATGGTGGTGTCACTCCAATTCCCGCAGTATCAGGCTGATGCCGTCGTTCGAATCCCGCCGGCTGTCCCGAGGGCCTGGCATCCGCCGTAATCGGGCCTCAAGGAGGCCTCGGCCGTTGCCGTTACTGACTGGCCTGAAGCCCTCGGACAACAAAGGCATTGAGCCGCCTCGCGAACGCGGCAGGATCCAACGGAATCTCGCCATCGAGAATATGCGCCTGGTCGAGAAGCAGACTTGCCAAATCCAGGACATCCTCGCCTCGCCCAGCCTTTTGCGCCGTTCCCAAGGCACGGACCAGATCATGCCCCATGTTCAACTCGAGAATTGGCTTCGCGCCGGCGCTACGGTTCTGGCGGGCGAGCAAACGCTCCAGCTCCCTATCCCGTCCCTGGGCGCTGGCTACGAGGCAAGAGGCACTTTCCGTCAGCCGCTGTGACGCACGAACCTCGGAGACTTTTTCCCCAAGAGCTTCTTTCACGGCCTTGATGATGGTCGCGTCATCCTCCGAGGCCGACGGTTGGTCGGCTTTGTCCTTCGACTTGTCGACGAGCGGGATAAGGCCGAAGTCCACATCGCCCTGACTGAGAGACTTGAGCGGCTTGCCTTCAAACTCCTGCGGCAGCGTCGTCCAGAAGGCATCAATTGGATCGGTCAGCAGTAGCACTTCAATGCCACGCGCACGTGCTGCCTCGAGTTTCGGATTGGACTTCAGACGATCGATGCTATCGCCCACCAGGTAGTAGATTTCCGTCTGATTGGGTTTCAGATCAGCGACATATTCGTTGAGCGAGCGCAGGCCGTCTCCGGCCGTGGTCGAGAAGCGTGCCAGAGCGAGCAACTGGCCCCGACGCTCGTGATCCTCGTAAAGACCTTCTTTCAGAACCGGACCAAACGCGCTCCAGATCCTGGTGAAAGATTCTGCTTCTTTGTGCGCAGCGCTTTCCAGTTCGCTAAGCACGCGGGTAGTCAGGCCACTGCGGATCTGGGCGACCTGCGGATTGTTCTGCAGCATCTCGCGCGACAGGTTAAGAGGCAGATCCTCGCTGTCGACCACACCCCGAACGAACCGCATGTAAGCCGGAAGTAGGTCGGCGTCGTCGGTGATGTAGACGCGGCGGACATAAAGCTTCACCCGTCCCTTGCGGCCGGGGTCTGCAAGATCGAAAGGCGGGGTCGTCGGTACGAAGAGCAGCACGGCATACGACTGACGGCCCTCTACCTTGTAATGGAGTGTGAGTGCCGGCTCATCGAAAGCCATCGCGATGGAACGGTAGGCCTGCGTGTAGTCTTCCGCCTTCACCTCGGATTTCGGGCGCTGCCACAAGGCACTGGCGGCATTGATCTGGCGCGCCTCGCCCTTCTCGTCGACAAGCTCGATGGGAAAGAGGATGTGGTCAGAATAGGTTCTGACGATCCGCTCAAGTTCAAATGGCTGCAGGTAGCGCGACGCATCTTCCTTGAGGTGCAAAACGATTTCAGTTCCGCGCGGCACCCGCTTGGCCTGTTCGTCGCTGGCCGGCGACACCTCGAAGCCCGCCCCGCCCGACGAGGTCCAGACCCAGGTCTCGGGCGCTCCGGCCCTGTGGCTCACTACCTCGATCCGGTCGGCAACCATGAAGGCGGCATAGAAGCCAACGCCAAACTGACCGATCAGGCCCAGGCTCTCCTTCGCGTCCTTCATCCCCTTGAGGAAGTCCTTGGTACCAGAGCGGGCGAGGGTGCCCAGATTGTCGATCAGCTCCTGGCGATCCATGCCGATACCGGTATCGGAGATCGTCAGTGTCTTGGCCGCCGCGACCGGCTTGAGGAGTATCGTGAGCTTCTCGTCGCCGGCCAGCAGCTCAGGCTTGGCGATCGCCTCGTAGCGGACCCTGTCACAGGCGTCGGAGGCGTTGGAGATCAGCTCGCGGAGGAAGACGTCGGTCTCGGAATAGACCGAATGCACCATCAGGTTCAGCAGCTCGGCGACCTCGGCCTGGAAATGATGCGTCCGTGCACTCTCGGCGTCCCCTTTCATTGTTGCCCATCCTCATTAGGTGGATTTCACTCTCGGTGGATATAGTGCAACGGGCGACAACAACAAGTACGAGTGACAACGCCTTGTTGCCTTTTGCCAGGGAATATTGGGATAGACGGGCCTCTTAGGGGTCAATCACGCGCAGTGGTGACTACGTGCATGTAATGAAATTAGATCTGACCGGGGGATTACGCTAGGCGATCATCGCCGTGGCCGCCATCATCCCGCCCGCGCACGGCACAATGGTTCCACAATGGAAGGTGCTGGTGAGATCGAGGCATAGCCGGCAGCCATGGCGACAAAGCGGAAGTCGAAGAGAAAACCGAGAGAAAACGGTTCCACGCACGCAAGATCGGGATCACGAAGACAATCCCGCTCTCGGGCATCCATGCCGTCACCACTGACGCTTCGGCAGGAATTGCTGCTGATGGCCCGCAGTGGTGCGCGGTCAGTTCAGCGGGCGTTCCTGGCTCTGGTCGCTATCGGCATTATCGCTGGCGTCGCAGTTGGCATGTGGTCGCTTCGGCCGACCCCGAGCTACTCGTCTGAGGATCTGACGGCAGGCTCGCCTTTCGACCTTACTTTCCGAGCGGAAAACAAGAACCCCTGGTTCGCCCTGTCGAATCTGAAGATCAGCTGTGTTCTTGCGAGTGTTCGCGCGTCGGGGATACCACCGACGTTGATCGAGGCAAACGATGTGCGGTTTCTGACCAGCAATGCCTCGGGGCTCGCACCAGGTGAATCCGCTACCTTCACATGTCCATTCCGTACCCTGATCGGGCATCCGATTAACGATGATCCCTCCATCGCCCAGCGAGCTGAGATTTACTTCCGCAGTGAATACGACCTGCAGCTATTCGGCTCGTTTCGGATCACCGACAACAGCGCCCACTTCGTCCTCAATACCCGTCTCCTGCCGCCCCGGTGGACCAGCAAGCCGTGAGAGTGAGGCCGAGTTCGCCGGCTTTCCTGGACCATAGGATCCAAAGACAGCCGCTTAATTTTCTCGCATTTTCAGGCAATTGTGCCGATTTCTCCCGCCTGTCCCTGGTTAGTCCGACAGGCTCGCGTGTCCGGAAAATTCGCCACCTCTAGAACGGCACTCCTTCAAGACGGCCCATCTTGCCTGTTGAAAAGTCATGCGTGGCCTGGTCAAGACGTTCGGGCGTGTCCATCACGAATGGGCCCGAAAACAATATTGGTCCTTGAGCTGGTACCCCGCCGAGGAGTGCAACGTCGGCAGGTTGGCCCTTCGCCGCGGTGAGCACCACGCGCGATCCGCTTGTGAGAAGCGCCAGTGTACCCGGACCTACCGGCGGGGTCGTTTCGTTTTCGATGGCTCCGTCGAGAACGTAGACGCCAAGTTCAGCCGACTTATCGACAGCAAGCGCTATCGTCGCGCCAGGATCGAGTCGCACGTGCACGAAGACACTCGGCGTTGCCAACGACATCGGTCCTACGAGATTTTCAACATGCCCGACAATTATGCGTGCGCGAGCGCCCGAGCGTTCAATGAGCGGAATGTCAGTTGCGCGATATGAAGCGTAGGCAGGTTCGGCGAACTTTTGGGCAGGCGGCAGGCTGGTCCAGAGCTGGAGCCCATGACGCCCGCCGAGCGGTTGCTCGGCGTGCAAGATACCTCTTCCCGCTCGGATCCATTGCGCATCTCCAGGACCGAGGCGATCTCGAAACCCCATGCTGTCGCGATGTTCCACGCCTCCCTCAAGCAAGTAACTTAGTACCTCGATGCCGGCATGCGGATGTGGTGTGTCGCCAATACCTCGTCGACTGCGGTGCCGATAATGATCAATAAACACGAATGGTCCGACTGCCTGTCGATTCGGCGATGGCAATGCGCGATAGAGCAGCATGTCGCCATCATCGATAACGCGCTGCCCGGCAACGAGATTTTCAATCTTGCGGTCCATGACGTTATCCCGTCGAACAAT
>PLYQ01000206.1 GCA_003153415.1 Rhodospirillales bacterium | reverse complement strand
CCTATGCCAAATGCCTATGCCAAATATTACAATGACGTCCGAACGCATCTATCGCTGGATAACGATTCGCCCGCCCATCGGCCGATCCAACGGTTTGGCCAGCTCGCAACATGGCCAATCCTCGGTGGACTTCATCATGAATACTGCCGGATGTAGTTTTCCGCAGGGACAACGGGCACAACATCAGGCGCGGCCACAAAACAACCTACATTCGAACGCCCGGAAACTCATCGCGCACTCTCGCAATGCCGGCATGGTCTCGAAGGAAATTTGTCTTTGCTATCCTGCGCGCGCATGGTGGCTGGGCGCCCTTGGCTGCGGAGGAAGTGCTGCATGACACTGCCTCACCCGATCGTCTTCCTCGTCGACGTAGACAACACGCTGGTCGACAATGACGGAATCCAACAGGACCTGAAGGACCATCTCGAGCGGACCTATGGCGTGGCTGCCCGCGAGCGCTATTGGAGGATCCTGGAAGATCTGATGGTGGAGCTGGGCTATCGCGACTATATCGGAGCCCTCCAGCGCTTCCGCGTCGAACACCCGCGCGAGGTCGAGCTGCTGTCGATGTCCTCCTTCCTCATGGATTACCCTTTCGCCGACCGGCTCTACCCGGACGCCCTCGCGGTGCTGAAGCGGCTGCGCAGCGTGAGCACGACCGTAATCCTGACGGACGGCGATGTCGTCTTCCAGCCGCGCAAGGTCGAGCATGCAGGGCTGGCCAACGTCGCGGACGGACACGTGCTGATCTATATCCATAAGGAAGAGGCCCTGGACGACGTCGAGCGGCGCTTTCCGGCCGAGCATTACGTTCTTGTGGACGACAAGCTGCGAATCCTGGACGCAGCTAAGAAAGTCTGGGGAGCGCGCGTGACGACCGTGTTGCCGCGCCAGGGCCAGTATGCGCACGACGCGAAAGTGATCAGCGCCTTGCCGCCGGCGGACGTGACGATCGAGCGCATCGGGGATTTGCTCGACTATGACTTGGCGCGTCTGCGGACGGCCGCCGTACATCCAGCCTGAAGGTGACACGATGAAACCAACCAAGAAGCTCCACGACCTCGGCCAGAGCCTGTGGCTCGACAACATCACGCGAGAGCTGCTGAACAGCGGCACGCTGAAACGCTACATCGACGATCTCTCGGTGACGGGGCTGACGTCGAACCCCACGATCTTCGACAATGCGATCAAGAACAGCGCCATGTACGACGAGGACATTTCCCGCACGGCGTCCTCGGCCAAATCGGGAGAGGACCTGTTCTTCCCCCTGGCTCTGGCGGATTTGACCCGTGCCGCCGACCTGTTCCAACCCGTCTTTGCCAGGACGGATGGGGTGGACGGCTGGGTGTCGCTCGAGGTTTCGCCTCTCCTGGCCCACGACACGAACAGCACCCTCGCGGCCGCGCTCGACCTCCATAAGCGCGCCGGCAAGCCCAACCTCTTCATCAAGATTCCCGGCACCGCGGAGGGACTGCCCGCCATCGAGGCCGCAATCTTCGCCGGCGTGCCGGTCAATGTCACACTGCTGTTCTCTCGCGAACAATACGTTGCGGCGGCCGAAGCGTACCTGCGCGGCGTCGAGCGGCGTATCGCGGCGGGGCTGAAGCCGGTCGTCACCTCGGTGGCCTCGCTCTTTGTCAGTCGCTGGGATGTCGCGGTCAGCGGCAAGGTCCCGGCTGAGCTCACCAACCGGCTGGGCATCGCCATCGCTCAGCGCGCCTACAAGGCCTATCTCGAATTGCTCGCTTCGCCTCGCTTTCAGCGCGTTGCCAATAGCGGCGCCCGCGCCCAGCGCTTGCTGTGGGCCAGCACCGGCACCAAGGACCCGAAGGCGTCCGACGCCCTCTACGTCAAGGCGCTCGCCGCGCCCTTCACGGTCAACACCATGCCGGAGGGCACCCTCAAGGCATTCGCTGATCACGGCGAGTTCGGCCAAATACTCGCGCCGGATGGAGGCGACTGCGAGACGGTTCTCGCCAGCTTCGCCAAGGCGGGTATCGACATCGCGGCACTCGCGGCCCGGCTCCAGGACGAGGGCGCCTCGTCCTTCGTCAAGTCATGGAACGATCTGATGGCCCGTATCGATTCCAAGCGCGTCGCGATTCGCAAAGCGAGCTGACCACTGTCTGCAAGGGAACAATCAATGACTGTACCAGCATTGCGTGGGCGGCCCGCTTGGGCGTCGCTGGAGAAGCACCACGCGGAAATGGAGGGCCTGCATCTCCGCCAGGTCTTCGCCGACGACGATAAGCGCGGCGAAAGGCTGACTGTCGAGGCGGCGGGGATCTATCTCGACTATTCCAAGAACCGGATCACCGACGAAACGTTGCGGCTATTGCTTCAGCTTGCCCAGGAGTCGGGGTTGCGGGAGCGCATCGACACCATGTTCCGCGGCGACAAGATCAATACCTCAGAGAAGCGCGCGGTGCTTCACGTCGCTCTGCGCGCGCCGCGGGGCGCTTCCATCATCTACGACGGCCAGAATGTGGTGCCCGAGGTCCATGCCGTTCTGGACAAGATGGCGGATTTCGCCGATCGCGTGCGCAGCGGCGCCTGGAAGGGCCATACTGGCAAGCGCATCCGCAATGTGATCAATGTCGGCATCGGCGGCTCCGATCTCGGCCCTGTGATGGCCTACGAAGCGCTCAAGCACTACAGCGAGCGGGCCATGACCTTCCGCTTCGTGTCCAATGTCGATGGCACGGACTTCGCCGAGGCGGTGCTTGGTCTTGATCCCGCGGAGACGTTGTTCATCATTTCCTCCAAGACCTTCACCACCCTGGAGACCATGACCAACGCGCATACCGCGCGGGACTGGCTGCTGGCCGGGCTCAAAGGCGAATCGTCGGCGACTGCCAAGCATTTTGTCGCCGTTTCCACCAATGCTCAGGAGGTGGCTAAGTTCGGCATCGACACGGCCAACATGTTCGGCTTCTGGGATTGGGTCGGCGGGCGCTACTCGATGGATTCGGCCATTGGGCTGTCGACCATGCTTGCCATCGGGCCGGACAATTTCCGCGCCATGCTGGGAGGCTTCCATGAAATGGACGAGCATTTCCGCACCGCGCCGTTCGAGCGCAACCTGCCGGTGCTGATGGGGTTGCTTGCCGTCTGGTACAACAATTTCTTCGGTGCCCAGACCGTCGCCGTGCTGCCCTATCAGCAATATTTGAAGCGGTTTCCCGCCTATCTCCAGCAGCTCACCATGGAGAGCAACGGCAAGCACGTGACCTGGGATGGCGTCGCCGTCGATTACGACACCGGGCCGATCTACTGGGGCGAGCCGGGGACCAACGGCCAGCATTCCTTCTACCAGCTGATCCATCAGGGGACCCGGCTCATACCCTGCGATTTCATCGCGTTCGCTCACACTCTGAACCCATTGGGCAGGCATCAAGACATTCTGCTTGCCAATGTCTTCGCCCAGACGGAGGCGCTGTCCTTCGGCAAGACCGCCAAGCAGGTCGCGGCGGAAGGCACGCCCGACTGGCTCGTGCCACATCGGCTGTTCGAGGGTAATCGTCCGTCGAACACCATCCTGCTCGACGCCTTGACGCCGGCTGCGCTGGGCAAGCTGGTCGCGCTCTACGAGCACAGCGTCTTCACCCAGGGCACCATCTGGCAGATCGATTCCTTCGATCAATGGGGTGTGGAATTGGGTAAGGCTCTCGCCCAGCAGATCGTTCCCCAACTCGAGAGCGCTGCGGAGCCCAAGCTCGAGCACGACAGCTCGACCAACGCGCTGATCCGGCGCTATCGCAAGCTCAAGGGATCCGCCTGATGGCTCGAGGATTTGATCGCCCGCTCTATATCCTACCCTTCGATCACCGCGGCTCCTTCCAGACCAAGCTGTTCGGATGGAAGTCGCCCTTGAGCGACGCGCAGACCGCCGAGATCGCCGGCGCCAAGCAGGTGATCTACGACGGCTTCCAATCGGTGCTCGCCGCTGGTGTGCCCGCGGAAAAGGCCGGCATCCTGGTGGACGAGCAATTCGGCGCCGCCATCCTGCGCGATGCGGCCGCCAAGGGTATCGTTACCGCCTGCCCGGCGGAGAAGAGCGGACAGGACGAGTTCGACTTCGAATATGGCGAGGATTTCGGACGCCATATCGAGACCTTCGACCCGACCTTCTGCAAGGTGCTGGTGCGTTACAACCCGCAGGCCGACCACGCGTTGAACCAGAAGCAGGCCGCCCGACTGAAACGCCTGTCCGATTTCCTCGCGGCGAGGAATCGCAGTCGCTTCATGTTCGAGCTTCTGGTGCCGGCGCAGAAGGCGCAGCTCGACAAGCTCAAGGGCGACAAGAAGGCCTACGATCTCGAGCTCAGGCCCGGCCTGATGGTCGAGGCCATCCGCGAACTGCAGGATGCCGGCGTCGATCCCGATCTGTGGAAAATCGAAGGTCTCGATCGTCCCGAGGATTGCCGGACGATCGTGGCGGCGGCGCGGGCCGGCGGCCGCGACCATGTCGGCTGCATCGTTCTCGGTCGCGGCGAGGACGAGCGGAAGGTGCGGGAATGGCTCGGCATCGCCGCGCAAGTGCCGGGCTTCATCGGCTTTGCCGTCGGCCGCACCGTTTTCTGGGATGCGCTGGTTGCCTGGCGCGCCAAGACGGCGACGCGCGAGCAGGCTGTCGCCCAGATCGCGCGGCGCTATCGCGAATTCGTGGATCTCTTCGACAAGCACGGCCGTCCATCACCCGGCACCGCGTGATCGGGTCCGATCGGAACATCGTCTTCATAGTGAGGGGTTATCACATGCAACTCGGAATGATCGGCCTTGGCCGTATGGGCGCGAACATGGTGCGCCGCCTCTTGAAAGGCGGCCATGAGTGCGTGGTGTTCGACATGTCCGCAAAGGCGGTGGCGGAACTCGTAAAGGAGAAGGCCGTCGGCGCCGCTTCGCTTGCGGAGTTCACCAAGAGTATCGCCAAGCCGCGCGCGGTCTGGTTGATGGTGCCAGCCGGCGTGGTCGACAAGAGCATCGCCGATCTGCTGCCCCATCTTGAACCTGGCGATATCCTGATCGACGGTGGGAATTCGTACTACGTCGACGACATCCGCCGGGCCAAGGAGTTGAAGCCAAAGGTCATCCACTATGTCGATGTCGGCACCAGCGGCGGCGTATGGGGCCTGGAGCGCGGCTATTGCATGATGATCGGCGGCGAGCCCGATGTGGTGAAGCGTCTCGATCCGATCTTCGCCACCCTCGCACCGGGCCTCGGCGACATCGCTCGCACCCCGGGACGTGAGAAGAAGACCGGCGGAACGTCCGAGCAGGGTTATCTGCATTGCGGCCCGAATGGCGCCGGTCACTTCACCAAGATGGTGCACAACGGGATCGAATACGGCGTGATGGCGGCCTATGCCGAGGGCATGTCGGTTCTCAAGGCGGCCAACATCGGCAAGAAGTCTGGCATGATCGATGCGGAAACCACGCCGCTGCGCGATCCCGAACATTATCAATACGATCTCGACCTGGCGGACATTTCGGAGGTCTGGCGTCGCGGCAGCGTGATCGCTTCGTGGCTGCTCGATCTCCAGGCCGCGGCTCTGATCCAGGATCCCACCCTGTCGAAATTCGCCGGGCGGGTGTCGGACTCCGGCGAAGGCCGATGGACGATCAAGGCCGCCATCGACGAAGGGGTGCCGGCCCATGTGCTGTCCTCGGCGCTCTACGAGAGGTTCAGCTCGCGCGGCGAGGCGGATTTCGCCGACAAGCTGCTCTCGGCCATGCGCTACGAGTTCGGCGGGCATATCGAGAAGCCGGCCGGGTCATAGGCGATCGAAGCGCGGATGCAGGAACGGGAGTCCAATGGCATGACCAAGGCAGAGCTCGATCAACTGGCGATCAACACGATTCGCACGCTGTCCATCGACGCGGTCCAGCAGGCGAAGTCGGGCCATCCCGGCACGCCGATGGCGTTGGCACCGCTGGTCTATACGCTGTGGAACCGGGTCATGCGCTTCGATCCGAAGGATCCGATCTGGCCGGATCGCGACCGCTTCGTTCTGTCGAACGGCCATGCCTCGATGTTGCTGTGGTCCGTCCTGCATCTGACGGGCACCCGCGCGGTGAACGCGGAGTACGAGCGCCTAGGCAAGCCGTCGGTCACTCTCGACGACATCCGCCATTTCCGCCAACTCAACAGCAAGGCGCCGGGCCATCCGGAATATCACTGGGTGTCCGGCGTCGAGACGACGACCGGTCCGCTGGGGCAGGGGATTGCCACCAGCGTCGGCATGGCGATGGCGCGGAAGTGGCTTGCCAGCCGCTACAACCGGCCGGGCTTCGACATGTTCGACTATGACATCTATGCGGTCTGCGGCGACGGCTGCCTGATGGAAGGCGTGGGCTCGGAGGCGGCGTCGCTGGCCGGCCATCTCGGCCTCGACGACCTGTGCTGGATCTACGACAACAACCACATCACCATCGAAGGCAAGACCAGCATTACCTTCACCGAGGATGTCGCGGCGCGCTTTCTCGCCTATCGATGGAACGTGCTGCGGGTGGGCGACGCCAATGATCTCGAGCGGATCGAGGACGCGCTCGCGGTCTTCCGGCGGACCAAGGGCCGGCCGACGCTGATCATCCTCGATAGCCACATAGGCTATGGCTCTCCGCACAAGATCGATACCTCTGCAGCCCATGGCGAACCCCTGGGCGAGGACGAGGTCCGCCTCACCAAGCGCGCCTATGGCTGGCCGGAGGATGCCAAGTTCCTCGTGCCCGACGGGGTCATGCAGCATTTCGATGCCGGCATCGGTGCACGCGGCGCCGAGGCACGGCGGCGCTGGGAAGCGCTGTTTGCCGACTACCGCAAGCAATTCCCAGAGCTCGCTGCGGAGATCGACCAGATGCAGCGGCGCGAGCTGCCCACGGGATGGGACCGCAACCTGCCGCGCTTTTCGCCGGATCCCAAGGGCATCGCCGGACGCGACGCCTCGGGCGAGGTGCTGAACGTGCTCGCCCAGAACATTCCTTGGTTCCTGGGCGGCTCGGCGGACCTCGGGCCATCCACCAAGACCGCGCTCAAGTTCGCCGGTGCCGGCGACTTCGAGGCCGAGAGTCCCGGAGGCCGCAATCTCCATTTCGGCATTCGCGAGCACGCCATGGCGGCGATCGTCAACGGACTGTCGCTCTCCAAGCTGCGGGCTTTCGGGGCGACCTTCTTCATCTTCAGCGACTATGCTCGGCCGGCCATTCGGCTGTCCGCGCTTATGGAGCTTCCGACTCTTCTCGTCTTCACCCATGACGCCATGGGCGACGGCGAGGATGGACCGACGCATCAGCCGGTCGAGCAGCTGCTGTCGCTGCGCGCCATTCCCGGCCTGGTCGTGCTGCGGCCCGGCGACGCCAATGAAGTCGTCGAGGCCTATCGCTACATCCTGCAGCTGCGCCATCAGCCGGCAGTGATCACGCTCTCGCGCCAGCCCCTCCCAACGTTCGATCGCGGCAAGTACGCGTCGGCGGCGGGTGTTGCACGAGGCGCCTATGTCATGGCCGACGCCCCGGGCGGCCCGCCCGAGATCATCCTCATCGCGTCGGGCAGCGAGGTTTCGCTGATCGTCGAGGCCCATGAAGTGCTGGTGTCCCGCGGGATTCGTTGCCGCGTCGTCTCCATGCCCTCGTGGGACATCTTCGAGCACCAGCCGCAGTCATATCGCGAGGAGGTGCTGCCGCCCGGGGTAAAGGCGCGCATCGCTGTCGAGCAGGGGGCGGAGCTGGGATGGGAGCGCTATGTCGGGGCCGACGGCCGCGTCATCGGCATGAAGACCTTCGGCGCCTCGGCACCTCTCAAGGAGCTGCAGCGCAAGTTCGGCTTCGAACCCGAGAAGGTCGTNNCGCCTTGCGCCATGGTGATCTTCGGCGCTGCTGGCGATCTGACGAAGCGTCTGATCATGCCGGCGCTCTACAACCTTGTGAATGCCAGGCGGCTGCCCGAGGGATTCAAGATCGTCGGTGTCGACCGGGCAGCCAACACCGCGGAGCAGTGGCGCAAAGGCCTGACCGATACGATGTACGAACTCATCACCCAGGATGGCGAGTTCCAGGCCGACCATATCGACGATACCGCCTGGCGCTGGCTTACCGACCGCATGACCTATCTGCAGGGTGACCTCACAGATCCCGCGACCTTCAGCCGGATCCACGAGCATCTGGCGGGACTGGACAAGACCGCCGGCACAGCGGGCAACGCGCTTTTTTATCTCGCTGTCGCCGATCGCTTCTTCAGCGTCGTGGTCGCGGGCCTGGGGGCTGCGGGCCTAGTGACGGAAAAAGACGGGCAATGGCGACGGGTCGTCATCGAAAAGCCGTTCGGCCATGATCTGTCCTCAGCCAAGGCGCTCAATGCCGAGATCTTGAAGACGCTGCAGGAGCATCAGATCTACCGGATGGACCATTTCCTCGGCAAGGAAACGGTGCAGAACATCATGGCGCTGCGCTTTGCCAACGGTCTGTTCGAGCCGCTGTGGAATCGCCAGCACATCGACCACGTCCAGATCACAGCGGCAGAGACCGTCGGTGTCGAGCGCCGGGGCAAATTCTATGAGACGACCGGCGCGCTGCGCGACATGGTGCCCAACCACGTGTTCCAGCTCTTGTCGCTGACCGCGATGGAGCCGCCGATCTCCTTCGATGCCGATGCGGTCCGGGCCAAGAAGGCGGAGGTCATCGAAGCCATACGCCCGATCACACCGAGGCGGGCGTTGAAGGACGCCGTGCGTGGCCAGTACGACGGCGGCACTGTCGCGGGCAAACAGGTCCAGGCCTATCGCCGAGAGCCCGACGTGGCCCCGGATTCGACGACCGAGACTTATATCGCCTGCAAGCTGCAGATCGACAATTGGCGCTGGTCCGGCGTGCCTTTCTATCTGCGCACCGGCAAATATCTGAAGCGCCGGTGGACCGAAATCGCCATCCGCTTCCACCAGGCGCCCTACACTCTCTTCCGCGGCACGAATGTGGAGCGGATGAATCCCAACTGGATGATCCTGCGCATCCAGCCCGACGAGGGCATCGCACTTCAGTTCGCCGCCAAGCGTCCCGGCCCGACCGTGACGCTCGGCAACGTCAGCATGGACTTCGCCTACAAGACCTATTTCGACATGGCGCCCAGCACGGGCTACGAGACGCTGATCTATGACTGCATGATCGGCGACGCAACGCTGTTCCAGCGGGCCGACAATATCGAGGCGGGCTGGCGGGCGGTACAGCCCATCCTGGACGCCTGGGCAAACAATCCCGCCAAGGATATTCCAGGCTACGTTGCGGGCGGGAACGGCCCGGCCGCGGCGGACGAGTTGCTGGCGCGCGACGGACGCGCCTGGCGCCCGTTCGAATGAACGAAAACCGCTGAGGTTCCGATGGCAGAGAAGCGAAAGATATCCCTGGTGCTGGCGGACGTGGACGGCACGCTCGTCACCGAAGAGAAGGTGTTGACCAAGCGCGCCCAGGCCGCCGTGCAGCGTCTGCGCGAGGCGGGGATCCGTTTCGCCATTACCAGTGGCCGGCCGCCCACCGGTATGGCCATGCTGTTCGATGCCCTCAAGATCGATACCCCGATCGCCGGCTTCAATGGCGGGCTCGTCGTCAAGCCCGACCTCACGATCATCGAGCAGAAGACCGTGCCGTCTGATGTCGCCGCCAGGTCGATCGAGCTGATCCGTTCCCACGGCCTCGATGCCTGGGTCTATCGCGGCAATGACTGGTTGGTCGCCAAGGCCGATGGACCGCACGTCGCCCACGAAGCCTGGACCGTCAAGTTCGAGCCGAAGATCGTGACGGATGTCGCTGAACGACTGGACCAGGTCGCCAAGGTCGTCGGCGTCGGCGATGCCCTCGACATGGTGCAGCGCTGCGAGGCAGACGCTCGGGCCGCCTTTGGACAGCGTGCGACGGCAAACCGGTCGCAGCCCTATTATCTCGATGTGACGAACAAGGACGCAAACAAGGGTGCGGTGGTGGAATTTCTGTCGCGGCACCTCGGGGTACCGGTCGCGGAGATAGCCACCATCGGTGACATGCCCACCGACGTGCCCATGTTCAAGCGCTCGGGCTTCAGCATCGCGATGGGTAATGCTTCCAACGAGGTCAAAGGGCAGGCCAGCGTTGCCACCGATTCCTACAACGACGAAGGCTTCGCCAAGGCGATGGAACGCTTCATTCTGGGCTCATTGGATTGAGGTGAGGCATGAAGAGATGAATGGGCGCATCGAAACACTTCCGGATCCGGCCGCGCTTGCGCACTACGTGGCCGACTGGATGACGTCGGCGGCGCTTGCCGCGAAGGGCGTCTTTCGCGTGTCGCTGTCAGGCGGCTCGACCCCGAAGGCCCTCTTCACGCTCCTCGCTTCCGATGAATTCATCGGACGCTTTCCCTGGGCACGGGTCGCCTGGTTTTGGGGCGATGAGCGCTTCGTTCCCTATGATCATCCGGAGAGTAATTACCGGATGACCCGTGAGGCGATGCTGGCCAAGGCGCCTGTCCCGCCGGCGAACATTCATCCTGTGCCGGCCGACGGCACTCCTGACGACGCCGCCGCGCGATATGAGCGGACGCTGCAGGCGGCCTATGGCGACGCGGTGCTGGACCCGGCGAAGCCGCTGTTCGACATCACCCTGCTCGGCCTCGGCACCGATGGTCATACCGCCTCGTTGCTGCCGGAGGATCCGGTGCTACAGGAGCGAAAGCGCTGGGTCGCCGCGGTGTCCCACGGCCGGCCCGAGATCCGCATCACCATGACCTATCCGGTGATCGAGAGCAGCCGGCACGTCGCGTTTCTGGTGACGGGCAAGGAGAAGGCGGCGATCTTCAAGACGATTCGTGCAGGGGGCAGCCAAGTGCCGGCAGCCCGCGTCAGGCCTGTCGGCGAGCTCATCTGGTTCGTCGATCGGCCAGCCGCCGGCGAAGGCTAGGACGTACCCTGATCGAGGTGGCAACATGCAGACGATTCTCGTGGCACCATCAGTATTGTCGGCCGATTTTACGCGANNGGCCGCTTCGTGCCCAATATCACCATCGGGCCCGTCGTGCTGCAGGCCATCCGCCGCTCGACGGCAAAACCGCTCAACGTTCATCTGATGATCGTCGAGCCGGAGCGCTATCTCGCCACTTTCGCCGAGGCCGGGGCCGATCATCTGCTGATCCAGGCCGAGTCCGGCTCCACGATCCACTTGCATCGCACACTCGGCCAGATCCGCGCACTCGGCAAGAAGGCGGGGGTGGTGGTCGACCCGGCGAGCCCCCCCGAGCTCATCGAATATGTCCTGCATCTCTGCGACATAATCCTGGTGATGACGGTCAATCCCGGATTTGGCGGGCAATCTTTCTTGCCCGAGATGCTGCCCAAGATCCGGCGCATCCGGGCGATGTGCGCTGAGCGCGGCCTCGATCCGGTGATCGAGGTCGATGGCGGAGAGAACGAGACCACGGCGGGACAGGCGGCCGCGGCGGGCGCCACCGCGATCGTGGCCGGCTCGGCGATCTTCGGCACAAAGGACTACAAGGCGGCCATAGCTGCCATCCGCGCAAGCGCCACGGCAGGCGCGGCCAAGCCATGAGCGCAGACGCAATCCCAGCCGACGCCGATCGCGACGCGCTGAAGCGCGCGGCGGCGGAGGCGGCGGTCGAGCTGGTCGAGGATGGCATGGTGGTGGGACTCGGTACCGGCTCGACGGCGGCTTTCGCGGTCGAGGCGCTCGCGCGCCGTCAGGCGAAGGGCCTACGCTTTGTCGGCATTCCCACCTCGCAACGAACGGCGGCGCAGGCGAAGGCCGCGGGCATCCCGCTCACCTCGTTCGCCGAGCATCGGCGGATCGATCTCACGATCGACGGCGCGGATGAGGTGGAACGCGGCACCCTCAACCTGATCAAGGGACTGGGCGGAGCGTTGTTGCGCGAGAAGATCGTCGCCGCGGCAAGCCGGCGCCTCGCCATTATCGTCGATGGGGCTAAGCTGGTGGATCGGCTGGGCACGCGCGCACCGGTTCCCGTCGAGGTCGTCGCCTTCGGGTTGGAAGCAACCCAGGCAGCCCTTGAGGCGCTCGGCGCCAGCGCCCGGCTGCGCCTGTCGCCGGCGCACGATCCGTTGGTCCCGTTCGTCACCGACAGCGGCAACCGAATTCTGGATTGCAGCTTTGGTCCGATCGCCGATCCGGCGCGGCTGGAGGAGCGCATCGGGCGCATCGTCGGGGTGGTCGAAAGCGGCCTCTTCATCAGCCGCGCCGGTCCGGTCTTCGTCGCCGACGCAGCCGGCGTCCATCGCCTCGAAAGCTTGGGCGCTTCCGCAGCGATCGGCCAAGGCGCAATGCGCGCGCAGACATAGGGAAGGATCGGCACATGAGCGACCCCGCAGCCCACCCGCCGCAAACCCTGGCGATCGATATCGGCGGCACGGGCCTCAAGGCCTCGGTCCTCGATGAAGCGGGGAAGATGGTGGAAAAGCACGTGCGTGTGGCGACACCCGATCCCTGTACTCCGGATATTTTGGTGGAGGCGCTGACCCGGCTGACGGCGCCTCTCACGTCGTATGACCGTATTTCCATCGGCTTTCCTGGTGTCGTGCGCGACGGTAGGATCGTCACGGCACCCCACTTCAAGGGCAAAGCCTGGAGTGGCTATCCGCTGGCGGAGACTCTGGCGCGCCGTTTCGGCAAGCCGGCCCGCCTGCTCAACGACGCCGAGGTCCAGGGACTGGGGATCGTCAAGGGGCGGGGGCTCGAGGTCGTGCTGACGCTCGGCACGGGCGTCGGATGCGCGGTGTTCAGCGACGGTGCGTTCACGCCACACCTCGAGCTGGCGCAGCACCCCATCCACAAGGACGAAACCTACAACGATTATGTCGGCAACGCCGCACGCCGCGCGCTCAGCAGCCGGAAGTGGAACAAGCGCGTCCTCAAGACCATCGAGATCGTCTACTCGCTCCTGCATTATGACGTTCTCTATCTGGGTGGAGGAAACGCCGCCAACATTACTGTTGCCCTGCCGGACAACGTCCACATCGCCTCCAACGATGCCGGCATCACGGGGGGCATCCGTTTGTGGGACGAAGTCGTCTGGAGCGGTGTCCTCGGCAGCCACGCCGCGTCTTCCGTGCATTGAGCCGGTATTCGGGCGTCAGGCTCTCAGACGCGCCCAGGCTCGCGTCAGCCAGGAGGCCGGCCAGTCCTGGGTATAGGCCAGAGCGGCCAATCGGATGGCGTCGGACTGTGCCGGATAGGTGTGAAGAACATCGGCCAGCGCGCGCATGCCGATGCCGACGCTCATGGCCACGGATATCTCGTTGATCATCTCGCTCGCCCGCGAGGCCACGATGGTCGCTCCCAGGATCGTATCGGTCCCGGCCTTGACGTGGATCTTGACGAATCCGTCGTCCTGGCCGTCGGTTATGGCGCGATCGACATCCTGCATCAGCACCGTGTAGCTCTTGATCGGGATGGACCGTTCGCTGGCGTCCCAGACATGCATGCCGACATGGGCGATTTCCGGATCGCAATAGGTACACCAGGGTATCGTCATCCGGCTGGCGCGACGGCGCCTTGCGGCGAAGGCATTCTGGACGGCCATGCGTCCCGATGCTTCGGCAACGTTGGTGAATTTGTGCGACATGCAGACATCGCCCGCCGCGTATACGCGAGGGTTTGTCGTGCGCAGAAAGTCATTGACGACAACGCCCTTTTCCGGATCCGTGGCAATGCCCGCGACTTCGGGATCCAGCCCGGAGGTGTCCGCAACGCTGCCGATGCTGAGCAGGATCTCGTCGGCGACGATGTTGTATTTGGCGTCGTCGTTGGACGTGTCCAGTATCTTGCTGCCTCCTTCCTCGCGCACGCGCACGACGGTCGTATTCAAGCGCGTATCCACGCCATCGCGCGCCAGGGAAAACGACAGGAGTTGGGAGGCATCCCTTTCTTCGTGCGGAAGGAATTTCGGTTCGTCCTGGACGATGGTCACATGAGCGCCCAGCCGGCAGAATGCCTGCGCCGCTTCGCATCCGAGCGGGCCGCCGCCGATGACGGCGATGCGCCTGGGAAAGGCCGTCAGTTCGAAAATAGAACTGCTGGTGCGATAGCCAACCTCCTCCAGTCCCGGAATAGAGGGCAGCCTTGGCCGAGCGCCGGTTGCGATGACGGCCTTTCGGAAGGCGATGCGCTTGCCGTCGACGGTCAAGGCGTCGGCGCTGGCAAAACGCGCATCTCCAAAGAACACGTCGATACCCAGCGCGCGCAATCGTTCGGCGGAGTGGTATTCGGCAATCCGCGCGCGGATCCCCCTCATGCGCGTCGTGATCTTGAGGAAATCGGCCGGCAATTCGGTCGAGGCCGGCGCCCCGAATTCCTCGGCCCGGTGCGTCGTCGCGTAGACCTTCGCGGTGCGGATGATCGTCTTGGAGGGAATCGACCCCGTATCGAGGGACTTTCCGCCCAGCCGGTACTTTTCGATCAGGGCGACGCTCAGGCCCAGCCGTATCGCCGTTCGCGCCGCCACCAGGCCTGCCGGCCCGCCGCCGATGATGGCCAGATCGTACCTGGGCTTGGGTTCGGGATTCTGCCAGTTGGCCGGCCGGACACGACGCAGCAGGTCTTCCTGGCCGAGCACGTCCGCTTTGGGGGGCTTGGGGCTGGTGACCGCCATGGCTAAAGCCATCCGCCCTTGAAGCCGGCGCGCTGCAGGCCGGCACGGACAAAGGGGCAGTCGCGCATGATCTCCCAGACAAACCCACTGCGATAATTCTCGATCATGAGCACCAGCAAACCCTGGTCCAGCCCGAACCAGCCTTCGGAAAGCCATTCGCTGCCGTTTTTGTGGAAGGTCGGATTGAAGCCGCTGGAAAACCGGTCTTTCGTGCAAACCTGCGGGTAAATCTCCAACAGGCGGCGCGTTCCTGCGATCGCCGGTCCGGGGTGGAACGGCAGGGTGGCGAGCATCGCCCAGGGCGAGATCGTTCCGTCGTCCGGCCCGTAGGGTACGCCACGCGCAGTGTAGCCGAAGAAACGGCGATCCCTGTAGCTCTCGCGCAATTGGTCGTTACCGGGGCCTTCGCCGGCCGTGATGCCCCACAAATTCCCGCTGTACCCCTCGTATCCGCGAGGATTGCGGGCGCCATACTCGCGATGGAGCGAGATCGAATTCCGGGTGTTCTGGAAGTAATCCCTGCGCGTGCTGCGCATGAATTCGTCCTGGATGCCGCGAAAATCAATCCACGCATGGGAGAACAAGTGGGTGAACAAGGGACCTGAGTACAGGACGTCCTGGCCGAGCAGGTTTTCGAATTGATAGGTCACCGTCCACCCGGTGAAGCTGTCAGGGGGAAGGGCGTGGGTCGGCGAGCCCGCCCCGAGGATGTAAAGGATGGTTGCCTCGTTGTAGCCTTCCCACCCGTAGTGGAGGAAGCCGCACTCGGGCTTCCATCCCTGGGCGACCGTCTGTCCGTTGTTCTGCGCCCATTGCCAATCGACCCGGCGGTAGATCGCATCGGCCAGTTGGCGGATTTCCGGTTCGTCTCCGCCGCCGTCGAAGTAGCGGCCCGCCATCAGCACGCCGGCGAGGAGAATGGTGGTGTCGACGAGCGACAGCTCGCACTGCCAGACCCGGCGCCCCGTCTGCATGTGCAGGAAGTGATAATAGAAGCCCTTGTAGCCCGTGGCGTCGGGCTGGTCGTTTTGTGGGCTGTTCCAGAAGAACCGTAGCGTCTTGAGCGTTTGCGCCGCCGCGGCGGCGCGCGACATCCAGCCGTGCTTGACGGCCACGGGGTAGCAGGACAGCGCGAATCCTACGACAGCGATGCTGCACGGCGATCCCTCGCGCGAAGTGTCCGCGACTAGGCCGTTCTCGTCGTTTGCAAATTCGGTGAGGTAGGAAAAGGCGCCGCGTTGAAGCCTGTCGATCAGCGCGTCATCCGATAAGCCGGTTAGCCCATCCATGCTGAACCGCTAATAGGTGAACTGAATGGCAGCAACCGCTTGAGGCGGCATCGTCACCTCCAGGCGGAATGTCCCGCCGTCGCGCACGACCGGCTGCACTTCCGTTTGAAGGCGCGACAGGGCGTCCAGCTCGGCCACCATCGCGGCACTGAGATATTCGGGCTTGCCGAGCTGCTCCCAGCGCCGTTTGGCATTGGCATGCTCCAGATCGATGCGCTGGATCGTGGTGCCGGTGACGGTAGGTGCTCCCTTCAGCACGAACGACACGGTCTCCGTCGCGATGGGATGGCGGGGCAGGGCGAAGTTGGTGAGCATGAGGGTGGCTGACTTCTCGCCGCGAACGAGCCAGGCATCGACAGTCTCGTGCTTGCCCTCGAGCTGCATCAAGTCGGTGCCCAGCCCATGGAGCAGCTGATAGGCGCGATAGGCCGGCTTGGCGATGCCGTGGAGGTTCAGCAATCCGAATCCACCGTGAAACGGCACGGAGGGAAAGTAGTTCTCCTCGAAGATGTCGGAGAAGGTCCAGTAGCTGTAGCCCTGAACTAGGCCGTTCGCTTCCAATACCGTCTTGACGATGAAGGCGGCGGCGTAGGGATCGTCGTGCAGGGCGTCGCGCGGGTTCGAGGAGGTGCACCATTCGGTGTAGTAGACGGGCAGATCGCCCGCCTGCTTGCGGACGGCGCGTGTCTGTTCGCGCAGGATGCTGCGTGTGCTCTTGGAGAGCTGCGTTATCGTATCGTCGCCCGGCATACCGAAGGCATCGGTCGGATAATGGTGCGTACTGACGAAATCTGCGGGCAGCCCGTTGGACGTACAGAAGGCGATGAAGTCGGCGACCCAGGCATTCTCCGCAGTGGCCGGCCCGCCGACGCGCAAGGCAGTATCGACGCCTTTGATCGCTTCTGCCGTGTAGCGGTAGAGCTCGAAATATTCGTCCTGCTTGCCGTCGCCGAAGGCGAGAAGGTTGGGTTCGTTCCAGACTTCGAAGAACCATTGCCGCACTTCTTCGACGCCATAGCGATCGACCCAATGGCCGACCAGCTTGCGGATCAAGACCGACCAGTCGGCATGGTCGCGGGGTGGTGTGACGTTGGCCCGGTATCGGAAGATGATCTGATCACTGGATGAAAGTATCGAGGGCATGAAGCTCAGCTCGACGAACGGCTTCATGCCGATCGACAGCAGGAAGTCGAAGATCTGGTCGGTGTTGAAGAACGAATAAAGATACTTGTTGTCCTGGCCGATGCACGTGCCCATGCCGTCGTCCAGGATGCCGTGGAAGCGCACATGCTTCATGCCGAGTTCGTCATGCGTGCGCTTCATCTGCGCCTGCCAGTCGGCGCGGAGCGCGAGGGTGGCGTGGCCGCTGCCGACCGTGTGCTCCCAGAAATGGGGCAAGTTCGTCGAAGGTCCGCCGAGATCGCCGGTAAAGGTCGGCATGGCTAGCGGCGCCTGATTGAAAGTATGGGGTTCATGAATTCCATTCCCGCTAACGCCGATTGGAACCCGTGCGTAAGCTGCTTGTCTGGTCAACTGTGTACACGAAAGTATGAAACGACATGACCGATCCCAAATCCGACCGGCCGATGCGGTCAGGCCTGAAGCGGGTGATCGATAGCCGCGCCGCCATTCTCGATGATGCGCGCCCCAAGGCGGTGGCACAACAGCGCAAGCGCGGACGGTGGGCGGCCCGCGAAGGCATTGCCGCCCTCGTCGACCCGGAGAGATTCGTCGAATATGGCGGACTTGTCCGTCACATCGCCTTGATCTCGGTGACATGATTGGCAAGGCCGAGCTTGCGGCCGCAGGCCGGCCAGTTCCAGAGGTCGCCCCGCACGAAGATCACGTACTTCGCGAGCGCCGCCGCTTGGCGGTAGTCGTGCGCCAGCAACACCGCGTCACGGGAGGAGAGCACGCGGCCATCCATTTCGCGCGCGTAGCTGATCACCGCGCGAATCGTGAACTGGAAGCGGCCGACATAAGTGCCGCCACCGCCGAAGATCGGCTTGTCGGAATCGCCGTAGCCGCCCGACTCGCAGATCGCGAGCTGGCGCAACAGGTCGTCCTGGCGCTCCTCGATCTCGCGGGTCCGCGGCGGATCGGCGGCGGCGGCGGCATGGGAATAGAGCGCTGCCATCGCGGCGAGCGCAAATACCCTAGCCATGGCCCACCCCACTTTGGAACTTTGGATTGTATCGGATAGTTTTTCACGACTTTTTCGGCTCGGCAAGCCGGTAGGCCCGCGGTCAGTGCAACGTCGAGTAGGGCCCTCAACCGGTTTGCAGCCAAGACAGGGCGCGTGCCTTCTCGCCGCTGCCGAAGACCCTGATCTCCGGATGAGCAAAGTGTCCTGCCAGTCGTGGCGCAATCTGCAGGAAGGCGCTGTCGGTCACGGCAGCAACTCTCTCGATCTTTTTATGATGGTCTCGAACGAATTTCAGATGTTCGACGAGCGCGCCGAAACTGTCCCAACCGGGAAATGCCGGCGCCTCGATCAGAAGCCCCTTAAGGTTTCCTTGTTCGACAATGTAGGGATCAACAACCTTCGCAATATTCGCAAAGTCACCAGCCTCGATCGTTCCTTGCGGACTGACGACTAAGATGGCCATGTCCCGCAACAGTTCAAATTTAATCAAGGCTTCCTCCTGCACTTCGTTCCTGATCGCTGCCCTTCAGCTAAGTTTAGGTTTCGACGCCCGTCGGTGCCGATTGAGCCTAGNNGCAAGTGCCTCATCAGCCGCTTCGCACAAGACTTCGGCCGCGGTGAGTTCCGCTAGCATTTCAGGCGTCGGCTCTTTTACCGGAATGGCGCTCTGGGTCACGCTAACAAGGCGAAGTTCAATATAGCGACTTCGCGCCGTCGTTGCGGCCTCAACCAAGCGGGTGAACTGCTCGTCTTCAGTGAACATCATTTGCAAACGGTTGTCCGAACCCAATGTTCCCATCGCTGCAGCAATTGGCACTGAGCCAGAGAGAGCGTTCGCTGAGACTTACCGAATTTGGCGCCTGGCCTGATTCGAGGTGCCGTCGAGCCATTCGTTCAATTTCGACCAGCGCCGGCGTCCTGAAACGTTTTTCACCGCTATGGCAATTGCTTTCCTCTGTCCGACGAGCACTACCAGACGCTTGCCGCGGGTCACACCGGTATAGAGCAGATTCCGCTGCAGCATGGCGTAGTGTTGGGTGAGGAGGGGGATTCGTCGCGAGCGGCCGGTGTGTCGGCAGCGCCCTTCCCGTTGCTACCGCTACCTCACACTTTCGGGATCAGGAATTGCTTGTTGACGCAGTTCTCCAGCCGTCCGTCGCGCAGAAAGCGCGCCGCGGTGCGGGCCGCGAAGCCCCGGTTATCGCGCATGCTCTCGGGCGTGTAGAACGCCGAATGCGGTGTCAGCAGCAGGCGATGGCGGATCCAGTCCTCGTTGTTCTGCCATGCTGCGATCAGCCGCCGTTGCGCGTTCGCCGGCTCCTCCGGCAGCACGTCGAGGCCGGCCGCCTGCACCGTGCCGTCCTTCATTGCGTCGTGCAGCGCGTCGATGTCCA
>PLYQ01000028.1 GCA_003153415.1 Rhodospirillales bacterium | reverse complement strand
CGGCCTGTCCGCAGGCTCGGTGCTCGGGCTCCCTTCTCCGAATCGCTCCTCGTTTACCTTCGCTCCTGGAATGGGCTCGCGCGCGCGCGCGTTCGCTTCAGCGAGAGGATCATTCCCAGAAGGGATAGATCCGGTGGGATAGTTACTGCGACACATCGTGTCACGAGGGTCGCCATCATGTGTCACGACCTTGGGCGTGGTCTGCCACGGGGTCGCCGGCATTTCTGGCGGCAGTTTAGGCGGGTCGGCGCCCTCCCCCGTGGCAGATGGTGTCACCCCCCCAATTTTGGCCTGTATTTGGCCTTCGGGCGGGTTTGCGTTCTGGGCTGGCGCCGGCCCGCCGCCCGTCCCTTCGTCCTCCTGGCCGGCGTCATCGGGCAGCAGCAGCGGCGGATAAAGCACGACGTAGGCGTTGGATGTTTGATTGCGGCCGTCTTTGGTTCGCCGTGGCAAGACGACGACGTATCCACACGCCACCAGGCTATCGATGTGGCGTTGCACGGAGCGGCGGTCCTTTACGCCCAGGTCGCGCGCCAGCCGCTTCATGCTGGGAAAGCACTCGCCGGTTTGGGTGTTCCTGTATTTGCAAAGCATCGTTAGGACGTGCAACGGCGTCACCTGTCCAAGCTCGCGATCGCAGGCAGCGGCGGCCGGTAACATGGCCCACGTTCCAGTCGCGGGAGCTCTGAGCTCTTCAATGCGTCGCTTGGCGGCAGCGGTGCCGTCAAAGCCGCGGACCTTCATCAAAGGGCGACCGCGCGTGCCGGAGAAGCCCTTTCGCGGTGGCATCGGATGCTCGGTCTAGGAGGGCTTGACCTCGCGGGTGGGCGCGGCCTCGCCGGCCAGCATGCGGTCGAGCGCGACGCGAGGGATCAATATCTTTCGACCAAGCCGGATGGACGGAATTTCGCCTCTCGCGATCGCTTCGTACACGGCATTGCGGCCAAGGCGGCAACGTTTCCGCGCCTCCTCGGGCGTCAAAAGCTCGGGTGCTGGCTTCGCTGCTCGCCTCGTCATGTTGTGGCTCCTATTTCTGTTGATCTCTAGATATTGTGCCCCATCCCCGTTCGGCTTGACAAGTATTTTCTACGGATCAAGAGTAAATGGGACTGACAGGGATGGCATGAATGGCGCGAAGAGGTCGACCAACCAAGATGCCTAAGGCGGGGGCGAAAGCGTCGCTCGGCCTCAAAGTGACAGCGACGCTGAAGCGCCGCCTCGAGCAGGAGGCCGAACGTAACGGCCGTACGCAAAGCCAGGAGGCCGAGGCCCGGCTCGAGCGTTCATTCGATCGCCAAGATCTTTTGCCCGAAGTTCTCTCCGCCGCGTATGGACGGTCCGCGGCGGGGTTGTTGATGATGATGGGCCGCGCCTTTAGTGACGCGGGAACCATCGCCGGCCGCATGGTTGATCCGCTCGGCACGACGCTAAAGCATTGGACACACAATAGTTGGGCCACCTCGTTGGCGATGGATGCGCTAGTGAAAGTAGTCGAGCCTTACGTCAAGCCGGACGAAGACGATCCACCTGTCGAGCCTCCGCAGGTAGCAATCGAATTCCAGAAGAAGCACGGTCAGAGCATCGCCGACACGATCGCCGACGGCATCAGAAAAGCGGTAATCGGGTTTGCGGCAGAAGACGACAGGTACGCTGATTTCGCGGTTTCTGTCCGACCACTTCTCGGCATCGATGATGCTCTGGTTAAAATCACCGGCGACTCGTACGCCGAAAAAATCGGCGTGAAGGGGAAAGCGAAGTGAGGGGCAACATCACCCGCCGCGGCAAGGAGTCGTGGCGTCTTCGCTTCGACGTAGGCATCGATCCTGCGACTGGCCGACGTAAGGTGCAGTCCGTCACCGTGCGCGGTACGAAGCGTCGCGCTCAAGCGAGGCTGACCGAGCTACTCGCCTCGATCGACAGGGGCACGTTCGTTGAACCGTCTAAAGTCACCGTCGCCGTGCACGTCAGGGCGCGCCTCGCGCAATGGGAAAGCGCCGGCGACATCGGCGCCAAGACTGCGGAGCGCTACCGCGAGCTCATTGAAAACCAAATCGTCCCGCACCTCGGCGCGAAGCTAATACAGCAACTCAAACCCGCTCATATCGAGGCTTGGCACGCCACGCTCCGGGCGAATGGCCGGAAAGGCGGCGGCGGGCTCAGCGCTCGCACGATCGGCCATGCGCATCGGGTACTCAGCAAGGCGCTCCGCGATGGTGTGAAATTCGACCTGGCCATGCGCAACGCCGCCGGCAGAGAAGGCCAAGCGGCGCCGAAGGTGATGGCCGAGGAAATCGCCATCATCCCGGCCGACAAGATCGGCGAGACGTTGGCGAAGCTGCGAGGTCGCGCGATCTATTCGAAGGTGATCGTGGCCCTGTTCACCGGCATGCGGCGCGGCGAGCTCTTGGCGCTGCGCTGGAGTTGTGTCGATTTCGACGCCAAGGAAATCAGGATCCGCGAATCGCTCGAGGAGACCAAGGCGCATGGCGTCCGGTTCAAGGCGACCAAGACCAAGAGCGGCCGGCGCGACGTCACGCTCCCCAATATCGTGGTCGACACGTTGCGCGACCATCGGCGCCACCAGCTCGAGCAGCGCATGGCCATGGGGCTCGGCAGGCCGCCGGATGACGGCCTCGTGTTCCCTGCCCTTGACCAAGGCCCGCAGGCGCCACGGCAGCTATCAGGCGACTGGCGCCAGGTCGCCGCGGCGATCGGCCTGGGCGACGTGACGTTTCACGCCCTGCGGCATACGCATGCCTCGCAGTTAATCGATGCCAACGTCGACGTCGTGCGGATTTCGAAGCGCCTGGGTCACGCCTCGCCGAACATCACGCTCCAGGTCTACGCGCACCTCTTCCGCAAGCGAGACGACGTGTCGGCCGATGCCATCAATGCCGCGTTGGCTGAGCTTGGAAGCAAGGGACAGTGAGGACCCCAAGATGGCGATTCAAAATCAACAGGAACTCGACTTCGAAAAGCAGCTGGTCGACCACAAATCCCATCAGGAGCTTCAGAGGCTGAATCTCCAGGCGGGGTTTACCTACGTGGCAGAGGGGACGAAAGCCGCCTTCTTGCTCAACGGTGCGGCCGCCATCGCCCTGATGACGTTCATCGGTGGGCAGCGCTCGGAATGGCCCGCGATCGAGCTCACGTCCGCGCTGGCAACCTTCGCTGCTGGTGCCGGCTCGGCCGTATTGACCCTTGGCATCGCGTACATGTCGCAATCCTTCTTCGCCCTAATGAACGTCCACAGAAAACAACGGTCGACGGCCGCCGAGATATTCCAAATCGCCGGAATCTTCACGTTCGTCGGAAGTGTACTGCTATTCTTGCTGGGCCTTGCCAGGACCGGCGCTGGGTTGAGCGCGAAGTTTTCCTTATGGTCGGTGCTTGGCCTTTAGTCGCGGTGATGTGTGACCCGTTCGTGACCAACTGGCACCGCTGTTCCGCTTTCGTTGCACAATGCTGAGGCGTGAAGTATTGAATTTCCGGCATCGGATGGGTGGCCGAGTGGTTTAAG
>PLYQ01000276.1 GCA_003153415.1 Rhodospirillales bacterium | reverse complement strand
CTCAGCAGGCGAATGCTCTAGTGGACTGGTAGCCAACGGGATGAAGAAAAGTTGCTACCGCGGCTACCGGTTCCCGCCTGAGGTCATCCATCAGGCGATCTGGCTCTATCTCCGGTTCACCATGAGCCTGCACAGCAAACATGGTGGAACCGCTTAGCGCGAACTTTTACGGCTCTATGATGACTTTGAGCGCCTGTGTACTCGACGCCCTTCCGAAGATGTCGTAGGCCTCGACGATATTGTCGAGCTTGAACCGGTGAGTGATCAACCGCTTCGGATCGATCCTTTGCGACTGCACCGTCTTCAACAGCATAGGTGTTGTCACGGTATCGACCAGACGGGTTGTGATGGTGATGTTGCGCGACCACAGGCGTTCCAAATGAAGGTCTACCTTGACCCCATGCACGCCGATATTGGCAATAGTGCCGCCCGGCGCCACGATGTTCTCACATGTGATGAAAGTGGCCGGAACGCCAACCGCCTCAATCGCAGTATCGACACCCCGCCCGCCGGTTAGCTTCATTACCGTCTCGGCCGCCTTGCCGTGGGCAGCATTGACCGTTGTCGTCGCACCGAAGCGCTTGGCCACCTGCAATCGATTCTCGTCGAGGTCGATCATGATGATCTCGGCGGGGGAATAGAACTGCGCCGTCAGGAGTGCCGCCAGTCCGATTGGGCCTGCGCCGACGATAGCGACTGTGCTACCTGGCTCGACCTTGCCGTTGAGCACACCGCATTCAAATCCGGTCGGTAGGATATCGCTCAGCATCACAAGCGCTTCTTCGTCTGCACCTTTGGGAATCAGGTAGAGGCTGGTGTCTGCGTGGGGAATCCGCACATATTCCGCTTGGGTTCCGTCAATCTCATTGCCGAGGATCCAACCGCCGGTAATGCAGTGCGAGTACATTCCGCGGCGGCAATATTCGCATTTCCCGCATGCGGAGATGCAGGAGATAATGACGTGATCTCCCTGATGGAACGCCGTGACGCCCGAGCCAATCCTCTCGACAATGCCCACGCCTTCGTGACCGAGAATGCGACCAGGCGCACAAGTTGGGACGTCGCCTTTGAGGATGTGCAGGTCGGTACCGCAAATCGTCGTCTTGAGGATCTTCACGATCGCGTCGGTGGGCGCACTGATTTCGGGGACGGGCCGATCATCTAGTACCACCATCCCCGGCCCATGATAAACGCCCGCTTTCATCCTCTTCCTCCTTCACACCACCTAGCTGCTCGCATCGTCGGCGCGCAGCGGATCGGCGGCGAATTTATCCTCATGGGGAATCCGTACACGGCCGAGTACTATCACCTCACGCTCTTCCGTTTCGATAGCGACAGTTTTTAGCGTGCGGCCTCGGCTTCGGCGACCTTGCGCTTCACTGATGGAAAGCTGTCCGGGCTGACGGACATCGAATCTATCCCGCAATCGACGAGAAATGCCGCGAACCCGGGATCGTCGCTGGGCGCCTGGCCGCACAGGCCGACCTTGGCACCGGCTTTGTGGGCGCTCTCGATCACGTTGCCGATCATCCATTTCACGGCGTCGTCCTGCTCGTCGAACAGCTCCGCCAGCGCCTCGGAGTCGCGGTCGACGCCGAGGGTCAATTGCGTGAGATCGTTGCTGCCGATGGAAAACCCGTCGAAGCGCTGGGCAAACGCCGTGGCCAGGATGACGTTCGACGGAATCTCGCACATCACATAGACCTCGAGCCCGTGCTCGCCCCGCTTCAGGCCGTTCTCGGCCATGACGGCGAGAACCCGATCGGCTTCCTTCACGGATCGGCAGAACGGGATCATCACGACGACGTTACGAAAGCCCATCTCTTCGCGCAGGCGTTGAATGGCCCGGCACTCGAGCGCGAAACCTTCGCGGTAGCGCGGCGAGTAGTAACGCGAGGCCCCGCGGAAGCCGAGCATCGGATTTTCCTCTTTCGGCTCGAAGCCGCTGCCGCCGATCAGGTGGGCGTATTCGTTGGTCTTGAAGTCGCTCATCCGCACGATCACCGGCTTGGGAGTATGGGCGGCGGCAATCCGTGCCAATCCACGTGCCAGGCGGTCGACGAAGTATTCCGTTTTGTCGGCGTAACCCTCGGTCAGTTCGGCGATTGTGCGCTTGGCATCTTGGTCCTCGAGCGTCGCGTAGCGGACTAGCGCCATCGGGTGGATCTTGATATGGTTGTTGATCACGAACTCCATGCGGGCAAGGCCGACTCCGTCGGACGGCAAACGCCACCAGCGGAAAGCGGCCGCAGGATTGGCGAGGTTGAGCATGACCTTGGTTCGTGTCGCGGGGATATCGGCCAGGCGCAGCTCGGTCGTCTCGATCTCGGCCGTACCTTCGTAGATGAACCCCTGGTCTCCTTCGGCGCAGGAAACGGTGACGTCCTGCTGGTCATGCAGGACGCGGGTGGCATCACCCGTTCCGACGACTGCCGGCAAGCCCATTTCCCGGCTCACGATGGCGGCGTGCGACGTTCGGCCACCGTGATCGGTGATGATCGCCGCCGCGCGCTTCATGATGGGCACCCAATCGGGATCGGTCGTCTTGGTGACGAGTACGGCGCCATCGACAAAGCGGCCGATATCCTTCGGGCTGTCGATAACGCAGACGCGCCCGGCGACGACAGCGTCGCCGATGCTGAGGCCGGTAACCAGAAGCCGCCCCTTGGCCTTGATTCGGTAGGTCCGGAAGGCGCTGGCCTCCCGGCGCGACTGGACCGTTTCCGGCCGTGCCTGGACGATGAATATCTTGCCGGTCTCACCGTCTTTTGCCCATTCCATGTCCATAGGCTGACCGTAGTGCTCTTCGATGACGCACGCCCAACGGGAAAGCGTGAGGATCTCGGCATCGCCCAGGACGAAACTTGCCCGCTCATTGAGCGACGTCGGAACGTTCTTGGTCGTGCGTTCGCCCTCGCGAGCGTAGATCATCTTCTGCGCTTTGCCGCCGCGCTTCTTCTCGATGATCGGTACGAGCTTCGGATCCTTGAGATGGGGTTTGAAAACCTCGTACTCATCGGGGTCGACAGCACCCTGCACGACATTTTCGCCAAGACCCCAGGCAGCGTTGATGATTACGACCTTGTTGAAGCCGGTCTCCGTATCGATGGAGAACATCACGCCAGCGCTACCGAGATCGGAGCGCACCATGCTTTGCACGCCAATCGACAGCGCCACTTTCAGATGATCGAAGCCTTTGGTTTCTCGGTAGCTGATCGCTCGGTCGGTAAAAAGCGAGGCATAGCAGCGCCGGCAAGCGTCGAGCAGGGCGGCTTCGCCGCGTACGTTGAGAAACGTATCCTGCTGGCCGGCAAAACTCGCATCGGGCAAGTCTTCCGCCGTGGCGCTCGAACGAACCGCGACATCCGCGTCGGTCTTGCCGTTTCGTTTCGCGAGTTCCTGATAGGCCGTGCGAATGGCTTGCGCGATGTCTCCTGGCCATTCGCCATGCAGAAAGGTGCCCCGAATAGTCTGTCCTGCTTCGGCCAGCGTTACCTTTCCCGTCTTGTATTTGGCGAGCGTCTCGGCGATCCTCTGCCGAAGCCCGTTGGCGTCGACAAACTTCCAATAATCGTCCGCCGTAGTCGCGAACCCCGGCGGCACGGCGACGCCGCGCGCCGCCAGGTTCGACACCATCTCGCCGAGCGAGGCGTTCTTGCCGCCGACGCGCGGGACGTCGTTCTTCCTCAACTTTTCGAACCAGATTACCGGTCCATCGATTGCGGAACGATTAGTTACGGGGCGCTCGATGGCATTCATGGCGGCTTGCTCCATTGCGGTGCTGCAGATTTCCGTCGCCACCGATCGGCGCGAACAGGAAGTCGTCGAACTCAGATCCGAGCTGAGAAACCGGAACAGAACGCGTCATTTCAACCACCGAAGTCGACGATTGGAGGCAGGAGGTCAACGCCGCCCGCGGGCGAATGTTCCTCAGAGCGCGCGGGGAGGAGGCTCTCCGGTGGCACTCTGCTCGTCACACTTGGTCGAAATCGCCAAAGCTACAATCTTGATACAAGTCCGCTTTTCGCTGCCTTCTTGGGGCAGAGCGTTTCAAGACGATTACTCAGCAGTCAGCAATATAGGCAACACTTGGATGCCTGAAGAATGACCGGACCAAGCTGGGTCGGCGGCCGATATCGGCGAGTTGTGCAGTGACCCGTTGTTCCAGGCGCTCGCCCTTGAGCAGCGGCCGGCGCGCATTGCCGGTGCGTTTGGCGTGGCTCCAGACGAGTTCGTCGGG
>PLYQ01000363.1 GCA_003153415.1 Rhodospirillales bacterium | reverse complement strand
TCCGCGGTGTGGACGCTATTGGGTGGAAAGCGGACCTTGAGCAACCCTCCCACATTGACGGCCTTAATGCTCATCGCCTTGGCTTCGCCTGCGCGCCGAGAACCTGATTTACGACAGCCTGCGAGACACGAAGCGTTCGGGCGATGGCTGAGGGTTTCATGCCCGTCTGAAACGATGCCCGAATGAGGTTCGCCTTGCCCGCCGGAATCTTGGCCTCTGAAGTCTTCGCCGTTGCGACAGCCTTCGGCTCTGGGACTTTGACATCAAGTCCGGCTCTACCGCGGCGTTTGATCTCTGCACCAATCGCCCGCTGTAGCGTTTCGAGTTCGATATCTTCGAGGCCCTGCAGCGTCGTCGAGAGATTACGCGGCAGCGTGACCCTGGGTGGCGCCGGTGGTTCATTCACCGACGCCGAGCCAGCCAGCCCCGGGGTCAGGGGCTGCAGTGTGGCCTCCGTCGATTTTGGCAATGCCATCGCGCCGACAGTGCCGCACCGCGGAGATCGGAGCAACTTTCGCTATCGTTGAAGTCTGAGCCAAAACCAAGATCGTCCCTGGCAACGGACAGGCATCTTCAAGCAACCATGGTCGGCACGACGAACAGGTCGATGGCTGTGATGTCCGGCGCGTGGTTGTGCAGAAAAGTGCGCCATCCCTGGCTTGGCGGACTGCGTCGCTTGGCGCCTCGATCTTCGCAATCCGACTCAATCAGTCTCAAATTGCTTGGGAACTTTTGGCTCTTCTGGGCGTTACCCTTAATCTGCTCGGCCACGTGCGATTGTGGTCGCTTTTTGGCTAGGTTTGGGAGGTCTCCAATTGACCATGCCAAGTAAGTACAAAGTTGACGCTGTGAGTAGTACGACCGGACAAGCGGTCCATTACTGGCCACCCACTTTAGACGACGCGAAGGACAGGGCGGCTGGGTTGGAGCGCGCTGGCTACAGGGAAGTGAAGGTCAGTCCCTGCAAGGCCGCACCCAAGGCTGACTGATCGCGTCTGGCACTAAGTGTGAGGCCCAGCGGGCGATGGGACGCCCTTGGGCCCGAAGAGCTGCTTCATCACTCCATCTCGGCCAGGACACCGAGGATGATCGGCTCGATCCGTAGGGAATGCCTCGATCACATCGTCGTCCTTGACGAGGCCCATCTGCGCCGAATTCTGGCGGCGTATGCCAGCTATTATAATGACACGCGAACACACCGCGCTCTCGGCAAGGATGCGCCGATTCATCGTACCATTCAGAGGGTTGGCCAGATCGCTGCGCGGCCGATCCTTGGCGGACTTCACCATGAATACTGTCGGATGTAGTTTTCGGCAGGGACACGGGGAGGCATTTGGCACCCTCAATAAGAACCGGGTTTGATTGAACTGACATGACTAGAACGCTTCATAGTTATGCAACTATAGGCGTAGCTATAGTCGTGCTTATTGGAAGTAGTATGTCATGAATAACGCGATTCAGCGGCCGTTTCTATCAATGCCTCGAATAGCTTAGGTGATTCCAGAATTGGTCTTGGTCGTCGCCGCAGTTCGATTGCCACTGACCGCACTATGTTTCAAGATGATCCCGGCCGGCGCGATAACGAGGTGCAAATGGCAGCTGCCACGAAACGGCCCGACGACGAAGATGACGCCAGCGCAGGATCAGCGCCTGCTTTCCGATCGATCCACATCTCCGGCCGCGACCGCCAGTCGCATGATTTCTACCCTACGCCGGACTGGGTTACGCAGGCTCTATTGAAGCATGTGACACTACGCGCCCCTGTGTGGGAGCCGTGCTGTGGCGACGGCGCGATGGCACGTGTGCTGGAGCGTACAGGCTATAAGGTGGTAGCTAGCGATTTGGTCGATCGGGGATTTGGGCGTGGTGGCGTGGACTTCTTCGACTGCACTTCGTTTCCAGCGGGCTGCCGCACAATGGTGACGAATCCACCCTATGGGGATGGGGGGCAGAAGGGACGGCCAGCCGACGGGTCGCTCGGTCTCCAGGACTTTGTCCGCCACGCGCTCGACCTTACCGTGCGCGCAAACGGACAGTTGGCGCTGTTGGTCCGGTTCCAGTGGTTGGCCGGGAAGAGAGCAGCGGCTCTGATTTCGTCGGGGCCGCTCAGCCGCGTGGTTGTGCTGACGAAACGCATCCAGTGGTTCGACATGGGTGAACGCACGACGACGGGACAGCACCATCACGCCTGGCTATTCTGGGATTGCAGTCATGGGCGATTGTTGCCACCCAGTCTGGTGTTCTCCGATTAGGTGTCCTGCAGCCTGACGTGCCGTTGGCAATCGTTGTCGGCCACGACCAGGCAGCGCGCCGCGTCCACGGTGCTGGCGAACTCGACGAGCGCGCCCGTCGCCGGTCAGCTCGACCTGTCCATATCCCGACCAAGCGTTCAAAGCGTATGAAATGAGGTGTGGCGTTTAGACAAAATTAGCGACCTCCGGTACGTTTAGACGCTTTCAGTTCTGCTTAGTCCATTGGAACCATTGAATAAACACTTCGTCTGAAAATCGCAGTGTCGGTGGTTCGACTCCGCCCCTGGGCACCATTCATTTCAATGACTTAGCCGCCACCGAAATTAGAACGAGACTAAGTTAGACACGCCCGTTAGACATTTTAGACAAGTTAGACAATTCTGCGTTCAATTGGCGTTCTTGTTCTTGTGCACAGACGCCAAATGCTCCTCATAAGCGGCGAAGGCACGATCAGAAGCAGCACGCCGATTGCCGCCGCGCTCGTAGACCATGCTGGCGGCATCACTCGTGTGGCCTAAGGCAGCCTTGCGAGCGTCGCGATCTAGTCCGAGGTCATACAGAGCGGCGCCGAGTGCATGCCGAAGCCCATGGAACGAAAGTCCGGGCCTGATCAGCGCCCCTCGCTCCAATTTCTTTACGAGCCTCCAGAGGGTCGTTTGCAGGCCGTCTCGGGTATAGGGCTGGGCTCGCCTATTCACGACAATCTGGGTGCCTTCACGGAAGTCTGCCGCCTAAGGTCACGCGCACCAAAGCGATATTTGGAGCGGGTTGCCCTGCGTGCAAATCTGTCTCCCTTCTATCGGACCCGCTGCGTTGTCCATTTCGGAGCATGGTGAAACCGTTCGGTGGCGAACTGGGAAGATTGCATGGAATGGTATTGGATAGCCATTATTGCAGGCGTCATCCTGCCTTGGGTTATCAGAGGTAAATTAGTCAGGATCGGATTGGAGGATGGCGGCCTTTTGTCTGGGCTGCGCGTCTGGTCGAGGCTGTGCTTGTTCACAATCCCCATTATGCTTGTGACAGCGTATATCGTTCAGCTAGTGGCTGATTAAGCGCAGCAATTGCCGTCAACGATCGATCAACGCCACTCAGGCTGCCGATGACCATCTGCTCGGCTTACAAAGGAGCTGCCGGCACGGTCCCTTTGTGACGGTGAATTTCCGCTGTCAGTACAAAACTTATTCTTTGCACTGACTAAACGGCGGGGTTGCAAATCCTCAAAGGCCCGACAAAGTCGCGACGCTCCATCGTCCTGTTCGGCAGGCTGGCCGGATCACCGCGCAGCCGTTCCTTGGCGGACTTCATCATGAATACTGTCGGATGTAGTTTCTGGTAGGGACAGGCGCGCTCGCGGATTTTCAGACGCACCACCTCCGGCGGGCGGCCGCCTGCCGCGCCTGCCTCGCAGCGGCGTCGCAATACCGCTGCCATCGTGCCGAGATCGAACAAATCGACAAGCCAGCTTGCGTCGCCGTGTGACGGAACCTTTGCCGCTCCGCCGTGTTGATTCGTCAACACTCAACGGAAGGCAAAGATCATGAAACCGACATTGGCTCTGGCAACAGCGATGGTCCTCGTTCTGGCCAGTCCGACGGCGTTCGCTCAGTCGACCGGCATCAATGCCGGCGGCAGCGTCGGCGGCAGCTCCGCCATCGGCTCCGGCGCGATGGGCACCACCAACACGCCAAGCTCGGCGGGCGCGGGCGTCAACAGCTCGACCGGCGCCGGCGTCAGCACGGGTGGCGTTGGCGTCAACACGAACACCGGCGCCGGTGTCGGCAATGGCGGCGCCACAACCAACAGCCGCGGCACCACTCAGTAGCGGGAGTGCGGCGAACAGGCCGGCGATCAGGAAGCCTGACATCAGAATGTCTGCTATGTTCAGCACCGCGTCGACGTTGGGATAGAGGAACTTGAGCCAAGTTGAGACGGCGGCTAACGCGGCGCTGATCGCCAGCGACGCCGTGAGTAGAAAGCCTGAGGTATGGCCAGCAACACACAGCCTACTGCGCCGAGCGTGGCCGCGCGATACAGGGAGCGAAACGATGAAGCAGATAGCTTTGACAATCGCACTTCTGGGTGCGGCAATGGTGCCGGCTGAAGCGAAGACGCTCACTGACGCAGTACGAGAGGGCTATGAAGTCAAGACGGCGTCGGGCTTCTGGGTAATCTTGCAAAAGGATAAATCAATCGTGTTTTGCGACACGACAGGAGGCGCGACTAACAAGCCATGCACCGTGGTTGAGTAACAACCTTTTCATCGGGGGCACCGGCTTCGCCTTAGCGCCGAAGAGCGCGTTGCTGGGGAACTCTTTCGGAAATGCTGCTTTAGGCGTCGCCATACCGCAGTCGATCCTCGCCGCTGCTGAGGTGATTGATTAGCATAGGGACCTACGCGGCCGGTGACGTGGCGCGCTCCGCGAGTGGCTGCAGCACTGGCGCTGCTTCCAGCGAGCGCTGTCGCCGGCCGAGCCACAACGCATTGACGAGCCAGACCGCGGCGATCGCGGCCGCGACCAACGAAGTACCCTGCGATCCAAATCCACCGAGCAGCGGTACCGACCAGGCACCGACCTGATCGCCGAGGCGGTAGACGAAAGTGTCGATCAGGCCCTTGGTCTTGAAGCGATCCTCGCGCGGCACGACGGTGAAGAGCACCTCGCGCGTCGGTCGCGCGATAGCGTAGTCGCTGGCGCGACGTATGACCTGGAACGCCGCGATCGCGGCAATACTGGGGGCCAGCGCAAGCGCGCCAAACCCGACCATGGTGAGCGCCGGCAAAAGCGCCAGCGCCAGCGCCACGCCGATCAGGCGGACGATCCGGCCGGTGAAGAACAGCTGGATGGCCAGAGTCAGCGCGTTGACACAGAGATCGATGGTGGCGAAGAACGATGTCTGTGCACCACGGTCGGCAAAGCTGTGGCTGACGATCGCCGCTTGCTGAAAATAGAGGAACGTCGAGGTGGTCGCGAACAGCAGCAGGAACGCGCTAACGTTCAAGAGATAGGGCGAGCGGACGGCATGCGTTATGCCGGCGAGGACGCTGCCGCCGATGGTGCGGCCGGTCTCGGCCGAGACGTCCCGATCGGCGCCGGGCAGCCTGTGCAGCGTGGGCGACAGCCGGCCCAGTCGCCCGACACTGAACACTGCGACCTCGAGCAGAACGGCCGAGCCGATCAGCAGCATCGTGGGCGATGCGTAGCGCGCCAAGATCGCAGTGATTGTCGAGCCGGAGATCGCGCCCATCGTTGCGCCCGCCGCGATGAAGCCAAACAGCCGCTTGCCTTGCTCGGAACTGAACAGGTCGACATTGAGCTGCCAGAACATCGAGATGACGAACAGATTGTAGACCGACGCCCAGATGAAGAAGATCCGGCCGATCCAGATTGTCTGCGCCGGGCTTGCCAGGTGCAGCGCCAGCGCAAACAGCAGGATGTTGGCGGCGAAGAAGCGGTAGGTCAGCGGAATGAAGCGGCTGCGCGGCAGCTTCGTGACCAGATAGGCGAACGGCAGGTTCACCAGCAGCATGCCGGCCAGCGTGCCGGTGAACAGCCACGGCAGATGGCTGACGCCGCCCGCGACGCCCATCTGGTCGCGCATCGGCCGCATAATGTAGTAGGACGACATCACCGCGAAGATGTAGAGCCAGCACCACAGGACGGCGTGCATCTCCTCAGGCTGGACCGCGACAACGCGCCGTAACAGCCGTTGGGCGAGCCCGGTCTGTCCGGGCGCCGCATCGCTAGGTCGGTCCATGTCTGTGGGTTCCGTCGGTGACGCTGCTTACTTCAGGGTCGCGGCGATCTGCCGGATCTCGGCGGCGGTATGCTCGCCGCCAAGCGGCGTTCCCGGCCGCAGATACTTGCCCATGGCGAGACCGCCGACCAGCACCGGCTCGAAGCCGATTTCCTTGATCAGGTTGCTCGCGACGGCGATCGCCTTCGGGTCGTCGCCGGCGATCGGCACCCCGACCAGTTCGCCCGACCGATTAGCATCCTTGGCAAGCTGGCTGTAGCCGATCGCATTGAGGGCACGCACGATATGAGATCCGGGCAGCCATTTCGCCGCCACGATGCCGGGCCCGCCCTGGGCATCGATCGACTTGACGAAGTCCTCGCCGTCGCGCCGCGGGATCGGGTTCGAGATGTCCATCACCAGCACCTTGGTGGCGAGCGCCTTGCCGTAGTCGCGACCGATCTGCTCGACCGCGGTATAGGGCACGACGATCAGCACGACNNGCTTGGCGAACGCCGTGCCGAGCGCTCCGCCTTCGCGGCCGGCGCCGATCGTGGCGATCTTGAGCGGCGCGGCACCAGCGGTCTGGGCGAGGACTGCGAGCGGTGCCATTCCGGCGGCCCCGAGTACCAAGCCGCCGGCCGCCAGTTCGAAAAAATCACGGCGCCTCAATTCGAAGCATGGACCTTTGGCCATCACGCACTCCCGTCGATGTCGGAGATTTCTCGCGAAACCCTAGTCCGGTGCTGCCAAGCGTACAATTCACTATATCGTGCCCACGTTCGCTCGGTGGGCGCATACTCGGCACTTGCGCGGACGTCATGGCATGGCCGCAAATAGGCGGGAAGCTGGGCTAGCCCACTTCGCAAATCACGAAATGGCCAACTCCGTACAAAAAGCAACTTTTGTACTGTGTTAGCCTCCTGGAACCTTTGTTTTGCCGTGCGTAGAGACAATCGCCATATAGGGTCTAGGACGTGAGTTCATATTCGAGCCGCGCCTGATCGACGATTTTCAGAATCACTCCGAAGCATCCGGGTGCGAGTTCAGGCAGACCATCTACGGTCCAGTTCGGCCCTCCAGCCTCCTTTGGTTTCGTAAATCGCGGCGTGGGAACGCCCGACCGGCAGCAACTTCCATCACGGCCAGAACACAGCTCAATACGCCGTTGCAGTTCAACCTGAATTTCTTCGGAAGTCGCAAGTTTCTTTGACATGACTGCCTCTTACGTAAATACCAACGAAAACCTCCGCACTTTGCTGCGACGCTGTCCTGTCTACGGCTCAGTTGGTTTGAGAGGCTGGCGCACCGGTCGACGAAGTCCCCGGCTGGCTAGCGTGGCTGCGATGGCCATGCTTTTTCTTGGTCTGAGTCGGTGCGGGATCGCCGAGGGTGGTGGGATTTGCAGCTGGGGCGCTTTTCAATGGAGACGGAGCGGGTATGTCGTTCGACTGGGCGAACACAGGCTGTGCTGTGATTGCGATGGTGAACAGGGAAATCAAAACAATGGTCTTCGTCACGGCCACCTCGGTGCGATGTCGAGTGTCGACCGAATGAATCTCGGCCTCACTCACGAATACGCAGGGCCAAGTCGGTTCATCCCCGGTGAACGTCAGATGATCGTGGAGCAAAGGAGGACAAATCCGTCCGCAATGTTGCCCTGAGCGCGACGGCCACGGTTTTCACAGAAGTTCTCGGCATCACCG
>PLYQ01000159.1 GCA_003153415.1 Rhodospirillales bacterium | reverse complement strand
CGGTGCCGGGCTCGCCCTTGATCAGCAAGGGACGTTGCAGCGCAATGGCCGCGTTCACCGCCACGCGCAGGTCGTCGCTGGCAACATAGGAGTCGGTACCGGTAAATTTCATGATGCAAAATCCAAGTTCACGGGGCTGAAAGACAGCCTAGAGGCGCCCTTCCCGGGCAGCAAGGCCACGAGCGCCAGTCAGCCAGTCGATTTCAGCCGCCCAATCTCACGATGAAATAGACGATGGCGGCGGCGGCGATGAGCAGCGACAGGGCAAGCCGGCCGGATGCAAAGGCGAGCAGCGGCGCCTCCTCACCTGGCGGTACCACGTCGTGCAACGCCTTGCGGCCATGCAACATGGCACCGATCAGGTTCTGCTTCTTCCAGACGAGATAGACGATGGCAGCCAGTATGTGCAGGGCCACCATCACCAGGATCACGTTGATCCAGAATTCGTGAAAGGCGGTTGCACGCTCGATCCACTTGTCGGTGACCAGACGTGCCAAGGGGCCGGTGACGGTCCCGGTGTCGGTATCGGCCGAGAACAGACCCGCGACCACCTGGAGCAACACCGCCAGCAGCAGCGCCACGACCATGGCGCCCCCCACCGGATTGTGCCCTGCGTCGTGCGGCCGGCCGCGGCCCAGCATCTCGCGCAGATGGGCGATGGCCGCCAACGGGCCCTTCACGAAATTGGAAAAACGCGCAGTCGTGCTACCGACGAAGCCCCAGGCGATGCGGAAGATCAGCAGAGTCAGGATCGCGTAGCCCGACCAGAAATGGAATTTCATCCAGTCGCCGCCGGCCTGGCCGGTGAAGTAGGACACGGCGATCAGGGCGACCAGCGTCCAATGGAACAGCCGGACCGGCAGATCCCAGATACGAACTTTTTGCGTGCTCTTTTCAACCATTGCGTCCTTACCGATCCCTACGCCCGTTTATTCCGTCGTGCCTCATGCTAGCAGAACACGCACTCGTGATGGCCAAATTACCTCCAAGCCTGTTCGCTTTGTCGCCGGGCTTTGCGACAAATAGATCGCTGTCGAGGGGCGTGCCGCCCGTCGTGCGGCGCCAATGACAGGGGGATGCTGAGGATGAAAAAGACTCTGATTGTAGCGGTGATCGGCGCGCTGGCCGCTGGCGCGATGGTCGGCGGCGCGTCGATCGCGCTGGCCCAGGCCGACGTGATCAAAGCGCGGCAGGACAATCGCAAAGAGACGGCCGCCACCATGCGCGCCATCAAGGGCGTGATCGACGCCAAGGGCGACGTCAAAACGGTGGTCCCGATGGCGGCCAAGCTCAAGACGCTCGAGCTTGCCTTCGACAAGATGTTCCCGGCCGGCTCCGACAAGGGCGCCGAAACCGCTGCGCTGCCCACCGTGTGGAGCGACTCGGCGGGCTTCCTGGCGGCGAGCAAAGCCGCCGATGCGTCCTACGACAAGCTCGCCGTGGCGGCGGGATCGGGCGACCTCGCGGCCGTGGGCGCGGCGTTCGGCGACACCGGCAAGGCCTGCGGCGCCTGCCACACCACGTTCCGCGCCAAGCCGAAGACCTGATTTCGCTCCGACGATAAAGGAAAAGGCGCCTTAATCGGCGCCTTTTTCTTTGGCCCCAAAAGGGTAAGGCCGGTCGTTTGGGGAAACGACCGGCCTCCTGGGATGCCCGTGGCTAGGGTGAAGAATGCGGCGAAGCTTCTGGGATGTGGGAAGGGGCTTCGCCGTGGTGGCTAGCGCCTTTCCGACTTTGTCGGAAAGGCGTTGTTAGGCCACCGCCACGGGCTGTGTGGGAACTGTTAGCGCCTGCAGGACGATGGCCTCGGCGGTGAAGCGCCAGGTCCGCGAGGCGTGGATCGGCGACAGGCGAAGCTGCTCGCGCATGTTCATCCAGCTGTCGAGGCCGAACGCGACATCGAGCGAATCGAGGACGAGATCGCGCGAGGTCGGATGGAGATTGTCGAGTTCGGTGGCGAACCAGGTCGCCAGACGTTCGCGCAGCAGCCTGCGAAGCTGCGCGACACCGAGGCCGACCGCCGGCGCCACGCTGCGCACGCGCTCGGCGAAGTGCCACACCGGCAGCCATTCCTCGAACAACTCGGACCGGTCGGAGACCAAAAGCTCGATGCGGTTGGACAGTGGCGCGTCAGTGTCGATCGGATAGGTGCGGTCGAAGGCGCGGCTGACCGCCAGGTCGAATGCCGCGGCGTAGAGATCCGCCAAGCTGTTGAAGTGCTGAAAGAGCGCCCGGCTCGACACGCCGGCGATGGTAGCGATGGCGGCCGACGTCGGCTCGACGTCGCCGGCTTGAATAAGATCCAAAGTGGACTGGATCAGGGCTTTGCGGGTTCGCAGGCCGCGAACGATGCGACCATCTTGAGAATGCGACACGTCGACCGGGAATCCGACAATTTTCATATTAAAACCAATAGAATAAGAATTTCTTTAATGGCGCCACTTTAACACGGCCCATTTCCTCTGTAACTTGCAAGAATGCATATCTCGGGCGACTCGATCTCTGATTTTGTTGCATTTCTTTTTTTGAGATAGACATTTTTGGGGTATCTGAAGCTGCGTCAAGCCGCAATAAGACACGCCAGCGGCACCTCAGTGCACTGCTTTTCCTAACTTTTTCGCATGGGTCAATCGGGCCCTGTGGAAAACCGCAGGGCAGCGGGCGCCGGAAATACGAAAGGCCGGTCGCTTGGGGAACGACCGGCCTTCCTTAGGAGCCCGCCTGGGTGTGGGGTTATCGAAGCCTTGGGGTGTGTGGGAAGGGGGCTTCGATGAGCGGCCTGGGGAGCCGCCGGCGGGCGTTGGGAAACTTGGGGTTGGGTGCGGCGCGCCGATGATTCTAAAGCGCTGCCAGTGGTCGGTGCTAAAAGCCTTTCGGATATCAATTACAACTACGTAAGGACGTCTCTAATGGAGGGACCTTAACAAATCACCCTGCCCTCCGTCACTTGCAAAATCGCATATCTGATTTAGCAGAAGGCTCGTGAATCCTAAGGTTTTGCGACATTGTGAAAAGTTAGATAGGCGTAAAAGGGCATGCAGATTTCGCGCAAATTCTTTATTTTCCACTTATTATCATTTAATTACATAGAGTTAGGCGTTCTCGACTCGGGCGGGTACAAAGAATCAACTGCAATAACCTCCGGGCCGGCAAGTTGCGGCGAAAATCACCGCCGGAACCCGGGAGGAATGAGATGGAAGAAGCGGCTTGTCGGACTGCGCCAACGCATTTTTTCGCGATGGCAACCAGCGGCCGCGCTGCGTGTTTCGGCCCCAATTCCATGCTAGACGGTCGCGCGTTTCGCCCATAGTGGCCGCTGATTTCGGGAGTTCTCACGTGCGATTCGTCCTTTGCTGCCGCTCAGCACTCGCCGTCATCGGAGCCATCCTCGCGCTGGCCGCCCTTGCTCAGCCGGCTTCGGCGGGAATCGAGGAAGCCGTCAAGGCGATGCAGGCCGGCGACCTGCCGACCGCCGAAAAGGAACTGCAGACACTGGCAAAGGAACGCGATCCGCGGGCGCAGTTCCTGCTCGGCCTCTACGTTTACGGCACCCCTGAATCCAAGATGTTCGACCTCGGCAAGGCAGCGCCGTTGCTGCTGGATGCCGCCGAGCGCGGCTACACGCCGGCGATGCTACCGCTGGCCGGCGCCTATGCCGACGGCAAGGGTGTGCCCAAGAGTTTCGTCGAATCCTACAAGTGGGTGGCGATCGCCGAGCGGTGGAACGTACCCAACGCCGGAGCGCTGCTCGAGCAGCTGGCGCGCGAGCTGAAGCCTGACGAAATCGAGCAGGCCAAGGCGGCGGCGATAGCCTTCACCTTCAAGACGAAATGATCGCGACGCGAGCGGCGCTGCTCGCGGCACTGCTCGCCGCGAGCAGCGCCGCTCGCGCCCAACCCAGCGACAACTCCGACGTCTCGCCTCCGTTGCGCGCCGCTATCTCGGCTTATCGCGCGGGCGATCTCACGACGGCCGAATGGTCTCTGCGGCGGCTTGCGCCAAGCGACGCCGACGCTGAGGCGTGGCTGGGTGCCGTGCTGCTCGATCGCGGTGAGAACCGCGAGGCCCTGCGAGCTCTCCAGCACGCCGCCGACGCCGGCTCCACCGAAGGCGCACACCGGCTGGCGCTGGTCTTCGCGCAAGGCCTGGCCGGCACGCCTCGCAACGACAAGAAGGCCGCCGAGCTCTTCGAACAGGCCGCCACCGCAGGTCATCATCGCGCCCAGATCAATATCGGCATCCTCTATCTTCGCGGCCAGGGCGTCACACGTGACGTCGTGCAGGCCCGCGCGTGGCTAGAGAAAGCAGCCGCCGACGGCGACCCGTACGCACTCTACGCGCTGGCCCGCGCCATGGAGGAGAGCCAGGGGCCGGCTGGCGCCGACGCGGCACGGGCTACCGATCTCTATCGCCGTGCGGCGGAAAAAGGCCATCCGCTGGCCGCTCTGCGCTATGGGTTGGCGCTCAACGACGGCTACGGCGTCAAGAAGGACGCTGTCGCCGCCCAGCGCTGGTTGGTTCACGCGCAACAAAGCGGCGTACCGGAAGCGGCGCTGGCGTTGGCCGACATGGCGGCGCGCACGCCCGCGTCGCGCGACAAGGCAGCCAACGAGAAGATCGTGCAAGGCGCCGTCGGTTGGTACGAGTCCGCTGCCCAACAGGGTGTCCCGTCGGCCCAGTTCAAGCTCGCCAATGCCTACTTCGCCGGCGCCGGCGTGGCGCGCGACCCCGCCCAGGCCCTGCTCTGGTATTCGCGCGCCGCCCAGCAGGGCCTGCCCGAGGCCGAGCATGCGCTGGGCATCATGATGATCGGTGGCGTTGCCGGGACTGCCGACCCAGTCGAAGGCTACAAGTGGCTGCTGCTGGCCGAGCGCGCTGGACATCCCGACTCGCGTGTCGTTCGGGAGAAGGCCGCGCAGCAGATCTCCGAACGCGATCGCAAGCAGGCCGAGGCGCTGGCCCAGCGTTTTGCTCCAACGCTCGAACGCCCACCCCCCGGCGATACAGCGCCGCGCCTCAATCCGCCCCGGCCCTAGCGGCCGCAAGCAGCGGGCCCAGGCAAAGGGCGCCGGAAAGCGGTAGATTTCGGCCGCATGGACACGCCACCACTCGCCCGCCAGATGCGGCCCAACATCACCATCGCGGTATGTCGGGGTGCATGTCGCTTGATGCGCCAGGCCGGCTATTCGGTGGTGCTGGAAATGCCGCTGCCTGACGGCCGGCGGGCCGACATCTTTGCGGTCGGCCGCGGCGGCGAACTCACCATCGTCGAGGTCAAATCGTCGATCGAGGATTGGCGGGTCGACGAGAAATGGCCTGACTATCTCGACTGGTGCGACCTGCTGTATGTCGCCGTGCCTGTCGATTTCCCGCAAGCGCTGATCCCCGGAGAGATCGGCCTGATCGTGGCCGACGCCTACGGCGGCGAGGTGCTGCGCCATCCGGCGAAGCAACCAATCGCCGCCGCCCGACGCAAGTCGTTGCTGATCGATTGCGCGCGGTTGGCGTCGGAGCGCCTCGCCTGCCTGGAAGATCCCGACTTCGTCGATTTCACGTAATTCGACGAACTCAGGCGAACATCGCCCGTGAGGCGGCGTGCGCCGCCGCCGAAACTGCCGCGGTTTGACCCCGGCTTGCCTCGGCCATGCGGATGCGGGCGTAGGCCATGATCTCGGTGGGCGGCCCGACCCTTTCGATCCGACCGTCCATCACCAATGCCACCCGGTCGGCAATGGCGAGCGGCGCCAGCCGGTGGGTGATCATGATCACAGTGCGGCCGCGCGTGTTGGTCTTGAGCTGGCGCAGCAGCTGCTCCTCCGTCGCCGGATCGAGCGCGCTGGTTGCCTCGTCGAGAATCAGGATGCGCGGATTGCGGATCAGGGCGCGCGCGATGCACAGGAGCTGCCGCTGGCCGGTCGACAGGCCCTGGCCACGCTCGCCCAGCACGGTGTTGTAGCCCTGCGGCAGGCGCTGGATGAAATTATGGGCGCCGACGAACTTGGCGACCGCGACCACCCGGCCGGGATCCTTGTTGACCACGCCCATGGCGATGTTGTCACGCACCGAGCCGGTAAAGAGCTGCACGTCCTGAGGCACGCAGCCGATCTGGGCGCGCAACTGCGCCGGCGAGATGTGCCCCACGTCCGTGCCGTCGACCAGGATGCGGCCGCTCGATGGCTTGAACAGTCCCTGGATCAGGTTGGCGACCGTGGTCTTGCCCGAGCCCGAGGGTCCGACGATGCCCAGAATCTCGCCAGCCGCAATCTGGAGGTCGGCGTCGTGCAGGATGGCGGGGCCAGCGTCGTCATGGCGGTAGGCGACGCGCTCGAAGGTCACCTCACCCGCCAGCGGCGGCATGGGAGCCAGCTCGCCCGGCGGACTTTCGACCTCCTCCTTCATCAGTTCGTCGATGCGCTTGAAGGCGGCGCTGACCGCCTGAAGCTGGTGCCAGGCCACCACGAGCTGGCGCATCGGCTGGAGGGCCCGCACGGCCAGCATGTTGGCAGCGATCAGCGCGCCGATCGAAAGCCGGTGGTCCACGATTTGGTGAGTGCCGATGACTACGATCGCAAGCGACGCCACGAGCTGCAGGATGCCGGAAGCGCTGGCGGCGATATTGGCGAGGTGGTTGGCGCGGAAGTTGGTCCACGCTGCCTGTTCCACTCGTGCCTGCCAGCGCTTCTCGACTTCGGCCTCCAAGCCCAGGGCCTTGATGGTGGCGGCGTTGGCGACGGTCTCGGTGAGCATCGAGCTTTTGGCCGCCAGCGCCTGGAAGGTCTCATCGGCCAGCCGCCGCTGAGCGCGATGAGTAGCGAGCGACACGCCGATCAGCACCGGAATGGCCAGCACCGCCACGAGGCCCAGGGTGGGGCTGATGGCGAAGGTGGCGCCGAGGAACAGCACGACGAAGGCGAGGTCGATGGCGAGCACCGGCAGCTGACCGGTGAAGAAGGCACGCAACACGTCGAGCTGACGCAGGCGCTCGGCGATGACGCCGGAGGGCGTGCGCTCGAAATGGCGGTAGGGCAACTGCACGAGATGGTGCACGACCTCGGCGCTCATCAGCACGTCGAGCCGCGCGCCGGTGCGGGCCGACATCCAGCCGCGCGCGACGCGCAACGCGAAGTCGAGCGCATAGGCGACCAGCATGCCGATGCAGAGCGCGGTCATTAGCGAGACGATGCTGTCGGGTGTGCCGCGACCTATCACGCGGTTGAGCACCAGCATCATGAACAGCGGCGTGGCGAGGCCGAGAATGTTGACCAGGAATGACGCTGCCGCGAGTTTCAGGATCACCGGCCGCGCCCGCACCCAGAATGGCGCGTACCACTCGACACGCGGTCGCGGCACGGGCTTGTCGCGCAGGACCAGGGCACGCGATCCAAGCGCGCGCACCTGCTCGGCCGTCATCTGCCAGACGTGACCTTCGACGACGTCGAGCACGGTCCATTGCGCCTGTTTGCCCGAGACCACGACATGGGCCGGCCGATCGACGCCGGTCACGGCGAACGGTGTCGGCAGCTCGTCGAGGCGCACGGAGGCGAGATCGAGGGCGCTAGCCTCAAGCCCGAGCCGCGCGCCCGCGCTCAGAAATCCCGGCTCGTCCAGGCCGTCGCCGGGCAGGGGAGCGAGGCGGCGCACGTCGGCCTCGCTGACCGGCCGGCCGACCTGTTGGACCATGTAGAGCAGCGCCCGCATCAGCGAATCGATGGGACGCACGCGGCTCAGGCGCTCGCCGCCTAAGCTATTTTCCAGAGGAGCCATTCGCCGTCTGCTCCGGCGGCGTTGTTGCCACTACCGGTCAGACTACCTGAAATTCACGCAAAATCAAACGATTAGGAGTGGTTCCTAAAGTGTGGCTCAGCGTGCGCCGAAAGCCCGCTTCAGCTCCGGCACGAGGTCGAGGCGCTCCCAGGAGAAACCACCGTCGCGGTCGGGCTTGCGGCCGAAATGGCCGTAGGCGGCCGTGCGCTGGTAGATCGGCTTGTTGAGCTGCAGGCCGCGACGGATGTTGGTCGGACGCAGCGGGAAGATGTCCGAAAGCGCCTTCTCGAGCTTGCGCTCGTCGACCTTGCCGGTGCCTTCGGTGTTCACATAAAGCGACATCGGATCGGCGACGCCGATGGCGTAGGCCACCTGGATCAGGCAGCGATCGGCGAGACCGGCGGCCACGATGTTCTTGGCGAGATAGCGCGCGGCGTAGGCCGCCGAGCGATCAACCTTGGTCGGGTCCTTGCCGGAGAATGCGCCGCCGCCGTGCGGGGCGTAGCCGCCGTAGGTATCGACGATGATCTTGCGTCCGGTGAGGCCGCAATCACCGTCGGGACCGCCGACCACGAAGTTGCCGGTCGGATTGACGAAGAAGTCGGACGCCTTCTTGGGCATCCAGCCCTCGGGCAGCGACTTGGCGACGTGGGTCGCGATCATGTCCTTGATCATGCCGGAGTTGTATTTCTTGCCCTTGGCCATGGTCTCGCGATGCTGCGTCGACACGACGACCTTGGCGGCGCCGATGGCCTTGCCGTGGGCGTAACGCACGCTGACCTGGCTCTTGGCATCGGGCAGCAGGTCGGGCAACTCGCCCGAGCGGCGTGCCTGGCTCAACATTTCGAGGATCTTGTGCGAGAAATAGATCGGCGCCGGCATGAACGAGTTCTTCTCGTATTCCTCGCTGTCGCGGCAAGCGAAGCCGAACATCAGCCCCTGGTCGCCCGCGCCTTCCTGCTCGCCCAGATTGCCGCCCTTCTTCTTGGCGTTGACGCCCATGGCGATGTCGGGTGACTGGCCGTGCAGCAGGACCTCGACGTCGGCGCCGTGGAAGGAGAAGCCGTCCTGGTCGTAGCCGATGTCGCGCACGACATTGCGCGCGATCTCGCTGATCGCCTCGCGATTGACGACCGTCTGCTTGCCGTACTTCTTCATGTACGGCTCGGAGGCACGGCCCTCGCCGGCAACGACGATCTTGTTGGTGGTGGCCAACGTCTCGCAGCCCAGACGGGTGTTGAGGTGGCTGTCGTCGGCATGGCCGAGCTTGATGTCGTTGGCGATGAAGGCGTCGAGGATGGCATCCGAGATCTGGTCGCAGACCTTGTCCGGATGGCCTTCCGAGACCGATTCGCTGGTGAAAATATAGTCTTTGAGCGCCATAGCCTGCCCTCCTCCAATCGTATTGGACTCCGGGCAGGGCGGATGGGCCGCCACAACGTCCGGCTTAGCCTTTATTTTCGCGGTGGCAAGTCGTCCAAATCCGTCCGCGGCGGCGTCGACCCCCAGGATGGCCATGGGCGATGCCGCGCCGCTAAAAACTCCAATTACCGTTGAAAATCAAGGGGGCCATCCCGGCCCAAAATGACGCTTCTAACGCCCCTTGCGGCCGCCCAGGACCTCGGCATGGCTGGCGGCACCGACCGCCTTGACCATCTCGAAGATGCGCTTGCGCACCCGGGGCTCGCGAATCTTGTAGTAGGCCCGTACCAGTTCCAGCGTCTCGCGCTTGATCAGCGGATCCTTGTCCTGCTCGAACGGCGTGGCCGCCTCACCGAAGCCCTTGCGGCCGCGGCCCGCCATCGGCCGGCCGGCCAGCGCATTGGACGGCATTTCATCGAAGAAATACGACACCGGCACGTCCAGCACCTTGGAGAACTCGAACAGGCGGCTCGAGCCAATGCGGTTGGAGCCGCGCTCGTACTTCTGGATCTGCTGGAAGGTCAGGCCGACCGCGTTGCCGAGCTTTTCCTGGCTCATGCCCAGCAGGGTGCGCCGCTGGCGCATCCGCGCCCCTACGTGGACATCAACCGGATGCGATCTTGCCATGGGTCCTGATCCTTCTCGGTCTTGGTTTTATGACGACAATGCCGTTGGGCAGATAAGGGGCCGGACACGTCAAAATTGTGCTCAGCAAGGCAAGTGCATCTGTGCAAAAATGCATATCTACACGTCAGAGCTGCATATGACATTACCCCCTCTTCCCAATAATGCAAGCCCAACGTCAGCACGTTGAATTGTCGAGGAGATTTATGCATTACCCGTGTCAGTTCTCGGCCTGCCCACGGCCACTGCGGCACCCAGCATGAGTACGACCGCCAGCACCGTCCAGTCGCCCCAGCGGCCGTAGGGCGTGGGTGCTCGCGCGGCCGGGAGGGCATAGTCGATGATGCCCTCGCGATTCATGTCGAGCGACGCGAGTACACGGCCATAGGCGTCGATCACCGCCGATACGCCCGTGTTGGCCACCCGGATCATCGGCAGCCCCTCCTCGACGGTCCGCAGGCGGGCGCTGGCGAGATGTTGATAGGGCCCGCTGGACAGCCCGAACCAGGCATCGTTGGTCACATTGAGCAGCCAGCGCGGCCGCGCGCCCGACCCGGTGACGGCACCGGGGAAAATCACCTCGTAGCAGATGATCGGCGAGAAGGACGGCAATCGGGGCAGGTCGAGAGTGGCCAGCGAGGCGCCCACTTCGAACGAGCCGCGGCCGATCAGGCCGGAGACCGGGGCGAGTTCCTTGTGGAAGGGGATGTACTCGCCGAGCGGCACGAGGTGGACCTTATCGTAGTGCGCTACGATCGCGCCTCGCCCGTCGATCACCAGCAGCGAGTTCCACACACCGTCCTCGGGCCGATCGGTCGAACGCGGCGCGCCGGTCACCAGATAGCCACCCGGCGGCACAGCGGTGGCCAAGAGCGGCAACGCAGCCGACGTCGGCGTGACGATGAAGGGCGTCGCCGTCTCTGGCCAGATGACCGCGGCGAGGCGATCGAAGCCGTCGCTCCGGCTCATCTCGATCAGCTTGCCGAGATGGCGCGCTCTGGTGTCGGCCCGCCACTTCTCCGCCTGCGGGATGTTGGGCTGCACGATACGCACCAGCGGACCACCGCCCTCGCCCACCGGCGGCAACACCAACACGCCGCCCGCCCCGGCAAGACCGAGCACGGCGAGTGCGGCGAAGGAGGCGCGCCAGCCAGCCGTGGGGGCGGCGAGAATAAGAAAGGTGAAAAGACCGAGACCGTAGACGCCGAACAACGCGGCACCCTGCAGCACTGGCGTCGCAAAGACCCAGACATGGCCCAGCGGATTCCACGCGTAGCCGGTGAAGACATGGCCACGCAGCCATTCGGCGATTGTCCAGGCGATCGCCAGCACGACCAGCCGGCGATAGCGCCCGCCAAGTGCCGGCCAGCGCAGCACCGCCCAGCGCGCCGCCGCAGCTGCAGCGCCCGGAAAGAAGCCAAGGACCGCCGCCAGCCCGAGCACGATCGGCGGGCCGGCCAGCGCGAAGTCGGCCGGCGGCACGAAGAAGGCTTCCAGGATCCAGTACGAGCCAACCGCGAAATGACCCAGCCCCCAGGCCCAGCCGCTGAACAGCGCGGCGCGCGGTGTCGGTGCCGCCTGCCACAGCCAGACGAACACCACGATGCCCATCACGGCGAGCGGCAGCCAGTCGAGCGGCGGCATGGCCAGTGCCGCCAGCGCGCCGGCCACGAAGCCCACGCCCCAGGCGCGCCATCCGCGGAGGTTCATTGCAGCGAGGCGGCGATCAGGCGGCGGACCGCGACGACGTCGGCGGCCGCACGCGCAGGCGGCGGATGCGCCGCGGATCGACATCGAGCACTTCGAACTCGACACCGGAGGGATGGCGAACCACCTCGCCGCGCTCGGGGATGCGGCCAAGCAGGGAGAAAATCAGGCCACCCACGGTGTCGATCTCGCGACGCTCGTCGTCGGACAGCACACGGCCGATCTCCTGCTCGAGCAGCTCGATGGTGGTCCGGCCGTTGACGTCGATCGTGCCGTCGACCCGGCGCGCCAGCGTCGGCGCTTGGGCCACGTCATGCTCGTCCTCGATCTCGCCCACGATCTCCTCGACCAGATCCTCGATGGTGAGCAGCCCGTCGGTGCCGCCGAACTCGTCGACCACCAGCGCCATGTGGGTGCGCGAACGACGCATGTCGAGCAGCATGTCGAGCACCGGCAAGGTGGGCGCCACGAACACGACACGGCGCAATATGTCGCGCAGGTTGAATTTCTTGGAGGTGCCCCAATAGGCCAGCACGTCCTTGATGTGGATCATGCCGATCACGTCGTCGAGCGCCTCGCGATAGACCGGATAGCGCGAATGGGCTTCNNACCATGACGTCGGCCACCGTCTTGTCGCGCAGCTTCAGGATGTTCGCCAGAAGCTCGCGCTGATCGTCGCTGATCGGCGTGTCGCTTTCCGGCGTCTCCTCGATCAGCTCTTCGATCGCCTCGCGGACGGCCTCGTTCTTCTCGCGCCGGCGCAGGCGGCGCAGGAAGGCGCGCAGCAGGCCGCCATTGGAGGAAATATCGGCGGCAGGTGTCGGGGCAGGCGGCGAGGCCGGTGGCGGAGGCTCTCCCGCCGACGCCGGACCGCCGGAGCCCGGCTGCGGACCGCGCGCTGTGGAGGCAGGCATGGCTCTTAAGATAGGCTAACGGCCCCGCGTTGCAATCGTGGATGTTCATGATGCGTTCATGCAAATTACCCTCCGGCGCGACCCTGCCGGCCTTCGGTCTCGGCACCTGGCGGATGGGCGAAAGCGCGCGCCGGCGGGATCAGGAACTCGACGCCGTCCAATACGGGCTCGATCTCGGCTACCCGATGATCGATACCGCCGAGATGTATGGCGACGGCGCCGCCGAGGAGATCGTGGGCGAGGCGCTCGCCGGCCGCCACACCAGGCCCACCATTGTGAGCAAGGTCTATCCGCACAACGCCACCCGCAGCGGCACGATCACGGCCTGCGAGCGCAGCCTCAAGCGCATGGGCATCGAGCGCATCGATCTCTACCTGCTGCACTGGCGCGGCGAGGCGCGGCTGGAAGAGACCTTCGAGGCGTTCCACCGCCTGCGCGCGGCGGGAAAGATCGGCGACTTTGGCGTCAGCAACTTCGACGCCACCGACATGGAAGATGCCGCCCGCCTCGACAAGGGTCTCACCGCCAGCAACCAGGTGCTCTATTGCCTGTCGCGCCGCGGGCCCGAGTTCGACCTGCTGCCATGGATGCGCAAACGGTCGATCCCGCTGATGGCCTATTCGCCGCTCGACCAGAGCGCGCTGCTTGGCAAGGCGGCGCTCAACAAACTGGCCGGCGAGGCCGGCTGCACGCCGGCGCAGCTGGCGCTGGCCTGGCTACTCGCCCAGCCTGGGGTCGTCACCATCCCCAAGTCGTCGACGCGCGAGCGGGTTAAGGAAAATCTCGGCGCGCTCGACGTCAAGCTCTCGCCCCAGATCCTGGCCGAACTCGATCGCGCGTTCCCGCCGCCCAAGGGCAAGCAACCGCTGGAGATGCTTTAGCGAGCGACGTAGGGATCGGCGATGCCGAGCTTGGCGAGAACGCGGCGCTCCAGCGCTTCCATGCGCTCGGAAGCCGCTGGGCCCGTCTCGTGGTCGTAGCCCAGAAGATGCAGCGTGCCGTGCACCACCAGATGGACGAGATGATCAGCCGGCGCCTTCTTCTGCGCCCTCGCCTCGCGCCACACGGTTTGGCGCGCCAGCACGACGTCGCCCAGGAACTGCTTCTCGCCGGACGGATAGGACAGCACGTTCGTCGGCTTGTCCTTCTTGCGATCACGTTTGTTCAGTGCCCGCACGCGCTTGTCGTCGGCCAGAGCAACCGTGAGGGATCTCGCGCGAGGGCCGACGGCCGCGCGAGCAGCCTTGCGCACCAGCCGCTCGACGCCGGGCAATAGCTTCGTCCAACCCGGGTCGAGCACGACGACCGCGCAGCTAGCGCTGCTGGGTTTGGTTTTTCTTGTCGCGCGCGTCATAGGCGTCGACGATGCGAGTCACGAGATCGTGGCGCACGACATCCTTGGACGTCAGCCGCACGAAGCGCACGCCCTCGACATCCTCCAGCGTCTCGACCGCGTCGGTGAGGCCCGATTTCTGGCCGCCGGGCAGGTCAGTCTGGCTGGGATCGCCGGTGATCACCATGCGCGAGCCTTCGCCAAGACGTGTCAGGAACATGCGCATCTGCATCGGCGTGGTGTTCTGCGCCTCGTCGAGGATCACGAAGCAATGGGCAAGCGTGCGGCCGCGCATGAAAGCCAGCGGCGCAATCTCGATCTCCCCCGATTCCATGCGATTGGCGATTTGCTCTGCCGGAATCATATCGTGCAGGGCGTCGTAGAGCGGCCGCAGGTAGGGATCGATCTTTTCCTTCATGTCGCCCGGCAGGAAACCCAGCCGCTCGCCCGCCTCGACGGCCGGCCGCGACAGTACGATGCGCTCGACCTTGCCGGCAAGCAGCAGCGACACGCCCATGGCGACGGCGAGATAGGTCTTACCGCTGCCGGCTGGCCCCAGCGCGAACACCATGTCGCGTTCGCGCAGCGCCACGAGGTAACCCTGCTGGCCGGGCGAGCGGGCTTGAACGGTCCTGCGGCGCGTACGAATGCTTTCGCCATCGCCGGCCTCTGATCCGCTGCGGGCGAAGCGAACGGCAGAGTCGATGTCAGCCATCTCGATCGACAGGCCGCGCTTGAGGCGTTCGTAAAGCGCCGTCAATGCCTTCTGCGCCACGGTTACGTCTTCGGCCGTCCCCGCAATATCGAGCTGATTTCCGCGCGCGCTCAACTTCGCGTTGGCGAGCTGCTCGACCCTCACGAGATGGCGGTCGTGATTGCCGTAGAGTTGAACGATCAGCGTATTGTTGTCGAACGTCATGCGTTTCGTGAGGCTCATGCCGCAGCCTCGAGCGACGGCGGGATCTCACCCGCCAGGCTGAGCGCATGGGCGGCGACGAGGCGAACGTCGGCGATCTTGCCAATCATCGCCGCACCGCCCTCGACATAGACCGACTGGAGCCACGGGCTCTTGCCCAACACCTGTCCAGGCTTGCGGCCCGGCTCGGCGAACAGCACTGGCACGGTGGCGCCCACCTTCGAGACATTGAACTCGCGTTGCTGACGACCGATCAGGGCCTGCAGGGCCGCCAGCCGCGCCATTTTCACGGCTTCGGGCAGCTGGTCAGGCAGCGCCGCGCCCGGTGTGCCGGGACGGCGGCTGTATTTGAACGAGAAAGCCGCGGCCAAGCCCACCTCGTCGATCAGTCGCATCGTGTCGTCGAAATCGCCGTCGCTTTCGCCCGGGAAGCCGACGATGAAATCAGACGACAGCGCCAGGTCGGGCCGCACCTCGCGCAGCCGGTCGACCAGGCAACGGAAGTGGTCGCGACCATGGCCGCGGTTCATCGCTTCGAGAATGCGATCCGATCCCGACTGCACCGGCAGATGCAGGTAAGGCATGAGCTGCGGCACGGTGCCGTGGGCTTCGATCAACTCGTCGTCCATGTCGCGCGGATGGGAGGTCATGTAGCGGATGCGCAGCAGGCCATCGACCTCGGCCATTTCCCGGATCAGGCGGGCCAGCGACCATGTCGCTCCATCAGCTGCCTCGCCGTGATAGGCGTTGACGTTCTGGCCGAGCAGCGTGATCTCGACAGCACCTGCCGCGACCAGCGCGCGCGCCTCCTGCAGCACTGACGCCGCCGGCCGTGAATATTCAGCGCCGCGCGTATAGGGCACGACGCAGAAAGTGCAGAACTTGTCGCAACCTTCCTGGATCGACAGGAAAGCCGAACCGGCACGCACGCCGCCAGGCGCCGGCAGATGGTCAAACTTGCTCTCGGCGGGAAACTCGGTGTCGAGCACGCCGGCGCCGGGCTGTCGCCGGCCGCCGGCTTGCCGCTCGGCCGCCTTGCGCGCCACCTGAGCCAGCAATTCAGGCAGCCGGTGGTAGGCCTGCGGACCCACGACGATGTCGACGGCAGGCTGGCGGCGAATGATTTCCGCGCCCTCCGCCTGGGCCACGCAGCCGGCCACGGCGATGGTGAGGTCGGAGCCCTCGCGGCGGCGCTCGAGCTTGGCGTCGCGCAGCCGGCCGAGCTCGGAATAGACCTTCTCCGAGGCCTTCTCGCGGATGTGGCAGGTGTTGAGCACGACCAGATCGGCCTGCTCAGGGCTGTCCGACAGGGCATAACCGAGCGGCCGCAGGACGTCGGCCATGCGGTCCGAATCGTAGACGTTCATCTGGCACCCGTAGGTGCGGATGAACACGCGCTTGCGCTGCCACTGGCCCGGATCGCCGGTGCGGACGTCGGTCATCGGTCTCCGTTGCTGGAACGGCGGGTTTCTAACACCGGCGGCGCCCACGGTCGAGGGGCGCTACGCCGCCGCAGCCGGCGGCGGCAGGAGCTCGAAACGGCCGGTATTGGCCGCCTGCACGCCCGAGGAGACCTGGTCGAAGCAGTACACGGCGAGTTTCTTGCGGTCGCCCAGCCGGTCTATGTCGACCGGCTCGAAAAACGTGACGACCGCCTCGGTCTCGCCAAGGCAGACCATCTGCCAGAGATGCGGCACCAGATCCAAGTCGCCGAACCACGCGAACAACGGCCGCCAGTAGCGGCCGAGCGGAATGCCGTCGAGGCGGATGTAGGAAATGGCCACCGGCTGCACGACGATCGGCCTGTCGTCGCGGCGCAGTTGTGCCACGGCAAACAGCGCGCTGCGAAAGGGCAGCACGCGTGTGCCGTCGCTGCTCGTACCTTCGGGGAACAGCATCAGGTTGTCGCCGGTGTCCAGCCTGCGCATCATCTCGTCGCGACTCGAGTTCGTCTTGCTGGTGCGCCGTTCGACGAAGATGGTGCGCTGCGCCTTGGCCAGCGTCTTGAAGAACGGCCAGGTGGCGACCTCGGCCTTGGCGACGAAGCTGCCCGACACCAGCCCACCCATCACCTCGATGTCGAGATAGGAGACGTGGTTGCAAACGAAGAGCGTCGGCATCACGTCCGAGCGCCGGCCATACACGCGCACGCGAATGCCCAGGATCGTGCAGACCATACGATGGTAGATCACCGGCAGCCCGTTGATGACGGGGCGGATGCCGAGCATGACGGCCAGCAGATGAAACGGCAGCAGCAACAGGGTGAGCAGTAGATAGCTCGCCAACCGGAACGCGCCGCGCAGAGGAGAGCCTATCCACATCGTCTTGACGGATGGGTCAGTCGTCGTGCCCGCGTATCCCGCGTTCATAGTGGCGGATGTATTTCTCCGTCACCAGCTCGGTCTTGACGATGATGAAGACGTCGGTGGTGTTGAACTCGGGATCGATCACCGCACCATCGCCGACGAAACCGCCCAGCCGCAGGTAACCCTTGATGAGCGGCGGCACCCGCGCCATCGCCTTGCGCGCGTCGTAACTGCCAGCCTCCAGCACATCCATCTTCACGTAGCGATGGCTGAGCGCGCGCGCGCGGATCGGCGGCGGCGCCAGGTGATGGTGATAGAGGTAGCTGAACGGTAGAGCATGCTGCGACGGGTCGGTGCCCGGAAAGCTTGCACAGCCGAACATCACCTGGATATTGTAATGGAAGGAGTAAAGCGCAATGCCACGCCACAGCATCTGCATGGTCGCGGTGTTACGCGCGTCGCGCGCAATGCACGAGCGCCCGAGTTCCAGCACTTCGCCGGGATAGTCGATCATCGGAGCGATGTCGTACTCGGCGGCCGAATAGAAACGGCCAACCTTCTCCGCCGCTGACCGCCGGATCAGGCGATAGGTGCCGACGATGCCTTCGGGGCCCTCGCCGCGGCGACGATCGCGCACAAGCAGGTGATCGCAAACCTGGTCGAAGTCGTCGAAGTCGCGACGCCGCGCCGCCATCTCGGGCGAAGGGTGGGCGGCCATTTCTTCGTAGAAGACGCGATAGCGCAATGCCTGCGCGGCATCGATTTCGGCGGCGGTCTGCGCCAGTCGAACCTCGAAATCGCCGGCAACGACCTGGACGATCTCCCTGTTCGATATGGGAGGGCCAAGCAGTTCGGCTTCACTGTCAGCGCGGTCGATGCGCATGTTTCATCCGCAGGGGGCCGCCCCAATCATTCGCCCATTATCGGGGTGGCGTTGGTTGCGTCCACTCATTTTTGCCGGCCGGATTTGGCGTCGAGCGGCACGCCATAAAGCTCCAGCCGATGACCCACTAGCCGATAACCGGCCTTTTCCGCGATCCGCCGCTGCAGTTCCTCGATCTCGTCGCTATGGAATTCCACGACCTTGCGGGTCTGGATGTCGATCAGATGATCATGGTGCTCTTCCGGTGTTTCTTCATAGCGAGCGCGACCATCGCCGAAGTCATGTTTGGCGAGAATGCCGGCTTCCTCGAACAACCGTACGGTACGGTACACAGTGGCGATCGAGATGTTCGGATCGACCGCCGTCGCCCGCTTGTGCAGCGCTTCGACATCGGGATGGTCCGACGATTCCGACAAAACGCGCGCGATGACGCGGCGCTGATCCGTCATCTTGAGACCGCGTTCGGCGCACAGCGCTTCGAGCTTGGATTTCTGGTCCGGCATGTCACGGGACCCTACACCGGCCGGCAAGCGGGGTATAGTTGGGGACATGTCCGCAGAGCCCGACCACACGATCGACATCACCGGCGAGGTCTGCCCGATGACCTTCGTGCGAACAAAGCTGCAGCTCGAGCGCATGCGCTCGGGCGAGGTGCTGCGCGTGCGGCTGCGCGGCGAAGAGCCGTTGCGCAACGTGCCGCGGGCGGCGGGCGACGAAGGCCACATCATCTTGGGGATCATACCCGACGGTAGTGACCATATCGTGACGATCCGGCGGGCTTGATCAGTTCAGAGCGAGTCGCATGACGATGGCGTCGGCCGCCGGGGCCTGTCCGCGGCGGTAGTAGGCGGCGCGGCGACCGACGGCCTGGAAGCCGGCGTGGTCGTAGAGCGCTGATGCAGCCGGATTGTCGACACCGACTTCGAGGAACAGCGTTCGAACGCCAGCCGTGCGCAGGCGGTCGACGACCATCGCCAACAGCGCACGACCAGCACCCAGTCGGCGATGGCTCGGTCGCACGGCAATGGTCAGAAGTTCGGCTTCATCCGCCGCCGCCCGGCAAAGGGCGAAGCCGATGTCCTTGCCGTCGGCCTGCAACAGCAAACCGCTCACGCCCGGCGAGGCCAGAAGTTCGGCAATATCCTGTCGCATCCAGACGCGCTCGCCCATCGGCCCGAAGGCGTCGCGATGCAGCTCCGACGCCAGGTCGAGTTCGAGGGCGCCCAGCGCCCGCAAGGCAAAGCCGTCCGCCATTTCAATCGACCGTCCGTCGCGTGCCATCCGGCGAGGTAACGTTGACGCCGCGCAAATACAAAGGCCGAGGCAATCCGTCGGTACGATTGCGTGCACGCCACGCCTCAATGCCTTCCGCAAGCGCCAGCCGGGCGATGGCCACAGGGTCGGGCAAAGCCGTTTGAGCGATGGCCCCCTCGAGCGACGGCACCAGCGTCTCGGCTTGCGGTCCGACGACGAGGCTCGGCCGGTCTTTCAGACGTCGGGCAAGCTCGGCCGTCGACACCAGGAACGGCGCCGACTCGCCGTCACCGCCAACTTCGCTGAGGGCGCAGAACCAGTCGCCGAGGCGGCTGTCGATGGCGGCAACGACGAGGCGGTCATGCCGCTCGGCCTGGGCCAGCAGCGTGGTCGTGGTGGCGATGCCCGCGAGCGGCACGCCAAGCGCCACGGCAAGGCCGCGGGCAGCGGCCAGCCCGACGCGAACGCCGGTGAAGCTTCCCGGGCCGATCGTGACGGCAATCAGCGACAGGTCTCGCCGCCCCACCCCGGCTTCCTGCAGCACCAAGGCAATCGCCGGCAGCAATTGCGCCGCCTGGTCGCGGCCTTCCTCGCGGTGGCTGGCAAGGCGGGTACCGTCGCGTACGACCGCGACGCCCAGGCCACTCACGGCGCAGTCGAAGGCAAGCACGAGGCTCATCGTGGGCTCATGCTCGGCTGGCACTCGTTTCGGCGGCTGGGCATTGTGCTTCCATGAAACTCGACTTGGTTGTGATTGCCCCGCCCGACTTCGATGTCGACGTGACACTGGCTTATGCGACGGCGGCCAATCTAACGGGGCGGCCGGTCTATCGGAATGCCGAATGCTGGCTCCATCGCGCGGCGGCCGAGAAGCTTGCCGAGGCGATCGCGCTCGCCCGGCCGCTTGGCTTCAGGCTACAGATCTTCGATGCACTCCGTCCGGTGGAAGCGCAGTGGGCCTTGTGGAACGCCAATCCCGATCCCGAGTTTCTCGCCGACCCGCGCCGCGGCTCGCCTCATTCGCGCGGCGTGGCGGTCGATCTCACCCTGCTCGACGGCCAGGGCCGCGCCCTCGACATGGGCACGCAATTCGACGCCTTCACGCCGCTGTCGCATCACGGCCGCACCGACGTACCGGCCGCGGCGCAACGCAACCGGCTGCTGCTGATGGGGCTGATGACCGCCGCCGGCTGGGATTTCTACCGCAACGAATGGTGGCACTATCAGCTCTTCGACGCGCGCCAGTACCCGCTGGTCTGTGACGCCGACCTGCCACGTCCGATGATGCAGTCGCTCTAGAAACTCGACAGCCGCGCCGCGTCGAAATCGGTGAGCTTGTCCTCGCGCATCACCTGGCGCACGAAGCGGACATATTCCTGGCCGAGTTCGGAATAGCGCAGGAGCTGGCCGATCAGTTTGAATCCGTCGAGCGGTTCGCCGCGCTCGCGCATGGCGGCGCGCTCGGTGCGGAACGCGGCATAGGCGGGATGGGTGTTGAGGTTCACGACATAGGCCTCGGCGGCCTCGCCGACGTTGGTGAAGGGCTGCGGCATGCCGGCCCCCGGCTTCCATGGCACCGCCACGCTGTGACGGCCGACCGCCTGGATCTGGCCGAACAGCGCGTTGCCGGTGCGTGCGGCAAACGACGTGCCCCAGCCCGACTCGATGGCGCCCTGGGCGATCGCCATGGACGGCGGCACTGAATCGACGCGGCGCACCAGCTCGTCGAGCTTGTCGGACGGCATGTCGTAGCGGTCGGCCAGCTGTTCGAGCCACAGGCGCTCGATGACACTGATGCCCCGGTCGGTCGCCAGCTTGTCGCGCAGATAGACAAGCTGCTCGCGCTCGGCCAGCACGCGTTGATTGACCTCGAGGATCACCGGCAGAATCGCGGTGATGAACAGCGCCTTGCGCAAGCTGCCATCCTTGCTGCCGAGGTCGTCGGGCACGCGCTCGACCTTGAGTGGCGGAACGGCTTCGCCGAGGCGGATGTCGGTCAGCGAATAGGCGACGTCGCGGAAAAAGCCGGCGAGCTCGTCGGCGGTGCGTGGATTGATCGGGCGCAGCTGAACCTGCCGGCGCACGGCGTTGCCGGGCGCGGCAAAGCGGCCGTGGCCGCCCGACACGTCGCGGGCGCTCGACTGGCTTGCCTCGTCGGGCTCGCCCGAGTCATGGCGAACGAAGGTGAGCGCCGTGGGGGCGGCATCCATTGCGACGAGGCCTTGGCGCGCCAAGGTAGCGCTCAGACGCTCGTCGGCATTGAAGGTCAGAAAGGAGGTGACGTCGACCGGCGGCAAAGGTTGGCGCAAGCCCACCCCCGTCACGAACACGGCCGCCCAAACGGCCGGAAAAGCGTAGAACCGCCCGCGTTCGACCACGGGCCATATCGGCAACTTCATTAGGTCTTTCTCTTCATTTTTGCACGAACGACGACTTACCGTCCGCGATCCGAGGGGGATCGCGGCGTCGTACTAACGCTGCACACTTAGAGCGCGCAGACGGCCTACTGGACCGCCTGCACTTCCACTACTTCCGGCACGTAATGCTTCAGAAGATTCTCGATTCCCATTTTCAGCGTGGCCGTCGAGCTGGGGCAGCCCGAGCACGACCCCTGCATGTGCAGGTAGACGATGCCATCGCGGAAATCCTGGAACACGATATCGCCGCCGTCCTGGGCGACCGCCGGACGCACGCGCGTTTCGAGCAGATCCTTGATCTGGGCGACGATTTCGTCGTCCTCGACCGCTGCGCCTGGCGCGCCGGCTTCCGTACTGCCGGCGACGACAATCGGCTCGCCGGAAGTGTAGTGCTCCATGATGCCGCCCAGGATCGAGGGCTTCAGGACCTGCCAATCCATGTCGGCGGCCTTGGTGACGGTCACGAAATCGGCACCGAAGAAGACGCGTTCCACGCCCTCGACCGCAAACAGCCGCTTGGCCAGCGGCGAGGAGGTGGCCGTGTCGGAGCCCGCAAAATCCAGGGTCCCTTTCTCCATGACCACGCGGCCAGGGAGGAACTTCAGGGTCGATGGATTGGGCGTCTGCTCGGTCTGGATGAACAAACCTAATCTCCTTCATCGAACGCCAGGGCGACTGGACCGCCTGGCATCGCTCAGAGTTGGGGGCCGGGACGTCTCCGCCCCCTCAAGTTACTCTTGGACGTAAGAACCATGGCCGGGGCGATCAAGGTGATTCTTGGGCCGCTCTGTATAAAGATTATGGTAAATATAGTTATTATTGTTCTATATTAATGCACTAGAGAAGATTGTCACCCAGCATGCGCAAGTCTGAACTGCACGATGCAAAGCCAGCTTCTCGGGTGATCGATGCAATATCGTCGCGGAATTAGAATTCATACCCTATGAAATGGCGTCGATCTCGGCTTCCGTGAGTGCGCCCGGCACGATGGTGAGCGGGATGCGGAGCTGGCCGCCCGACTTGCCGGCGAAAGACGTCACCAAGGGGCCCGGACCTTCGCCACTCGACGAGCTGCCCAGCACCAGGACGCATATCGAGCGGTCTTCGGCGATCAGCTTGATCAGCTGGTCGCGGCTTTTGCCCTCGCGGATATAGATCGCCGGCGGATGGCCGGTCAGCGTGGCCGCCGTCTCGGCATGGCGGGCGACCACGACCTCGGCCTCCTGGCGTGCTTCCTGGCGCATCAGGTCGACCACCGAGCCCCACTGCTGACCCTCGGGCGGCTCCATGACGTAGAGCATGGCAACCCGCCCGCCGGTGCGCTTGGCGCGGCGGCAGGCATAGCGCAGCGCGTTGCGCATTTCCGGACTTTCGTCGACGACTACCAGAAAGACCCGTTCGGCCGCCCGGCTGGCTTGCTCGCCCCCTTGGAGACTCATGTGTCGGTTCCTCTCCGTCTAAATCCGCCGCATGACCGCGCCGCCGAACCAGCCGACCAGCACGGCCATCAAGATCGCGGCCAGCCCGTAAAGCTCGCCCTCGTGGCTTGCCCAGCCCGCCAGTTGCGCGCTGAAGCCGACCTTGCCGACCGGCAACGGCCGCGACACGGCGGCGACAATCTTGCCGTCGCGCAGCAGGTAGGCCCTGACCTCGTAGACCCCCTCGGGCAGCCGCGAGGGGAACGGCAAATCGACCCGGAACAGCCGGCCGGCCTGGACTGTCACCTGGCCGATCGCGGCAGGGTAGAGCCCTTCGCGCCGCTTGACCTCGACCAGGCCCAGACGGAACCGGATGAGATCGTCATGGTCGCGCGAGCCGACCGACCTGACCGAAGCCATACGGTCCTCCAGAGACAGGATTTCCCCGCCGGTGCCGCGCGCCAGCATCCGCTGCAGGGGCTGGCTGGCGGCGATGGCGTAGTAGGCCGGCACATCGTCGAACGCCTGCCGGCCGGTGTTGAGCCACAGGCCGAGGAAGCGTTCCTTGCGCAGCACGGTATCGCGCGCGGCCGGCCCTTGCACCACCACGACCACCTCGCCCGGCGGGTCGAACATGCCGAACAGCAGGATGTTCTCGCCCTGGAAGGCCGAGGTGATCGACACCCGGGCCTGCGACAGGTCGACGACGAGGTCGGGCGTAGCCGGCACCCCAGGGATCGATGGCGGCACCGACGGCGGCACACCGGAACCGGCTGGTCCGCCAATGGTCGGCGCCGGCACGGCACCGGGTGGCGGCTCGACCCTGGGGCCCTGCGCTTGAGCTGATGGCATGGCGAACGCAAGGATCGCTGCAACAAGGACCAGCCCTCGCCTCATGGCAGTACCTCGCGGCTGCCCAGCGAATAGACCGAGCTTGGCGTGCGCAGCAGCTCGAACAGCAGCTCCGTCGCCACGGCAAGGACGAGGACCGCCATCAGGCCGCGCAGCACGACGCCGGGCAGCTTGGCCGCCAGCCGGGCGCCGATCGGCGCGCCGACCACGCCGCCCAGGATCAAGAGCAGCGCCAGCACGACATCGACGGTGCCGTTGGTCGCGGCCTGAAGGAAGGTGACGTTGGCCGCCACGAACAGGATCTGGAAGTTCGAGGTGCCGATCACCACCGTGGTCGGCATGCCCAGCACGTAGATCATGGCCGGCACCAGCACGAAGCCGCCGCCCACACCCAGGATGGCCGACAGAATGCCGATCACGAAGCCCAGCCCGACCGGCAGCAGGGCGCTGATATAGAGCTTGGACTTGTAGAAGCGCAGCTTGAGCGGCAGGCGATGCACCAGGTAATGGGTGTGCAGCTTGCCACGCGGCGCTTCCGGGTTTCGCCGGCGCCTGAGGTAGGTGCTGAGGCTCTCGTAGAGCATCAGCAGGCCGATGGTCGACAGCATGACGACGTAGGTCACGGCGATGACGAAATCGATCTGGCCGATGCGCTTGAGGTAAGTGAACAGCCAGACGCCACCCGACGAGCCGATCATGCCGCCCAGCAGCAGTACCAACCCCATGCGCAGATCGACGTTACCGCGCCGCCACTGGACCTGCAGGGACGATATGGAGTTGGCGACGACCTGGTTGGCCTGGCTCGCCACCGCGACGGCCGGCGGAATGCCGACGAAGATCAGCAGCGGCGTCGCGAGAAAGCCGCCGCCCACGCCGAACATGCCGGCCAGCAAGCCGGCCGCCCCACCCAGCGCCAGCAGGACGAAGATGTTCATCGACTGCTCGGCGATGGGTAGGTAGATCTCCACCGCGTGGCCTATTTCAGCAGGATCGAGCTGATTTCGCGCAGCTGGGTGCGCGCCCGCAACAGGTAGAAACCCTGCGCGGCGAGATGGTTGGGGATCAGGAAACCATCGGGATAGCCGTTCCACACCACCCAGGGATCGAGCTGGGCGGCGATGCGGAATGTCTCGACCGTGCCGTTCCAGGCGTTGCTGAGGCCCTTTTCCTTGATGATGCTCTCGAAATCGACGCCGAGCTCGCGCATCAGCAGGTAGTTGGCGTAGAGCCGGCCCTTGTTGAAATAGAAGATGTCGTCGCAGCGCGAATCGAACAGATCGCCCGCCTTCTCGATGATGTGTTGGTCGATCACCGCCGAATCCGAGCCATGGTCGTTGGCGATGCGGTCGAGCAGGGCCTGCAGATTGTCGGCACGGCGCTCGAACGACGCTTGCCCCGAGGCCAGCCGCTTGTTGTAGGCGATTAGCTTGTCGCGTCCGGCGCGGTATTTCTGCGCCGAGGTGGCCGACGGCATCAGCGAAACACTGGGCTGCCAGATCCAGATGTTGGGCTGCTCGTTCAAAAAGCCGCGCGCCTGCTCGAGGTCGCGGTCGGTCTGGCTCGAGCCGCGGGTGCGGCCGAGCTGGTCCATCAGCTCGGTCGAGAAGCGACCCAAGGCGGCCATGATGCCGCGCTGGAAGTTCGGCATGTTGTCGAGGATGCCGGCCGGCGTGAAGAACGGCTGCATCGGCGTCCAGCTGTGGACGTCGACCTCGCGGGTGATCAGCTGGGCGGCCGTCGCCACCGCCCGGCTTTCGCCAGGCGCCACATTGCGCGCGGCGAACTGGGGATCGTCGTCGATATCCTCGACGATGATGGCGCCGATTGGATAGTAGAGCACGACCAGCACCAGAACGACCCAGCCCAGCCAGCGCCAGTGCGAGCGTTTGGCCCCCGGCACGGCGGATTTCGGCCGGCCCAAACGGACCGAGCGCACACGGCCCCAGGTCCGCCGCCACCAGGAACTGGCGGCTGCAGGCGCTGCACCGTGGTCGGGCTCGAAGGTCATGGGGCACCTTACCATTCGGCTCGTGACGAAACAGGGGCGCGCCCTGCTAGAGTGCCGCGTTTCTCGTCGAATGGAGTCTTAGGCAATGGCGCTTGATCCGGAATCACAGCGGCTGCTCGATCTGATGGCGGCGGCCAACCGGCCGGCCTGGGTTTCGCTCAGCCCACCCGCCGCGCGCGAGCAGTATCTGTCGACGCGGGCGGGCGCGCAGGGTCCGCTGCCGCCGGGCGTCGCGGTCGCCAATCGCACCATCCCCGGCCCCGCCGGCCCGTTGGCCGTGCGGCTCTACCGGCCGGCCACGGCGGCGGCTGACGCCAAGCTGCCGGCGCTGGTCTATGCCCATGGCGGCGGCTGGGTGTTCGGCAATCTCGACAGCCACGACGTGCTGTGTGCCCAGCTCGCGATCGAGGCCGGCATCGCCGTGTTCGCCATCGACTATCGGCTGGCGCCGGAGACGCGCTTTCCGGGCGCCTTCGACGACGTGGTGGCGGGCCTGAAATGGGTCGCGGCCAACGGCGCCTCCGTCGGCATCGACACGAACAAGCTCGCGATCGGCGGCGACAGCGCCGGCGGCAACCTCGCCGCCGCCGTCTCGATTTGGGCGCGCGACAATGGCGGACCAAAGCTCCGCCTGCAGGTGCTGGCTTATCCCGTCACCGACTTCGTGGCACGCACCGAGTCCTACAAGCTCTTCTACGACGGCTACGGCCTGAACGGCCCGACCATGGAATGGTTCTTCGACCATTACGTGCCCGACAAGGCGACGCGCGCCGACTGGCGGGCCTCACCGCTGCGCGCCAAGTCGCTGGCCGGACTGCCGCCGGCACTGGTGATCACGGCGGGCTACGACCTGCTGCGCGACGAGGGCCGCGCCTACGCCTGGCGGCTGCAGCAGGACGGCACCCTGGCCGACCTCGCGGAGTTCGGCGGCATGCTGCACGGGTTCCTCTCCTCCCCAATGCTCTTGCACGGCGCACGGCGCGGCACGTTGATGTGCGCCGCGGCTCTCAAGGAAGCGCTGGTGCTGCGCTGAGCACGACGCCAACACCCGTCGCCCCACTACCGGTCGGCATTGCGCTGCCCGGCCTGGTGATCGCCGTCGCGCTGATCGGCGATGCGCTGATCTACGCCGTGCTGCCGCTCTATCACGAGCAGTTTGGCGTGAGCCTCGCCATGGTGGGTGTGCTGCTGTCGCTCAATCGCTGGATCCGGCTTTTAGCCAACTCGGTCGTCGCGCATTTTGGCGAACGCATCGGGCCGCACGCGCTGCTGATCGCCGCAGCGGTGGGCTCGATCGTCTCGACGACGCTCTACGGCCTGGGCGACGGCGCGCCGCTGCAGATCGCCGCCCGCATGCTGTGGGGCGTCTCCTTCGCCGCCCTCAATCTGGCGACCCTGGCCTACTCCGTGAGCGACCGCGCCAATGCCGGCAAGCGGGTCGGCCTGGTAGGCGCCATCATCGGCGTCGTCCAGATCATGGCGCTGCTGGGCGGCGCCTGGCTGGTGCTGAACGTCGGCCCACGCCATGTCTTCGTGATCTTTGGCGCCGTCACCGCGCTCTCGCTGGTGGCGGCCCTGCTGCTGCCCCGCCTGCCGCCCGAGCCAACGACCGCCAAAGGCTTTCGGCTGCCGATCCCGCATCGCCTGGAAATCTGGGGCTTCATGCTGGGCTTCGCCAGCGACGGCGTGTTCCTGCTCACGCTTGCCTTCCTGATGAAGGACTCCATCACCTCGGTGGCGCCGGTGATGGCGGCGGCCGCGCTGATCGCGCTGCGCTGGGTGGTCCAGATCGCGACCGGGCCGCTCGCCGGCTGGATCGGCGACCGCTTCGGCGCGCAAAGGATCGCGATCGCGAACGGCGCCCTGCTGGTTGCGGGCTTCATGCTGATCGCGGCCGGCCACGAGGTGCTGGGAGCCCTCCTGGTGATGACCACGCGCGGCATGTTCAACACCCTGATCCCGGTGCTGGTGATCGAGCGCGGGCACGGTGGCGTGATGTCCAGCCAGGCGAGCTATTCGACCTGGCGCGACTTCGGTGCGGCGGTGGGACCTCTTTCGGCGCCGTGGCTGTTCCTGAACGTGGCGCAGGGGCCGCTTTACGCCTCACTGGGCGTGCTGCTGGGCATCGCGGCGTGGTTCTGCATGGTTCGGCGGTAGGGGCAGCAGCCTCCCAAAGTGCAGGAACCCTTCCTGCACTTTGGGAGGCTCATTGGATGGAGACGGAGTGTCGACGAATCGCATGGTGACCACCCCGAGACCGGTCAGTCTGAACCGTCGATGGCTCATCTGGGGCATCACGACCCTGCTCATGATCCTGTACGTAGGCGCGGCTCGAATTGAGAGCCACCCGGTGGGCGGCAAGCTCAAATTGACGCCTGGAACCGAAATCGAACTGAGCCTCTTTCGCTTGTTCGACAATCCCCTTCGCATGGGCTTGGACTTCAAGCGGGAAGGATGCCGCGACCGGCCGGAGTTGGGCACTTGGCAAGGCCCGCCCGATCGCGACGGTTTGTTGAAGCTGGTGCCCGGCGCGAATGTGCGGATAGCTGCAAGCACCGAAGGGCAGCAACCGATCGTCTTCGATGCCATGCCGATGAGCGCCCACAATTGCGAAAGCCTTTGGCGAGACCTGACGACAAACCTGGCCGTTGGACCCGGCCTGTACCGCTGGCCTCCGCCGCCGGATATGCCGGAGCTCGCTCTGCATCGTGGGTTCAATCGGGTCCATCTCAAGGTTCTGCAGGTGGATCCGCCAATCATCGATGAAACCGTCGAGCTCTACGCGTTGGCCGCTTTGGGATTCAAGAATGTGCGACCGAACGTCTTCTGGCTTTGGTACGCGTTCTTCCTCGAAACCATATTCGAGGTCACACAATCCGTCTGGCTGCTGCTGCTCTTGTGGTGGACGTGGTCGTCTTGGCGGAAGCGCCAGCTTCGCGCTTAAGCAACCCGGATGAGCCTCCCAAAGTGCAGAAACCCTTTCTGCACTTTGGGAGGCTCATCGCTCCCTACCGGAACACATCCTTGCGGTGGCGCACCTCGGCGAACACCTTCACCGGATCGGAGCCCAGCATGCCGACGGCCTTCTGCACCGACGGCACGTCGGCGCGCAGGAACGGATTGGTCTGCTTCTCCTCGCCCAGGAGGCTCGGCACCGTGGCCTCGCCGCGGGCGCGGGCGGCGTCGATCGAGGCCGAGCGGGCCATCAGCTGCTTGTTGTCGGTCTCGACGGTGATGGCAAAGCGGGCGTTGGATTGGGTGTATTCGTGGGCGCAGTAGACCCGCATGTCGTCGGGCAGGGCGCGCAGGCGGGAGAGCGACGTCCAGAACTGCTGCGGCGTGCCCTCGAACATCTTGCCGCAGCCCAGCGCAAAGATCGTGTCGCCGCAGAACAGCGCGCGCTGGTCGCGGAAGGCATAGGCGATGTGGCCGCTGGTGTGGCCCGGGATGAAGAACACCTCGGCCTCGGCCTCGCCGAAGCGGTAGCGCTCGCCGTCGTCGACCTCGACCTCGATGCCCGGGATGCGGGCGCGGTCGCGCTTGGGGCCGACGATGGTGCAGCCGGTGGCCTGCTTGATCTCCATGTTGCCGCCGACGTGATCACCGTGGTGATGGGTGTTCAGGATATGGGTGATCTTCCAGCGGCGTTTTTCGGCCTCGGCCAGCACCGGCCCGGCCACGGCCGGGTCGACGACGCCGACGGCGCCGATCTGCGGCTCGCGCATCAGCCACACGTAATTGTCGTTCAGGACGGGGATTCGGACAATGTTCAGGGTGGTGCTCATGGCTGCAACCGTAACAAAGCTCCCGTGCGGCCGCCATGGCCGGCTAGGCGCGATTTCTGCTAGTATTGCCGCATGCGGACCGATGTCCTCGACTTCAACGACTTCTACCACAGCTCGCTCGGGCAGATGACCGTGCGCCTGCTGCGCGCCCGGCTTCGCGAAGTGTGGCCCAACGTGCGCGGCGAGAGGGTGCTGGGGCTGGGCTATGCCACGCCGTTCCTGCGGCCGTTCAAGGAAGAAGCCGAGCGCGTGCTGGCCTTCATGCCGGCCCAGCAGGGCGTCACGCGCTGGCCGCGCAAGGGACCCAACCTCACCTCGCTGGTCGACGAGATGGACCTGCCGCTGCCCGACCGCTCGATCGACCGCGTGCTGCTGGTTCATGCGATCGAAAGCACCGAGCAGGTGCGGCCGATGCTGCGCGAGATCTGGCGCGTCATGGCCGACGGCGGCCGGCTGGTCGTCGTGGCGCCGACCCGCGCCGGCCTGTGGTCGCAGATGGATCGCTCGCCCTTCTACCAGGGCCATCCCTATTCCGCCGGCCAGCTCGCCACGCTGTTGCGCGCCAACATGTTCGCGCCGCTGCGCCAAACCCGGGCGCTGTTCATGCCGCCCGTCCGCTCGCGGCTGGCGCTGCGCATGGCCCCGGCAGTCGAGCGCTTCGGCCAGCGTTGGCTCGGCCGCTTCGCCGGTGTCAGCGTCATCGAATCGGGCAAGCAGCTCTATGCCGGCGTCGCCGAACGCACGACAACGCACGAGCTTGCCGCCGTGCGGCCCAAGCTGCGCATTGCCAGCTCGCGCGACACCAATGTCGCGCGCAACGCCAAGGACGGCGAAGCCCCCGTCTCCTGATGTCGATCTCTCCCCGTGTCATCGCACTGCTCGGGTTCGGCGAAGCAGGATCGGCCATCGCACGCGGCCTCGCTGCAGAAGGCGGCTGGCGCGCAGCGTCAAAGCCGGGCGACAACGCCCCACGCTGCCTGATCGCGGTCGACACCGCGCTCGACAAGGATCCGCGCGGAACGGCATTGGGCAAGTCTGCCCAGGCGCTCGATGTCGCGATCGCCGACAGCTACACCGCAGCCTTGAGCGAAGCCGATCTCGTGATCTCGGCCGTGCAGGGCGAGCACGCCCTGTCGGCGGCTACCGCAGCCGCGCCGCTCCTGAAGAAGGGCGCGCACTATCTCGATCTCTGCACTGTGACCGGCAAGATGGCCGACGAGGACCGCGCGGCGATCGAAAAGGGTGGCGGTCGCTACGTCGACGTCGCGGTGATGGGCGGTTTCTTCAAGAACGGCATCAAGGCGAAGATGCTGGTCGCCGGCGCCGAGGCTGAGGCCGCCGTCACCTGGATGAACGCCAACGGCTTCGACGCCAAATATCTCGGCCCGCGGCCGGGCAGCGCCTCGTCGGTGAAAATGGTGCGCAGCGTGCTGATGAAGGGCCTCGAAGCGCTGGGCGTCGAGGCCCTGGTCACGGCCGAGCGCCAGGGCATCCTCGAGGAGGTGCTGGACTGCTTCGGCGACGTCGATCTGGTCGACTTCCGCGATCATCTCGGCTCGCTGGTGCAGACCCATGTCGTGCATGCCCGCCGGCGCTGGGAGGAGATGGGCCTGGTCGCCCAAACGCTGCGCGAGACCGGCGTCGATCCGCTGATGACCACGGCCATCGAAAAAAGCCTCGGCCGCTCGGTCGAGGCCGGCATCGCGCCGGCCGACGGCAAGGTGCCGAGTCTCGAGGAGGCGCTGAAGCTCCTGTCGGAGAAAGTCGTTCGTGGCCCCAAGAATGGCAGCTGACGTGTTCGCGCAATTGGTGGCTCTGCTGAGCGACGCCAAGGCTAAGTTCCGCGTCATCGAACACCAGGCCGAGGGCCGCTCCGAGGCGATCAGCATCATCCGCGGCAACCGGCCGGACCAGGCGGCCAAGGCCATGGTGCTCGACGTACGCGGTGGCGGTGGCGGCCGGCGCCATGTGCTCGCTATCCTGCCGGGCAGCGCGCGGCTCGACTTCGGCGCGGTCGCTGCCCTGTTCGAGGCGCGCAAATGCGGCTTTGCTTCGCCAGAGTCGGCGCAGGAGATCACCGGCTGTGTCATGGGCTCGGTGCCGCCCTTCGCGCTCAGCCCCGATCTTGCCATCGTTGTCGACGAGGATCTGCTTTCGAACGAGACGCTGTTCTTCAACGCCGGCCGCCTCGATCGCTCGATGGAGCTCGACACCAAGGACTGGCTTGCCGTCGCCAAGCCGCGAGTCGCGAAAATCGCAGCGAAGGCCTAGGGAGGAGTGTCGATGAAAGCCTGGATACGCGAGTTGAAGCCGATCCTGCTCGCCCTCGGCTTCGTGCTGATCGTGCGCACCGTCGTCGCCGAGCCCTACCGGGTGCCGTCGCCGTCGATGGTGCCGACGCTCCTGATCGGCGACGAGCTGATCGCCAGTAAGTTCGCCTATGGCTACGGCAAGTATTCCTCGCCGATCGGCCTGATGCCGGATTTCTCCGGCCGTCTGTTCGGCAAGACGCCGGAGCGCGGCGACGTCGTGGTCTTTCGCCTGCCGCGCGATCCCGCGACGACCTACGTGAAGCGCCTGATCGGCTTGCCGGGCGACCGCATTCAGATGCGCGCGGGACGGCTTTACATCAACGACGTCATCGTTCCTCGCCGGGCCGTCGGAACCTTCGACAACGCGACCCTCTACCTCGAGACGCTGCCCGCATCGTCGGGAGGGGGCGGGCGCGAGCATGAGCTGGTGGAGATCTCCGACTCCGACCGCTACGACGACACGCCGCAATACGTCGTGCCCTCCAAGCACTATTTCATGATGGGCGACAACCGCGACAATTCCCTCGACAGCCGCATTGCCGCCGCCGACGGCGGCGTCGGCTTCGTGCCGGAGGAAAATCTGGTCGGCCGCGCCGACCTGGTGCTGCTGTCGCGCGATCCTGCCGTCTCGTGGCTCGACATCGCCGAATGGCCACGCGCGTTGCGGCTGGCGCGGCTGTTCGGCCGCGTTAACTAAGATCGCCGCGAATGTCGGAAAAGTCGCTGCCGGCAGCGACCTGGAGTTTCGGCCCGGCAAGCGAGGCCGACTTCGAGCCGCTGCTGGTGCTGCGCATCGAGGTCATGCGCGAGCATCTCGAGCTCGTCTTCCGCTACAAGCCGGCGCGCGCCCGACGGATCTTCCGCGAGCATTTCGACGAGCCCGGGATGCGGCTGATCCTGCTGGGCGACGAGCGGATTGGCTGCGTCGGCTTCCGCGACGAGGATGACTGCCTCAAGATCGATTCGTTCTATCTCGAGCCGCGCTTCCACAATAGCGGACTTGGAACGACGATCCTCAAGGTGCTGCTGGCCGAAGCCGATGCCCTCAACAAGCCAGTGCGGCTCGAAGTTCTGACCGGCAGCAAGGCCGACCGTTTCTATCTGCGCCACGGCTTCGTCATGCTGCGACAGGACGATATCGAGGCCGAGTACGAGCGGCCCGTGTCATCCTGAGCGAATAGGCGCATTCGAGTGCGGAGCACTCGAATCGCCCAGAAGGATCTAGCGCCAGCACCAACGTATCTGATCATTCCGCAAGGTCCTTCGCTGCGTTCAGGACGACAGAAAAGAGGCTTCCTGCAATTCCGGCAGGTCAGTCCCGCCGTAACATGAACACCGCCTGCTCGCCCAAAAGGTTGGCGAGCAGCGGCGGCAGGCTGATGGGGCGACTGTTGCGGTCGAGCACGATGGCGCGCTCGATGCGCACACCCATGTCGGCGCAGAGTGCGCGGAAGTCGTCGATGCTGCAGAGATGGATGTTAGGCGTGTCGTACCACTTGAAGGGCAGCGACGGCGTCTCCGGCATGCGCCCGCCGAACACCAGCCTGAGGCGCACCTGCCAGTGCGCGAAGTTGGGGAACGACACGATCGCCCGCTTGCCGACCCTGAGCATCTGACGCAGCACCCGACGCGGCTCGCGCGTGGCCTGCAGGGTCTGGCCCAGGATCACGTAGTCGAAGGCGTCGTCGGGATAGTCGCCGAGATCGGTGTCGGCATCGCCCTGGATCACCGACAGGCCGTTGGCAACACAGGCATTGACGCCGGTTTGGCTGAGCTCCATGCCGCGCGCATCGACCTGCTTGAAATTCACCAGATAGGCCAGCAGTGCGCCGTCGCCGCAGCCGATATCGAGCGCGCGACCGCCCGGTTCGACCATATCGGCGATGAGCTGGAGGTCGACGCGGATGGGTGCACTGACGCTCATGACAAGCCTCGCACCGCGGCAGCACCCTTAAGGAAGCCACTCAGGGTGCGGAACATCTCCGGCTCGTCGAGCAGGAAGGCGTCGTGGCCCTTGTCAGTCTCGACTTCGACGAAGGAGACATTGGCGGCGGCAGCGTTCAGCGCATGGACGATGGCGCGGTTCTCGCGCGTCGGGAACAGCCAGTCGCTGGTGAACGAGATCGAGCAGAAGCGCGTTGGTGAACCCTTGAAGGCGCTGGCCAGCACGCCGCCATGCGCGCCAGCCAGGTCGAAATAATCCATGGCACGCGTAATGTAGAGGTAGCTGTTGGCATCGAAGCGATCGACGAAGCTCGAGCCCTGGTGCCGCAGGTAGCTCTCGACCTGGAAGTCGGCGTCGAAGCCGAAGCCGAGCGCGTTGCGGTCCTGCAGGTTGCGGCCAAACTTGCGCTGCAGCGCCTGCTCGGAGAGGTAAGTGATGTGCGCGGTCATGCGCGCCACCGCCAGCCCGCGCGCCGGCGCCGTGCCGTGCAGGCGGTAGTCGCCGCCCTTCCACTCGGGATCGGCCATGATCGCTTGGCGACCGACCTCGTGGAAAGCGATGTTCTGCGCCGAATGCCGGGCGGCACAGGCGATCGGCACGGCCGAGAAGACCCGCTTGGGGTAACTCGCCGCCCATTCCAGCACCTGCATGCCGCCCATCGAGCCACCCAGCACGCAGAACAGGTCGGGGATGCGGAGATGATCGAGGAGAGCCGCCTGAGCGCGCACCATGTCGGCCACAGTGACGACGGGAAAATGCAGGTTCCACGGCTGGCCGGTCGCGGGATCACGGGCGAGCGGACCCGTCGTTCCCATGCAGCCGCCCAGGACATTGACGCAGATGATGAAGTAGCGGGCCGGGTCGAGGACCTTGCCGGGACCGACCAGGCTCACCCACCAACCCTCCTTGCCGGTGACCGGGTGGGTGTCGGCCACGAACTGGTCGAGGGTCAAAGCATGGCAGATCAGCACAGCGTTGGACTTGGCGTCGTTCAGGGTGCCGTAGGTCTGGTAGGCCACCCGGTAGGGGCCGAGATCGACGCCGCAGTCGAGCCGCAGCGGCCGCTCGACACCCAGAACCGCGTGGCGGCATTGGGCGAGCGCCTTCTGTTCGGCATCGGTCAGGTCGTCGAGCACATCCTTCTCCAACGAAAAACCCCCGACCGGAGGTCGGGGGCTTTTCGAGCACTCCGACCTTTTAGCGGTGTTTAACGTGGCCGCAAGCCGGTCGGCTCAAATTCCACGGAGGCCTCTATACGAAGCTCGCCGGGACGGCGCAAGCGCCTTGANNCAGGAAATCGACGCCATCGACGGCGACTTGCACGGCCTGATCCGCCGGCGCGCCTCCCTGGTCGGCCAGATCACCGCCGCCAAGCCGGCCGGCGGCCTCGCCATGCGCCCCGGCCGCGAGGCCCAGATCATGCGCCATCGCCTGGCCAGCCACGACGGCGCCTTCCCGGTCGCCGCCGTCTATCGCATGTGGCGCGAGATGATGAGCGCCTTCAGCCTGATGCAGACGCCGGGGCTCAAGATCGCGATTTGCCGGCCGGTCGACCAGCCCGGCTACTGGGATCTCGCGCGCGATCATTTCGGCTGCCAGATACCGCTGGTCGCCAACGACACGCCGGCCCAGGTGCTGGCCGCCGTGCGCTCCAGCCCGACCACGCTGGGCGTCGTGCCGGCGGCGAGCGAAGACGACACCGCACCGTGGTGGCCGATGCTCGCCGGCCGGGACGCCAACCTGCCCAACGTCGTGGCCCGGCTGCCCTTTCTCGCCATGCCCAACGCCCGGGCGCGCGGCATTGCGGCCTTCGTCCTGGCGCGCATCGAGCCCGAAGCGAGCGGCGACGATCGCGCCTTGGTCGCCTTCGAGACGCCCAGCGGCCTCAGCCGAAACCGCATCGCCGTTGCCCTGACCAAGGTCGGTCTGCCAGCCTTCACTTCGGCGCTGGACCAGCTTGTCGGCGGCGTGCATCACTATCTCATCGAGCTGCAAGGTGTGATCGCCGATGGCGATCCGCGCCTGCGCGAGCTCGAGGCGGCATTGGGGCTCGAGAGCGGGCGCGTCGCCGTGATCGGCGCCTACGCCGTGCCGTCCGAGGCGCGGTCCTGATCGTTTCTGTTGGGAGACTGCCATGACCGCGCTCACCCCGCGTCCAGGCATCATGAAGATTGCGCCTTACGTGCCGGGCAAGGACTCGGTCGAGGGCAAGGAGACCATCGCCAAGCTGTCGTCCAACGAGGGCGCGCTGGGGCCGAGTCCCAAGTCGATAGCAGCCTATGCCAAGGCGGCCGCCGAACTGCACCGCTATCCCGACGGCGACTCGAGCAAGTTGCGTGCGGTGATCGGCCGGCACTACGGGCTCGACGCCAAGCGCATCGTCTGCGGCGCGGGCTCCGACGAGCTGCTCAATCTCTTGATCCGCGCCTACGCCGGTCCGGGCGACGAGCTGCTCTACAGTCAGTTCGGCTTCCTGATGTATCCGATCAATGCGCTGGGCGTCGGCGCCACGCCGGTGGCCGCCCCTGAGAAGGACTATCGCGCCGACGTCGATGCCCTGCTGGCTAAGGTCAGCGACAAGACCAAGGTCGTGTGTCTCGCCAATCCGAACAATCCGACCGGCAGCTACATCACCAAGGACGACGTGCGCCGCCTGCATGCCGGCCTGCCCAAGAGCGTGCTGCTGGTGATCGACGCAGCCTATGCCGAGTATGTCAGCCGCAACGACTACGAATCGGGCGTCGAACTGGTCGACAAGGCCGAGAACGTCGTGATGACCCGGACTTTCTCCAAGATCTACGGCATGGGCGGACTGCGGCTCGGCTGGATGTACGGCCCGGCCGGCATCGTCGACGTCATGTGCCGGCTGCGCCAGCCCTTCAACGTCAATCTACCGGCGCAGATCGCCGGCATCGCAGCCCTTCAGGACATTGCCCATACCGACGCCAGCCGCACCAACAACGACATCTGGCTGCCCTGGCTCAGCGCCGAACTCGCCAAGCTCGGCCTGAAGCCGCTGCCCAGCGTCGGCAACTTCATCACCGTGGGCTTCGGCTCGAAGGAGCGCGCCGCCGCCGCCAACGACTGGATGATGAACGACGGCCTGATCCCGCGCATGATCGCGGGCTACGGCATGCCCGAGCATCTGCGCATCACCATCGGCACCGAGGCCGAGGTGAAGGCCGTGCGCGATTCGCTTAGCCGTTTCGTTGCCGCCAAATGAGCGAGCCTCTGTTTGAGAAAATTGCCCTGATCGGCATCGGCTTGGTCGGCGGCTCGATTGCGCTCGCCGCACGCCGCGGTGGGCTTGCCAGGAAAATCGTGGCGGCGACGCGCAGCGCCGAGACGGCGGCGACCGCCAACCGGCTGAAGCTCACCGATCATTGCGGCACCGATCTTGCGGCCGCCTGCGAGGGTGCCGACCTGGTGATCGTCTGCACCCCGGTCGGCGCCTGCGGCGAGGTCGCTCGCGTCATCGGGCCAAAGCTCAAGGCCGGCTGCATCGTTTCCGACGTGGGCTCGGTGAAGCAGGCGGTGGTGGCCGCCATGCAGCCGCACCTGCCGCCTGGCGTGCATTTCGTGCCGGCCCATCCGGTCGCCGGCACCGAGAATTCCGGTCCCGAGGCGGGCTTCGCCGAGCTGTTTGACGGCCGCTGGACCATCCTGACGCCGCTGCCCGACAGCGACCCGGCCGCGGTGGCCAAGCTCGAGACTTTCTGGAAGGGGTTGGGCAGCCTGGTCGACAAGCTCGATCCGGCGCACCACGACCGCATCCTCGCCATCACCTCGCATCTGCCGCACCTCATCGCCTACACCATCGTCGGCACAGCCGACGATCTCGGCGGCCATCTCAACGCCGAGGTGCTGCGCTTCGCCGCCGGCGGCTTCCGCGACTTCACGCGCATCGCGGCGTCCGATCCCACGATGTGGCGCGACGTCTTCATGAACAACCGCGAGGCGGTGCTGGAAGTCCTGCAGCGCTTCCAGGAGGACCTGTTCTATCTGCAGCGCGCCATCCGCTGGGGCGAAGGCGACAAGCTCTTCGAGCTATTCACGCGCACGCGCGAAATCCGCCGCGCGCTGATCCACCTCAACCAGGCGTGAGCGCGGCAAGACCCTTCTGGGTCTTCGCCTACGGCTCGCTGATGTGGAACCCGGGCTTTGTCACGCCCGAGACCAACTCCGCGCGCCTGCAGGGCTGGCACCGCGCCTTGTGCATCTACTCCGAGCACTATCGGGGCACGCCGAACAAGCCAGGCCTGATCCTGGGCCTGCTGCCGGGCGGCTCCTGCCGCGGACTCGCCCATCGCCTGCCGCGCCGCGGCTACGATGCTGTACGGCGCTATCTATGGAAGCGCGAGATCGACAATGACGGCGTCTACGAAGAAACGATCCGGCCGATCCATCTTGCCGACGGCCGCGTCGTGCCGGCGCTTGTCTATCTTGCCGACCGCCGACATCGTCAGTTCGCCGGCAAGCTGGCGCTCGCCAAGGCGGTCAGGCTGGTGCGCCAGGGTCACGGCGCGACCGGCAGCAATCTCGATTATCTTCGAAATACCGTCGCCCATCTTCGCGAGTTGGGCTTGCAGGATCGCTCTCTTGAAGAACTCGCGCAGCGCGCCGGCGGTTAACGGTAGGCCGAGCCGTCGGTGAAAACCGCCTTGATGATGAAGCGCCATTCCTCGCGGGCCTGCTCGACGGTCAGCCCGAGACGCTCGCGCAGCACGATCCAGCTTTCGGGCGTCAGCGCCATGGCAACCGCGTTCAACGTGCGCTCCCGGCTGTCGCCCGGCAGCGCCGTCAGTTCCTCGCCGAAACACTGCGCGATCTGTTCGCGGTTGGTCGTGTACAGCAGATGGACCTTCTCGTCGGCCTCCGACGACCGGCGTTGCAGCGTCTCGACGAAGGTCCACATCGGCAGCAGCTTCTCGTAGCGGCCGGCGCGCTGGCCGATAGCGAGCGCAATACGCTCGTCGAGGGCGCCCTTGCTGTTGGCGGCGGGATCGCCGATCAGCGTGCCGAGGACTCGGCCGAGGACGGCGACGTAAAGCTCGGCGGTGTCGGCGAAGTGCTGGAATACGGTGCGCGCCGAGACGCCGGCGAGCTTGGCGATGTCACGCACGATCGGCGCCACCTCGCCTTCCATGGCCAGCGTCAATGTCGATGCCACAATGGCTTCGCGCGTGCGCGCGACACGATCCCCGCGACCGGCGTGTTGCACTTGCGGCTGCAGACCGGACAGTTCAACGTCCATATTCGACCCCCTGTTGAGCTGCTCCATCTGCTGTGCAGCTGAGCTCGATGTCTCGCGATGCGGTGAACGGATTTTGACCCGCCAACCAATTTAAGAAAAGAGATTTAAAGCAACTCGGCTGCATACGCAGCGATGCGCTATAACATCCCCGGCGTAAGCAATTCGTAAGCTCTCGGTGTCACGATGAACGACAAGAAGTTCACTGCAGCGTCGCTCGCAGCCCAGGCCATGGGTTGGGTCGATCCGGTGACGAAGGCTGTGGTGCCGCCGATCCATATGGCGAGCACTTATCAGCGCGACGACGACAACGGCTATCGTTCGGGCCGCATTTATGCGCGCGCCGACAATCCGACGTTCGACCAGGCCGAGGCGACCCTAGCCGCGCTCGAAGGCGCGCCGAAGGCGCTGATCTTCTCCTCCGGCATGAGCGCCGCCACCGCCTGCTTCCTGGCCCTTGCGCCCGGCGATCATGTCGTAGTGCCCAGGGTGATGTACTGGTCGTTGCGCAATTGGCTCGCAACTTTCGCCACTCATTGGGGTCTCAAGGTCGACTTCGTCGATGCCGACCGAACCGACGCCATCGCTGCCGCCGTGAAGTCCGGTGTCACCAAGCTCGTCTGGATCGAGACGCCCGCCAACCCGACCTGGTGCGTCACCGATATCGCCGCCGCCGCCGAGATCGCCCACCGGGCCGGGGCACTGCTCGGTGTCGACTCGACGGTGGCGACGCCGGTGCTGACGCGGCCGATCGAATTCGGCGCCGACATCGTCATGCATTCAGCGACGAAATACCTGAACGGACATTCCGACCTTATCGCCGGCGCCCTGGTCGGCGCACGCGACGACGCCTACTGGGCCAAGCTGCGCACCATCCGCGCGCAGCTTGGCACGATCCTCGGCCAGACCGAAGCCTGGCTGCTGATGCGCGGTATGCGCACGCTGTTCCCGCGCGTCGAGTGGGCCTGTCGCTCGGCACAGACGTTGGCCGAGAAATTCGCCGCCCATCCCATGGTGGCCGAGGTGC
>PLYQ01000155.1 GCA_003153415.1 Rhodospirillales bacterium | reverse complement strand
GCGGCCGACGACGGCGTCATGCCCCAGACCAAGGAGGCGATCGCCCACGCCAAGGCGGCCGGCGTGCCGATGATCGTGGCGATCAACAAGATCGACAAGAACGGTGCAGACGCCAACAAGGTGCGCACCGAACTGCTGCAGTACGAAGTGCAGGTCGAGCAGCTCGGCGGTGAAATCCAGGCGATCGAGGTTTCAGCCACCAAGAAGACCAACCTCGACAAGCTTGAGGAAGCCATCCTCCTGCAGGCCGAAGTGCTCGAGCTCAAGGCCAACCCCGACCGCATGGCCGACGGCGTCGTCATCGAAGCCCAGCTCGATCCGGGCCGCGGTTCCGTGGCGACGGTGCTGGTCCAACGCGGCACGCTCAAGGTCGGCGATGTTCTCGTTGCCGGCGCCGTGTGGGGCCGCGTGCGTCGTCTGATCGACGACCATGGCGTTGCGATCCAGAGTGCGGCTCCGGCCGTTCCGGTCGAGATCCTCGGTCTCGACGGCACGCCGCAGGCGGGCGACGAATTCCACGTGGTCGAAAGCGAGGCGCGCGCGCGCGAGATCGCCGACTTCCGCGTCCGTCGCGATCGTCAGGCCCAGCTGGCAAAGGTCGCGGGTGGCCGCGGCACGCTGGAAGAGATGATGAAGGGCATCCGCGAGGGCACGGCCAAGGAACTGCCGGTCCTCATCAAGGCCGACGTGCAGGGTTCTGCCGAAGCGTTGGCGGGTGCGATCGAGCGGCTGTCGACCGAGAAGGTCGAGACCAAAGTGGTCTACAGCGGCGTCGGCGGCATCAGCGAGGCCGACATCACGTTGGCCAAGGCGTCGGGCGCGTTGCTCATCGGCTTCAATGTGCGTGCCAATCCGCAGGCCCGCGAGATCGCCAAGCGCGACAAGATCGATATCCGCTACTACAACATCATCTACAAGGTCACCGAGGACATGCAGGCGCTGATGCTCGGCCTGCTCGACCCGACCTTCAAGGAAACCCTTATCGGCAACGCGCAGATCCGCGAGGTCTTCCGCATCACCAAGGCCGGCAATGTCGCCGGCTGCATGGTCACGGACGGCATGGTCAAGCGCGGCGCCAAGGTCCGTCTGCTGCGCGACAACATCGTGATCCACGAGGGTACGCTGAAGACGCTGCGCCGCTTCAAGGACGAAGTGCGCGAAGTGCAGCACGGCTTCGAGTGCGGTATGGCGTTCGAGAACTACGACGACATGAAGGTCGGCGATGTGATCGAATGCTTCGACGTCGAGGAAGTCCGGCCGTCCCTGTAAGGGCCGCCGGACATCCTCGCGAACTCAGGACCAGGACAGGGTCGCGCCATGCCTCGGCGTCGCTCCTCTGAACGTGACAAGCGCCCGCCCGGCCAGCGTCAGCTACGCGTCGGCGAGGAGATCCGTCATCTGCTGGCCGATCTCCTGGAGCGCGGCAACATGCGCGATCCGGACCTGCGCGATGCGTCGATCACCGTGACGTCGGTCGACGTCAGCCCCGATCTGCGCAATGCCATCGCCTTCGTGATACCGCTCGGCGGCAAGGACAGCGAACGCCTGATCGCCGCCCTACGGCGTGCAGCGCCATGGTTTCGCGCCCGCGTGAGCGAGAAAGCGGGCCTGCGCAGTGCGCCGGAGATCCGCTTCGAGCTCGACCGCACCTTCGACGAGGCAGATCGCATCGGGGCGATCCTGCGCCGGCCGGACGTAGCGCGCGACATCAAGGACGATTGAGGTAGTACTCGTCGCGCGGAAAGAAATCGGTGTTGGGCGATCGTGCCGCCGCGACCTTGCCCTCGTTCAACGGCTCGATCTTCTTGTCCTCGAACCATTTGAGCAATTCGGCTTGGTCGATTCGCGCCGCCGCCAAATGGCTAGAGATCTCGGGTCGCGCCAGAAGCCGCAGGACTTTCTCGCGCGCATGGGGGATCGGCTGATCGCTGCCCAGCAGCGCCGGATGGACCATGGTCACGTACGGGAAGATCGACCGGAACGTCTCGATCGAGCGCTTTGTCGGGGCCCACTGCACGTAGATCCCGCCTGGCGCCAGCTTCGATCGCACCTGCCGGAAGAACTCCTGGGAATTGAGCAGCCCCGACAGCGCAGTCTTGGGCAGGATGGCGTCGGCTTTGATCACGTCGTAGCGGGTCGCATCGACGGCGAGGGCATGGCGGCCGTCGGCCACGACCACCTCGAACTTGGAGTTTGCCGAGAGGCTGTCGACCGCCGAGCGCCCTCCCTGGCCGACATAGTCTTGCAGGATGGCGATGACCGGCGCCACGATCTCGATCACCCGGACCCGTTCGGTCCCGGGATGGAGGCCCGCTGAGTAGGGCGTGCCGCCGGTGCCCGAGCCGATCACCAGGACGCGCTTGGGAGCTGTGTGGGTCAGCGGGCCGATGGCGCCGAGAAAGATGTGCACGGTGTCGAACGGCAGGCGGCTTCGCGAATGGCCTTGGATATAGAGCCGGCCGCTCTGGGCGTCTGTCATCTTCAGCAGGCTGAGGCCGGTCTTGTCCTCGGCGACGATGGCTTTTTCGCCCGTGAGGCCGTGCAGTCGCCGCCAGAACGATTCGTCGCCGGGAAACAGCAACAGCCCCAACACCAGCAGCGCCGCCGGCGGATAGGCCCAGCGCGTTGACCGCGCCGCTGCGATCTGCAGGCCGGCGAAGCCCAGGCCGATGGCGACCAGCAGCTTCAGCGTCCCGGCCGTGCCGACCAGGTCGAGCAGCAGAAGGCCTGCCACCAGGCTGCCGGCGCTGTTGCCCACGATGTTGGCGAGCTGCACCAGGCCGACCCTTTTGCCGAGCCGGTCGATGTCGCGCTGGACAGCCCTTTGAACCACCGGGAAAGAGAAACCCATGATGAAGGAAGCCGGTAGCACGACGACTGCCACCAGGAGCACGATCAGAGCCACATCGGAAGGCACGCCGCTCATGATGTCGCGATCGACGAACGTCGAGGGCAGGAGTCCGGCGCCGATTGCCAGATAGACGAACCACGCGCCGGCCAGCGCGAGCGCCGTGGCGGTACCCTGCATCAGGAAGAAGAAGCGGCGCGGATCGCCGATGCGGTCGATGTATTTCGCGCCGATCAGAAGCCTCGCGGCGTCGCCCAGCAGGAAAACGGAGAGCACCAGCGAGAAGCTGTAACCCCAGCAGGACACCGATCAGCCGGGACCAGACGATTTGCAGCGCTACGATCAGAAAGCCGCTGACGAATACCAGCAGGGACCAGCGCCAGACGATACCGTCATCGGATCGCGCGACGCGTTGGGCCTCAGGGCGTACCGCGCCCGCAGACAAGTCGACGCCGCGAGCCAGCGGCAACCCACCGGCGGCCACCACGAGGTTGAGGATGGCACCGACATAGATCGCCTTGTCGAAGCCGAGCGTGCCGATCAGGAACCAGCCGCCGACGAAGGCGCCGATCGCTGCCCCGAGCGTGTTCAGGCCATAGAGCCGACCGATCAATTGCGCCGAACCCGCGATCTGGGTGACGACTGCCTTGGAGAGAAAGGGCAGCGAGCAGCCCATCAGGAACGTCGGCCACAGGAGTCCCGCGAACACCACGCCGAAGATGGCGCCGCGCGACAATGCAAGCGGCAGCAGCTCGCGATAGATGACGTCATAGTAGAGCCAGGGGCTCAGCGCGGCGAATACGGCGATGCCGACTTCGCAAAGCGCGAAGGCGACCAGCGCCGCGCGTCGCGACAGACGGTCGGCGTAGAGGCCGCCGGCGAGGCTGCCGACACCAAGGCCCAGAAGAAAGGCTCCGACCACGAGTGCAGCCGCGATCGTGTCGGCGCCGGCGAACAGGCCGAGCAGGCGATGCCAGGCGGTCTGGTAGATGAGGGCGGCGGCGCCGGAGATGAAGAAAAGGCCGAAAAGAACGCCTTGGCGCGAACGATCCGACGACACGCTCGTTGTCATGATTGCAGCCTGCCTGAACCGGCGACTGGCGCACACCGATTTGTCTGCCTACAAGCCGTTGCATGGCGCGCAGAAAAAAGGGCGACAAGATCGACGGCTGGGTCGTGCTCGACAAGCCGGTCGGNNGCGGGCCACGGCGGCACGCTCGATCCGCTGGCATCGGGAGTCCTGCCGATCGCACTGGGCGAGGCGACAAAGACCGTCCCCTTCGTGATGGATGGCCGCAAGGAATACCGCTTCACGCTCCGCTTCGGCGAGGCGCGCTCGACTGAGGATGCCGAGGGCGAGGTCACGGCGACCAGCGACGCCCGACCCGCCGACGAGGCGATCCGTGCCGCCCTAGCCGCCTTCGTGGGCGAGATCGAGCAGACGCCGCCTGCCTATTCGGCGCTCAAGATCGACGGCGAACGGGCCTACGATCTGGCGCGGGCGGGCGAAGTGGTCAATTTGAAGCCACGTAAGGTCATGATCGAGCGCCTGGAGCTGGTCAGCCGGCCCGACAGGGACCATGCAGATTTCGTGGTTGGCTGTGGCAAGGGCACCTATATCCGGTCCCTCGGCCGCGATCTGGCGCTGGCTTTGGGGACCGTCGGACACCTGTCGGCACTGCGTCGGACAGCCGCCGGACCCTTCCGGGAAGGAGCCGCCATTTCGCTTTCCAAACTGGAGGCCCTCGGTCATATTCCCGCGCTCTTGGGGGTACTGGCTCCCGTTGCGACCGCGCTGGACGACATCCCGGCGCTGGCCCTGACGGAGGCCCAAGCGGACCGGCTGCGCCAAGGCCAGCCGGTGCTCTTGACCCAGGACGCACTGCCGTCCGGCGCTCTGGTTCGCGCCGAGCTCGGCGGCAAGCTTGTGGCACTCGTCCAGTCGGACGGCACGTCGATCAAGCCGGTGCGCGTGTTCAACCTCTAAGTCATGGAGACAACCGATGTCGGTTACAGCCGCGCGCAAGGCGGAGCTGATCAAGTCGTATGCCCAGGGCAATGACGACACCGGCTCCCCGGAAGTTCAGGTCGCAATCCTGAGCGAACGCATTTCTAACCTCACAGAGCATTTCAAGGGCCACGCGAAGGATCATCATTCGCGCCGCGGCCTCCTGAAGATGGTCGGCCAACGCCGCCGTCTGCTCGACTACCTCAAGTCCAGAGACAGCAAGCGCTACGATTCGTTGATCGAGCGGCTGGGTCTGCGTCGTTGAGTTCACGGCCCTGTCCTGGTGACAGGGCCTTTTCGCGTCGCGTCGTTCGGTCCCCGTGAGTTCGGCCGTCTGACGCGACATCGCAGTAACCGGGAAGGCAGGGGCGAGAGCAAAGGCCTGACCCGGTCCTGCCGGCGCAAGGGCGCCGGTGGGCGGACGCAGCCAAACGGGGGCGCGCGACCGTGTAGGAAAGGAAGTTCGATATGTCCGATATGTTCAAAGTCTACCGCAAGGAAATTGATTGGGGCGGCCGCAAGCTGGTGCTCGAAACCGGCAGGATCGCCCGCCAGGCCGACGGCGCCGTGTTGGCGACCTACGGCGGCACCACGGTTCTGGCCGCCGTCGTGTTCGAGAAGAAGCCGAAGCCCGGCCTCGATTTCTTCCCGCTCACCGTCAACTATCAGGAGAAGGCCTTTGCCGCCGGCAAGATCCCGGGCGGTTTCTTCAAGCGTGAAGGCCGTCCGTCCGAGAAGGAGGTTCTGACCTCCCGGCTGATCGACCGTCCGATCCGTCCGCTGTTCCACGAGAGCTTCCGCAACGAGACGCTGGTCGTCGTCACTACGCTCGCCCACGACCTCGAGAACGATCCCGACATCCTGGCGATGGTCGCGACGTCCGCAGCACTGACGATCAGCGGCGTGCCCTTCATGGGCCCGATCGCCGGCGCCCGCGTGGGCTACCTCGACGGCAAGTTCGTCATCAATCCGACGCTCCAACAGCTCGAGACGAGCACCCTCGACTTGGTTGTTGCCGGCACCAAGGAAGGCGTGCTGATGGTCGAGTCCGAGGCCAAGGAACTCGGCGAGGAACTGATGCTGTCGGCCGTGATGGAGGGTCATCGTTCCTTCCAGCCGGTGATCGACGCCATCATCCAGCTCGCCGAGCATTGCGCCAAGGAGCCACTGCCGCTCACCGATCCGTCGGAGGCGTCCAAGACCGTGGCGGCCAAGCTCAAGTCCGACATGAGGGCCAAGCTGGTCAATGCCTTCGCCGAGACGCAGAAGCAGGCCCGCCAGGCGAAGATCGGCGCGGTCAAGATCGAGGCCAAGAAGCTGTTCGAGGGTGACGAGCCCGCTCTTGCCGCCTTCGGCGAGCAGTTCGGCAACCTCGAGGCCGACGTCGTGCGCAACGCCATTCTCGACACCGGCAAGCGCATCGACGGCCGCGACACCAAGACCGTCCGCCCGATCGTGGCCGAGGTCGGCATCCTGCCGCGCGCCCACGGCTCCTCGCTGTTCACCCGCGGCGAGACCCAGGCGCTGGTCGTGGCCACGCTCGGCACCGGCCAGGACGAGCAGATCATCGACGCGCTCGAGGGCGAGTACCGCGAACACTTCATGCTGCACTACAACTTCCCTCCCTACTCGGTGGGTGAAGTGCGCCGCATGGGTTCGCCCGGCCGCCGCGAAATCGGCCATGGCAAGCTCGCCTTCCGTGCCTTGCGCCCGATGCTGCCGACCAAGGAGAAGTTCCCGTACACCATCCGCATCGTGTCGGAGATCACCGAGAGCAACGGCTCGTCATCGATGGCGACGGTTTGCGGCGGCTCGCTGTCGCTGATGGACGCCGGCGTGCCGATGGAACGGCCGGTGGCCGGCATCGCCATGGGCCT
>PLYQ01000062.1 GCA_003153415.1 Rhodospirillales bacterium | reverse complement strand
CTGGTGGCGACACGGCTCGATATTTTCATCGCCTTCGCCTCGGTGGTGCTGGCGTTCATGTTGGGCGCGCTGTCGGGCGTAGCGGCAGGCTATTTCGGCGGCTGGACCGACCGCGTGGTGGGCCGGCTCGCCGACACCATCATGGCCTTTCCGTTGTTCGTGCTGGCCATGGGCATCGTGGCAGCGCTTGGCAACGAAGTGATCAACATCGTGATCGCCACGGCGATCATCAATTTCCCGCTCTACGCCCGGGTGGCTCGCGCCGAAGCCAACGTGCGGCGCGAGGCGGGCTTCGTCGAAGCGGCACGGCTCAGCGGCAATGGCGAGGCGCGGGTCCTGCTGGGCCATGTCCTGCCCAACATCATGCCGATCATGATGGTGCAGATGTCGCTCACCATGGGTTACGCCATCCTCAACGCCGCGGGCCTGTCTTTCATTGGCCTTGGTGTCCGCCCGCCCGACGCCGAGTGGGGCATCATGGTGGCCGACGGCGCCAATTTCATTCAGTCCGGCGAATGGTGGGTGGCGCTGTTCCCTGGCGCGGCGCTGATGCTGGCGGTGTTCTGCTTCAATCTGCTGGGCGACGGGCTGCGCGACATCATCGATCCGAGGATGCGCACGTGAGCGCGGTGCCGGCGCTGGCGGTCGAGGATCTCTCGGTCGAGTTCCGCACCCGCTCCGGCACGGTCAAGGTGCTCGATCACGTCGGCTTCCATGTCGACAAGGGAGAGACCGTGGCGCTGGTGGGCGAATCGGGCTCGGGCAAGTCGGTGACGGCCTTTGCCGTCATGGGCATCCTCGATGCCGCGGGGCGCGTCACCTCGGGCAAGGCGATGTTCGGCGGTTCCGATCTGCTGGCCTTGAGCGAACGAGAGTTGGCCGAGCAGCGCGGCCGCGAGCTGTCGATGATCTTCCAGAACCCGCGCACCGCGCTGAACCCGATCCGTCGGGTCGGCCACCAGATCGCCGACGTTCTGGTGCGCCACGGCGGCGCCACGCGCCTCGATGCGCCGCGGCTGGCCGTCGACATGCTGAAGAAAGTGCGCATCCCCGATCCCGACCGCCGCGCCGAGGCCTATCCTTTCGAACTGTCGGGCGGCATGTGCCAACGCATCATGATCGCCATCGCGCTCGCCTGCCGACCGGCGCTGCTGATCGCCGATGAGCCGACCACCGGCCTCGATGTGACGACGCAAGCCGTGATCATGGATCTAATCGACGAGCTGGCGGGTGATTCGGGCATGGCGACCATCTTCATCACCCACGATCTCGCACTGGCCGCCGAACATTGCGACCGCATCGTGGTCATGCATGCCGGCCACATCGTTGAGTCGGCGCCCAGTCGCGAGCTGTTCACCAACCCACGCCATCCCTATTCGGCCAAGCTTTTGGCCGCAACGCCGGGCGAGACCGCTTCGCTCGCTTCGCTGGCCTCGATCCCCGGTGGCCTGCCCGACCTTCGGCGCAACGACCTGCCGGCCTGCCGCTACAGCGGCCGCTGCGAGTGCCTGACCGAGGCCTGCTCCCAGCCGCTGCCACACCGAGTTGTCGGGGAGCATCACGAAGTCGCCTGCTGGAACCCACTATGAGTGCGCTGCTCGACATCGCCGAGCTCGCCAAGCGCTTCGATGTCGGCAGCAAGCGCTTGCTGCACGCCGTCGACGAGGTGAGCTTCACCATCGCCAAGGGCGAGACTGTTGGGCTGGTGGGNNATCCGGATGGCCGGCACCGAGCTTAGCGACTTCCGCGCCCGGAATTTTGCCGGCAACCCCAATCGCAAGCGCATCCAGATGGTGTTCCAGGATGCCGGCGACTCGCTCAATCCGCGCTTCACCGCCTTCCACGCCATCGCCGACCCGCTGCGCCGGCTCGGCAAGGTCTCCGGCGCCAGGCTCACCGCGCGTGTCGAGGCGCTGGCCGACATGACCGGCCTGCCGCGCGAGCTGCTGACGCGCTTTCCCCATCAGCTCTCGGGCGGTCAGAAGGCGAGGGTCGGCATCGCCCGCGCCATCGCCGTCGAACCTGAACTCCTGATCCTCGACGAGCCGACGGCCGCGCTCGACGTTTCGGTGCAGGTCGTGATCCTGCAGCTCTTGCAGCAGCTCAAGCGCGATCTCGGCATGAGCTATCTGTTCGTCAGCCATGATCTCAACGTGGTGCGCCTGCTCTGCGATCGTGTGCTGGTGATGTATCTCGGCAAGATCGTCGAATCAGGTCCGGCCGCGGATGTGTTCGCAAACCCGCGGCATCCNNATCGCCTGCGGCTCGACGGCGAGCCCCGCAGCCCGATCGATCCCGATCCGACGGTCTGCCGCTTCTACGGCCGCTGCCCCAAGGGCGAGCCGCGCTGCTCCCAGGAAATGCCGGTCTTGCGCGATGCCGGGCCGGCGCGCCAAGTTGCCTGTCACTTCGCCTGACAAAAGCCGGGGGGAACATGGCCGCGGACAAGCCTGACATTGCGCGATGGGTCGATGAGGCCGCCAAAGCGATCGGCCTGCCGATCGCGCCGGAATACCGAGCCAATGTGATCGTGAACGTCGAACGCTCACTCGCGATCGCCCAGCCGTTGCTGGCACTCGAACTCGACGACGAACTGGCGCCGGCGACGGTCTTCCGGCCATGAGCGATCCCCTGTCGAAAGCCGCGACCGCCGGCGAGATCACGCGCGCTATTGCCGCGGGCAAGGTGAAGGCAAGTGCGGTGGTCGACGCGGCGCTGAAGCGCATCGCGGCCACCGAGCCCACCGTCAACGCCTTCACCGACCTCCTCGCCGAGCGGGCCACGAAGCGCGCTGCCGAGATCGATGCCGGCAAGCACCGCGGCCCGCTCATGGGCGTGCCGTTTGCCGTCAAGAACCTGTTCGACATCGCGGGCCTGCCGACCCGCGCCGGCTCGAAGATCAACGTCGATGGCCCCAAGGCCGCGCGCGACGGCGCGCTGGTGCGCATGCTCGAGGCGTCGGGCGCCATTCTGATGGGCGGCCTCAATATGGGCGAATACGCCTACGACTTCACCGGCGAGAACGCCCATTACGGCCCGTCGCGCAATCCGCACGATCCGACGCGCATGACCGGGGGTTCATCCGGCGGCTCGGGTGCCGCCGTCGCCTCGGGCGAGGTCCCGCTGGCGCTGGGTTCCGACACCAACGGGTCGATCCGCGTGCCGTCCTCGCTGTGCGGCCTGTTTGGGTTGAAGCCGACCTACGGCAGGCTGAGCCGCGCCGGCTCGTTTCCCTTCGTCGACGCCTTCGATCATCTGGGACCGCTGGCGCGCTCGGTCGAGGATCTCGCCTTGGCGTTCGATTCAATGCAGGGCTGGGACCCCGACGACCCGGCCTGTACCGACCGAGACACCGACCCGACCCTGCTCTCGCTGCGCGACGGCATCGACGGCTTGCGCATCGCGGTTGCTGGCGACTATTTCGCCAAAGGCGGCGAGCCCGAGGCGTTCGAGGCGGTGGCCACCGTCGCCAAGGCGCTGGGTGCCAGCAAGACCGTCGTGCTGCCGCAGGCCGCAGCGGCACGCTCGGCCGCCTATGTCATCACCGCCATCGAGGGCGCGCAGTTGCACCTGCCGCGGCTCAAGACGCGGCCGCAGGATTTCGATCCCGACACGCGCGAGCGCTTCATGGCGGGCGCCTTGCTGCCGGGTGCTTGGTACGTCAAGGCGCAGCGCTTCCGCCGGCTCTATCGTGCCCAGGTGCTGAAGCTGTTCGACGAGGTCGACGTGATCCTGGCGGCCGCCACGCCCTGCAGCGCCCCCAAGCTCGGCCAAGTCATGATGAAGCTGGGCGGCGTCGACATGCCCGTGCGCGCCAATCTCGGTCTCTTCACCCAGCCGATCTCCTTTATCGGCCTGCCTGTCGTGGCCGTCCCGACCCGCAAGCCGGGCGCGCTGCCGATCGGCGTGCAGCTCATCGCCAAGCCCTACAACGAACAGGCCGTGCTGCGCGTCGCAGCCTATTTGGAAAAGCAGGGCGTGACCAACGCGGCGCCAGCCTGAGGAGCGATATGGAGATCAACATTCCGTCGGTGGTCGCCGAAGTGACGGCCGCTTTCCAGCGCTACGAAAAGGCGCTCAATACCAACGACGTCGCCACGCTCGACGAGCTGTTCTGGCAGAGCCCGCACACGCTGCGCTACGGCGTGGGCGAGCAGCTCTACGGCTACGACCAGATCGCCGCCTTCCGCGCCGGCCGCGATCCCGGTTTCGTCGTCACGCGCGACCTGCTGAAGCTCTGGATCGTGACTTACGGCCGCGACTTCGGTACCGCTAACTGCGAATTCCGCCGCCATGGTGCGACGCGCAACGGCAGCCAGAGCCACACCTGGATGCGCACGTCGGAGGGCTGGCGCATCGTCGCCGCCCATGTTTCCCTGCTCGGTGAAGCGACGGTGATGAAGCCGGCTACCTGAGAAAAGCCAGAGGAAATTTGAAACTTCTGCTGACCCATGTGCCGCTGGCGCGGCGGCAATACTATGGCGCGCGCGCCGTCGAGCGGCTCAGTGCCCTGGTCGATCTGCAGACGCACGAGGGCGATGCGCCACTCGATGCGCCGGGGCTGATTGCCGCTGCGCGCGATGTCGATCTGATCATCGCCGACCGCTCGACGCCGGTGCCGGCCGAGATCTTTGCCGGCCTGCCCGGGCTCAAGGCCGTGATGAGGAGCGCCATCGACATCCGCAACATCGACGTTGNNGGCGGCCTCGAAGGCGGGCGTGCTGGTGACGCATGCCGAGGCGGGCTTCGTGAAGTCGGTGGTCGAGCTGACCCTCGGTTTCCTGGTCGATCTCTCCCGCGGCATCTCGCGCGCCTCGACGCAGTACCACGAAGGTGCGAAGCCAGAGATCAAGGTCGGACGGCAGTTGAGCGGCAGCACGGTTGGCATCGTGGGCTACGGCCGCATTTCGCGCGACCTGGCGCCGGTACTGGCGGCACTCGGCATGACGGTGCTGGTNNAGCGATCCCTATGCCCAGATCGACGATCGGCGTTTCATCAAGCTGCCGCTCGAGGAAATGCTGGGCCGCGCCGACTACGTGGTCTGTCTCGCCATCGCCAACGAGGAGACCGAGAATCTCATGAACGCGGCGGCCTTCGCGCGCATGAAGCCCGATGCCTTCTTCATCAACATGTCGCGCGGCGACCTGGTCGACGAAGCGGCCTTGGCCAAAGCCCTGACCGAGGGCCGCATCGCCGGCGCCGCCATGGATGTCGGGCGGGCACCCGATCAGATGCCGTCGCCCGAGCTGGCCCGCCTGCCCAATGTCATCGCTACGCCGCACATCGGCGGACTGACGCCGCCCGCCAGCGAAAGCCAGGCGATGGACACCGTCCGCCAGGTCGAGGCGCTGGTGAAGGGCGAGATGCCGCCCGGCGCCGCCAATCCCAGGGACTGGACGCGCCGGCCTTGATAAGGCCAGCCCGATGACTACGTCAGGTGATGGCCAAGGCCAAAGACCTCTTCGCCGTCCATGTCGCCAAGGCGGATGTCGGCGACTACAACGTCACTGAATCCGGCTGGTACGCCGTCAACGATGCCGAGAAGGTCGTGCTCGGCCCCTTCACCAGCCTTGCTGAGTGCGAACGGGCCATCCGGGACAAGNNTTCCGGAAGCCTTTTCCGCCGAACCTGCAAAGGACAACAGCGTCAGGGCCTTAAGGGCCGATGATGTACGTTTCCGGAAAACCTCGAAAAAATTTCGCGTGTCGCGCGCCGCCGACGACGCTACACGCCCAGCGTCCGTTTCGCGGGGCCCGCTGTTTTTTTTCCGTTTGTTTAACAGCAAAGACCTCAGTTGCCCGGCCCGCGCTCCATCGAGTAGGGCTGCCAGCGCGTCAGCTTGGATTTCTCCAGCACCGCCGGATTGACGCAGGCGCGCGGCCACTTACCGCCCAGCACCAGCGCCATCTCGGCGCCGACCCGGCGCTTGCGCGCGGTATCGAAGCGGTTGGAAGCGGAGGCGACGTGCGCGGTCAGGATGACGTTGTCCATGCCGAGCAGCGGGTTGTTGTGGCCGACCGGCTCTGTTTCGAGCACGTCGAGCCCGGCGCCGGCGATCCAGCCCTCCTGCAGCGCCTTGATCATGGCGACCTCGTCGACCGTCGAGCCGCGGCCGGTGTTCACGAACAGCGCCGTCTTCTTCATCTTCTTGAAGTGCGGTTCCTTCATCAGGTGATGGGCGTCCTTGGTGCCGGGCGCGTGCATGGAGATGATGTCGGAGCGCTGCAGCAATTCGTCGAAGCCGACCGGCTGCACGCCGTAGTCGCTCATCACCAGCTCCTCGATGTAGGGATCGTAGGCCAGCATCTGGAAGCCGAAGGGTGCCGCGCGCTTGGAAACGGCGCGTGCGACATGGCCGAACGAGATGAAGCCCAGGGTCATGCCCATCAGGCGCGGGTACTGATAGAGCTGCGGGCGCGCCTTGCCCCACTCGCCTTTGCGCACCATGCGGTCCTGCTCGACCAGCCGGCGCCAGCTCGCCAGGATCAGGGTCATGGCGTGATCGGCCACCTCCTCGATGAAAGTGTCGGGGCAGTTGGTGACGGGAATGCCGAGCGCCGTCGCGGCATCGACGTCGACCGAATCGACGCCGACGCTGGCCAGCGACACCACCTTCAGCTTCTTGCCCGCCTGGATCACCTTGGCGGTGACGCGCGGCCGGCCCTTGCCGTAGATGGCGTCGGCATCGACCGCGGCCGCCGCAAGTTCGTCCTCGCCGCCTTTGACCTCGACGATCTCCGCGCCGATTGCCGCCAGCGCCTCCATTTCCAGGGAATGATCCGCACCCGGCACGCCTGTGCCCGGGCCAGCCGTCGTCACGATCTTGAAACGTGCCACCTGTTGTCTCCTCCGCTCATTTGAAGGCACTCTAGCGCATTCCGGGCTCCGGCCAACCACGGTGAAAACAGCATGTCTCCTAGCAAAAATGTCCTTTTGATCGTTGTCGACCAGTGGCGCGGCGAGATGCTGCCCAAGCTTGGGGCGAGCTACCTGAAGCTGCCGAACATCGACCGCCTGTCGGCCGAGGGCGTGACCTTCGCCAACCATTTCACCCAGTGCGTGCCGTGCGGGCCGGCGCGGGCGAGCCTGCTGACCAGCCAATACATGATGAATCACCGCGCGGTGCAGAACACCATCCCGCTCGACGGACGCTTCACCAACCTGGCGCATGAGCTGCGCCGTGGCGGCTACGATCCGGCGCTGGTCGGCTACACCACGACCACGCCCGATCCGCGCACCACGGCGCCCAACGATCCGCGCTTCTTCGTGCTGGGCGACATCATGGAGGGTTTCCATTCGGTCGGCGCCTTCGAGAATCGCGACGCCTATTTCGGCTGGGTGGAGAGCCAGGGTTTCAAGCTGCCGCCGGTCCGTGAAGACTTGTGGTTGCCGCAAGGTGGCGCAGGAGCAGGTGCGACGGCGCGGGCGTCGGCGATTCCCAAGGAGCTGTCCGATACCGCCTGGTTCACCGAGCGTGGGATGTCATACCTGCAGGGCCGGGGCGGCAAGCCGTGGTTCCTGCATCTCGGCTACTATCGGCCACATCCGCCTTTCATTGCCCCGGCGCCGTACAACACGATGTATCGGCCCGAGGACATGCCCAAGCCGGTGCGCGCTTCCTCAGCCGCCGAGGAGGGCAAGCAGAACGGGCTGCTCGACTACTATGTGAACAACAACAAGCAGGCGAGCTTCTTCCAGGACGGCAAGGGCCTCGCTTCGGCGATGAGCGACGCCGAGGTGGCGCAGATGCGCGCCAGCTACTGCGGCCTGATGAGCGAGATCGACGACCAGCTCGGCCGCGTGTTCGACTATCTCAAGCGGACCGGCCAGTGGGACGATACGCTGATCATCTTCACCTGCGATCACGGCGAGCAGGCCGGCGACCATCACCTGCTGGGAAAGATCGGCTACTTCGACGAGTCCTATCGCATCCCGATGATCGTGCGCGATCCCCGCGCCGCCGCCAACGCCACGCGCGGCACGATCGTCGAGCGCTTCACCGAGACGATCGACACCATGCCGACCATCCTGGAATGGCTCGGCCTCGACATTCCGCGCCAGTGCGACGGCCGCTCACTGCTGCCGTTCTGTGAGGACAGCCCGCCGGCTGACTGGCGCACCGAGGTGCATTACGAGTTCGACTTCCGCGATCTCTACTACAGCCAGCCCGAATCCTCGCTCGGCGTGCCGATGGACAAGTGCTCGCTCGCCGTGGTCCAGGACGAGCACTTCAAGTACGTGCATTTCGCGGCTCTGCCGCCGCTGTTCTTCGATCTGAAGAAAGACCCCGGCCAGTTCGTGAACCGCGCCGGCGATCCCGCCTATGCCGCGCGCATGGGCGAATACGCCGCCAAGATGCTGACCTGGCGGCTGGGTTTCGCCGAGCGCACGCTCACCGGCTACCGCGCCACACCCAAGGGGCTGGAGGTGCGGGCTGCCTAGGCTTACTCGTGAGCTTAGTTGTAGACTGACGCCATGACCCAGGACCTCTACCGCCGGCCCGCCGCCGGCCAGCATCCGCCCGACCGCTTCGACGCCTACAAGTCGACGGTGGGCCGCTCGCCGCGCCAGCCGGCGATCGTGCTGCCGCAGACCCTATCGGAGATCACCGGCCCCTTGGCCGCGAGCGAGCGGCTCGATGCGACGGAGAACGACCTGACACGCCAGCGTATGGGCGCGCCGTTGGGCGAGCGCATCATCGTGCACGGCCGCGTACTCGACGAGAACGGCAAGGCGGTGCCCAACGCGCTGGTCGAGATCTGGCAGTGCAATGCCGCCGGCCGTTATCACCAACCCGGCGACCAGCACGATGCGCCGCTCGATCCCAATTTCTACGGCGGTGGACGCGCTCGGGCCGATGCCGAGGGCGGCTACAAGTTCACCACCGTCAAGCCCGGCGCCTATCCGTGGGGCAACCACAAGAATGCCTGGCGGCCGGCGCACATCCATTTCTCGCTATTCGGGCCGGCTTTCGCCACGCGCCTGATCACCCAGATGTATTTCCCCAACGATCCGGTGCTGGCCTACGACCCGATCTACAACTCGGTGCCCGAGGGCGCGCGCCATCGCCTGCAGGCGGCGTTCGACATGGAGGCGACGAAGCCAGAATGGGCATTGGCCTACCGCTTCGACATCGTGCTGCGCGGCCGCAACGCCATACCGATGGAAAACGAACATGGCTGATGGCCTGACGCCTTCGCAGACCATCGGGCCGTTCTACTGGGGCACCTTGGTCAGTGCTTATCGCGCCGATATAGCGCCATTGGGCGTCGCCGGCGAACGCATCGAGGTCGTGCTCACCCTGTACGACGTCGACGGCAAGGTGATCCCCGACGGTTTGCTCGAGATCTGGCAGGCCAACAGCCATGGCCGCTACAACCATCCCGAGGACCGCCGCAACCTGCCGCTCGATGCAGGCTTCGAAGGTTTCGGGCGTGCCTCGACCGACACCAAGGGTGAGGCGCATTTCGGCACGGTGAAGCCCGGCCGTGTGCCATGGCCCGAGGGCGGCATGCAGGCGCCGCACATCAACATCTCCGTGTTCGCCCGCGGCGTGCTCAATCGACTGGCGACGCGGCTTTATTTCGAGGGCGATTCGGCGCTGGGCGACGATCCGGTGCTGAAGCGCGTCGAGCTGGCGCGGCGCGCGACGCTCTTGGCCAAGCGCGATTCCAAGGGACTGTGGCGCCTGCCGATCCACCTCGGTGGCGCGCACGAGACCGTCTTCTTCGACTGCTGAAACCATGGCCGGCCGTCTGGTGACCGCGCTCGGCGCGTCGGCGCTGGCGGCCGAAGCCTTCTCCGATATCGCTACCCTGCGTCACATGCTGCGCTTCGAGGCGGCACTCGCCCATGCCGCGGCCGCGGCCGGGCTGATCCCCAGGAAGTTCGCGCCGATCATCGCCAAGGCCTGCGACCCGGTGTTCTACGATCCGCCGTCGCTCGCCGAAGCGGCACGCCGCGCCGCCACGCTCACCGTGCCGGTGGTGAAGGCCCTCACCGAAGAGGTCGCCAAGCGCGATGCCGAGGCCGCTGCCTATGTCCATTGGGGCGCCACCAGCCAGGACGTGCTGGATACGGCGATGGTCCTGCAGCTAGGCGAAGCGCTGCCGCCGATCCTGAGGGATCTCGACGGCATAGTGGCTGCTTTCGCAGCACTCGCCAAAAAGCACCGCGCGACGCCGATGCTCGGCCGCACGCTGCTGCAGCCCGCGACGCCGCTGGCGTTGGGCCAAAAGATCGCCGGCTGGGCGTCGGACATCGACCGCGCGACGCGCCGACTCAGGGCGAGTTTCGCCGAGACCCAGATCATGCAGTTCGGCGGCGCCTCGGGTTCGCTGTCGGCGCTCGGGCCGAACGCCGAGCAGGTGATGATCGGTTTGGCCAAGCAGCTCGGTCTTGCCCTGCCGCCGGCGCCCTGGTTCACCCAGCGGGTGAGGGTGGCGGCACTGGCGCAGGACGCGGCGCTTGTCGTCGGTGCGCTCGCCAAGGCCGCGCGCGACATCTCGCTGATGATGCAGGCCGAGGTCGGCGAGGCCTCGGAGCCGTCCGGACCCGGCCGCGGCGGCTCCTCGACCATGCCGCACAAGCGCAATCCCGTGGGTGCGGCGCTGATCCTCGCAGCCGCCCATCGCGCGCCGATGCTCGCCGCCATCATCGTCGCGGCCATGCCGCAGGAGCATGAGCGCGCGCTGGGCGGCTGGCAGGCCGAATGGCCGACCTTGGCGGCGCTGGTCGAAACGCTGGGCTCGGCGGTGCAGGCGATGGCCGAGGTGGCGCCCGGCCTCGCCATCGACGTCGACGCCCTGCAGGCCAACATGGATGCAAGCGATGCTGCTGTGCTGGCCGAGCGCGCGACCTTCCTGCTCGCTGAGAAGATGGGCAAGCAGAAGGCGGCCGCCCTGGTCGAGAAGGCCCTCGCCAAAGGCGGCTCGTTCATCGAGGCGTTGGGTCAACTCGAGAAGGAGCTGGCCGACGAGAAGGCGCTGCTCGGCTACTCGCCCAAGTTCGTCGATCGCCTGCTGGCCGACCTCAAGCGCCGCTAGGCCGGCCCGGCGCCCTGGGTGGCGACGTAGAGAGCGTAGAGCGACTGGCTCGCCGCCATGAACAAGCGGTTGCGCTTGGGCCCGCCGAAACAGAGGTTGGCGCAACCTTCGGGCAGGCGGATGCGGCCCAGAAGCTTGGCCTCCGGCGACCATACGGTGACGCCGCTGTAGCCCAGGCTGCGGCCGGCGTTGCTCGAGATCCAGAGATTGCCGTTCACATCGGCGCGGATGCCATCGGGCCCGCACTTGATGCCGTCGATCATGAAGTCGGAGAAGATCTTGCCGTTGACCGGCTTGTTGTCGGCGCCGACGTCGAAGGCATGGACGTCGCGCTTGCCGCCGGGGCCGGTGTCGCCCGGGCCCCTGCCGCTGCTCACGACGTAGAGCTTCTTGTA
>PLYQ01000069.1:4223-24214 GCA_003153415.1 Rhodospirillales bacterium | reverse complement strand
CCGGGCGAGACTGGCGACCAGGCCATCCCCGACCGCGTCGGCGCTAGTGAAGACGATTGGGATCGTCGAGGTAGCGTGTTTCGCTGCAAATGCCGGTGCGTTGCCGCCAGCAGTCACGATCACGTCGACCTTGCGACTAACCAACTCGGCGGCCAATGCGGGCAGTCGATCATAGAGAAACTCGGCATAGCGATATTCAATCGTCAGGTTTTGTCCCTCGACCTAGCCGGAATCGCCCAACGCCTCGCGGAAGGCGGCGAATGCCGGTGAAGCCGGATCGTGCCTTCCAATGCTAAGGTAGCCGATCACCGGCGCTGCCTTCTGCTGCGCGCTGAGGAGTGACGGCCATGCGGTCGATGCCACCGTCATGCCACCAACAAGGCTGCCAAACTGGCGACGATTCATTCAATCACCTCGTCGGCACGGGCGAGGATCGATGGCGGGATGGTGAGACCGAGCGCTTTTGCGGTCTTGAGGTTGACGACCAACTCGAACATGGTCGGCTGCAGGAATGGTAGATCGGCGGGCTTGGTGCCTTTGAGGATCCTTCCGGCATAAATGCCGGACTGGCGAAACAGCGCCCTAAGGCTCGGCCCATAGCTGATCAAGCCGCCATATTCGCGGTAAGAATAGATCGCCGGAACGGCATCGCGCGACGCCAGGGCCACGAGCTGCCCGCGCCGGATGATGAAGAGTTGATCGTTTTGCACGATGAGCGCGCCGGCTCGGCCCTGGACCAGGGAAGGGAAGGCGGTGGCGATCTCGCTTGCGCCGCTGGCCTTCAGGATAAGGAGCTGCACCCCGCTCGCGCGCGCGGCTTCCTGCAGGTCTCGCATCTCGCGCTCGGTATTCGAATTGTCCGGGTTCACGAGCAAGCCGATCACCCCCGCCTGGGGAACCAGCTCCCTCAGCAGCTCGAGCCGTTTGGGATTGAGCGCGGCGACGAGGGAAGTAACGCCCGTGAGGTTACCACCCGGCCGGGCGAGGCTGGCGACCAGGCCATCCGCGACCGGGTCGTTGCTGCCGGTGTAGACGATCGGGACCGTCCGACTTGCGCGTTTTGCCGCGCGCGCTACAGCCGGATTGCCGCTTGCCGCGATCACGTCGACCTTGCGGCGGATCAGGTCGGTAGCAAAGGCGGGCAGTCGGTCATAGTGACCCTCCGCCCACCGGTAGTCGATCACCACGTTTTGTCCCTCGACAAAACCTGACTCGTTCAGTCCCTCGCGGAAGGCGGCCACAAACGGGACATTCACCTCAGGCCCCCCACCGCTGAGGAAGCCGATCATCGGCATCGCCTTCTGTTGCGCGCCGAGGGGTAACGACCAAACGCTAGTCGCCGCCGCCGCCAGGATTTCTCGCCGCCTCATTCGATCACCTCGTCGGCGCGGGCGACTGTCCCGACAACGTCGGCAGCGAGGATCGCGGCGAGGCGGCGCATAATCATTCGGGCATTCCGGCCTTGCGCAGCCCATCGATGACATGGGCGTTGTCGGCGGCGCTGCGATATTCCTGCCAGCGAATCCACAGGGCGGCAAAGCCCGGCTGCACGCGTTCGCAGGTATCGAGTGCCGCGCGCGCTTGCTTGGTTCGTCCCAGGTGGCCGAGTGCCGATGCCAGCATGAAATACGGCCGCGCTATCGAGGGATCGAACCCGATCGCCTTGCCCGCCCAGGATTCGGCCCCGGCATAGTCGCCGATGACGATGGAAGCGCGCGCGCAGAGCGCGAGATAGAACTTGGCGTGCGGGTCGCGCGGAGAGAGCGCCAGCGCCCGCTCCAGGCAAGCCAGCCCTTCGCGCGACTGGCCGGCGAGATCGAGCACGTTGCCTAGCACCCCCAGCGCCCAGGTATCGCTGGGGTTGATCGCGATCGCCTTGCGCCCCTCGGCAACCGCCAAGTCGTGTTCGCCTGCCCAACGATAGGCGAAACACAGCATCAGGTGTCCGTAGCTGTCGTTATCGTCGAGCTGAACGCCGCGCTTGGCGTGGCTCAAGAGCCACTCGATCGAGCGTGCCCGATCGTCCGTGTAGCCGTGCAGGATGTCGAGCTGATGGGTGTAGGCGAGGCTGGTGTGGGCCCGGCTGAATAGGGGATCGAGTTCAATGGCGCGCTCGAAATACGGACGTGACGCGGCGATGTCGGTCTTGGTGAACTTATAGAGCAGATACATGCCGCGATGCAGGCAGTCCCAGGCCTCGAGGCTGGCGGGTGCCTTAGCGGAAGCTCGTCCCTGTTCGTATCGTCCCAGCTCGGGCTCGACCACCGCGGCAATCTGACCGCTGATCTCGTCCTGGATGGCGAACACGTCGGTGAGGTCGCGGTCGTAGCGTTCGGCCCAAATATGCGCCGCCGTCGTAGCGTCGATCAGCTGCGCGGTTATGCGCAAGCGGTTGGCGGCCTTGCGCACGCTGCCTTCGAGCACGTAGCGGACGCCGAGTTCGCGCCCCACTTGGCGTATATCGACGTTGCGGCCTTTGTAGGTGAAGGTCGAGTTGCGGGCGATCACCAGGAAGGACCGCCATTTCGACAGCGCGGTGATGATGTCCTCGCTAATGCCGTCGGCGAAATATTCCTGCTCGGGGTCACCGCTCATGTTCTGGAATGGCAACACGGCAACCGATGGCTTGTCGGTCAAGGCGAGTGCCACCTCCGCAGGCAGAAGTGCGGCGACAGTCGACGGCGTGGACACTGCCGCCTGCCAATCCGCCGCTTGCCATGCCACCCTGAAGGCTTGGATCGGCCGTTCGATATTCTTCAGCGCTAGGTTGCCCAAGTCGGCGAAATCGGCCTTGAGCCGGCCGGCCACTGATTCGTGAACCGTTCGAGAAACCACGATGCCACCGGCTGGAGCTTCCGCCTCCAGTCGAGCGGCTACGTTCACGCCATCGCCGTAGAGATCGTCTCCATCGACGATCAGGTCGCCCAAGTGCAAGCCGATACGAAACACGATGGCAGTGTCCTCAGGCTGGCCTGCATTGGCGTCGGCCATTGCCTGCTGGAACTCGATCGCCGCGCCTAGGGCATCCACGGCGCTGGGGAACTCGGCGAGCGCGCCGTCGCCGATCAGCTTGACCAGCCGTCCGCCGTGGCGGGCCAGTGTTGGCTCGAAGCGTTCGGTGCGATGGGCCTTCAGCCGCGTAAGGGTGCCGTGCTCGTCGCGGCCCATAAGGCGCGAATAGCCAACGACATCCGCCGCCAAAATAGCCGCCAGTCGCCTTGCCACCCGCTCGCCGGTCAAGAAGCCTCCCCCAAGGCTGCTAAGTCCTGAGGATCGTAAGAGCGGCCAACTCGCTAGGCAATGAGACGGGAAGCTACCAACCCGTTGAAATTCGGCACTATTCGGTATGGCACTGCACCCGCGACCGGTGCCGCTTGAGGGTTACACGCCAGTTCTCTCTTTTGACCACCCCGGCACGCCACGCACGAATCCGCAGGTGGTCGAGCATGAGACCCACAACGGCGATCTACGCGGTCCTTCTAGCCGTCTTTGGCCTCGCGGGCTGTGAAGAGCAGCGCACCATCGACCGCACGCAGGCGGAATGCACCACGGTCGAAGGAAAGCGCATCGAGGTGCGTGTCCAGTCGACCGGCGTCGTCAACGAATACCGCCTGCTCGCCGTGCGCGATACCATCGTCATCGATCCCGACACCGACAACGAGCGGCGGCGCGGCATGATGGCGGCCAAGCCGTTCATGAAGCGGACCTGCAAGGGCGCGACCATTGAGGTGCTGGAAGAGCGCCTGGTCGACAACATCAACTTTTTCGTGCGCTTCAAATGCGTCGCCTGGACGACCGCCTGAGCGGGACCTTCATCCCTTGCGTGGCGGCAACGGCACGATCATCGACACGCGTTCGCGATAGCGCCGGTAGGCGTCGCCGAATTGCGTCATCAGATCGCGTTCCTCGAGCCAGATGCCGATGAAGATGTAGGCGGTCGACGCGGCGGCAAAGAGCAGATGGCTTTGCGTCATCGTGGGCGTTGCCCAGAAGGCCAATATGAAACCGACATAGATCGGGTGCCGCACGAATCTGTAGAAAAGCGGAGTCCTGAATTCGGTGGCCTTCGCCGGCGTACCGCGCCAGGCGTTCCAGACCTGCGCCAGACCGAACAGGTCGAAGTGGTTGATCAGGAAAGTGCTGAGGAACAGCACGGCCCAGCCCAACCAGAAGATGGCGACCAGGACGCCAGCGAACAGCGGTTGCTTGACCTCCCAGACCACGCCGTCCATCGGGCGCCATTGCCAGTAGAGCAGCAGGAGCGCCAGGCTCGACGCCAGAACGTAGGTGCTGCGTTCGATCGCGCCCGGCACGATCCCGGTCCACCACGCCTTGAAGGCCGGCCGCGCCATGACGCTGTGCTGGACCGCGAAGATGCCGAGCAGGACGAGGTCGATCACGATGGCGGCCACCGTCCCGGCCGCCGGTCCGCCCTTGTCGAGCGACAGCGGCCCGAAGCCGCCGATGAAGCAGATCGCGTAGAGGATTGTCGCCATGGCAAGCGCGTAGCAGACGCCGCCATAGAGTAGCGTCAGAAGTCGACCCATTATGTTCTCCCCCGAGACAACGGGCAACCCTGCACGTCCCGCCGAGGCGGATCAATGCGGGCCCGATGCATAAATTTCCTGGCTCGCATAAGATGCCGGCAACGAGAGCAACGAGCGTATGAACGACAAGACCTATCAGGACCGTTCCACCGCCTGGCGCGCAATCGACGGCAAGTCCGGGCCTCAGGCCGACTATCTCGAATTGCTGACCCAGGTGCTCGATGAATCGCGCTGGCGCCTTCTTCGGCGCGATGTGCGGCGTCATGACTGTGGCGACAGTCGGCTGATTCTGCAAACGCGGCTTGACCGGGCGCGAGGCAGGGTCATCATCTCTGTGGGGAGATCGAGGGCATGGGGAAGCAACCGTTCAGGCCGGTCACCGGTCCGTCCAAGGGTAAATCATCGCGGCGGATCGACGGCCCGGCGACAATCTCGAGCGAAACCGCCGACAGGCTTTTCATTGGCATGATGCAGGATCAGGCCCGTTTCGGGATTCGGCGCTCGCTGTCGGGATCCCGCGTGGCGGTGATATTGTCGGACTTTCGCGAGGCACTCAGTCCGCGCATCGGGCGCCGCTGACGGTCTTGCATCGGATCTGACGCAAGCCGATGCCGCGATTGGGATACCTGCTGCCGACGCGCGAGCGGATCATGGAGGGCCAGCCTGAGACGGCGCCGCTGCTGGCGCTCGCCGAGCGTGCCGAGGCGCTGGGCTTCGATTCGGTGTGGGTCGGCGATTCGCTGCTCGCCCGTCCGCGCCACGATCCGCTGACCCTGCTCGCCGCGGTCGCGGCACGCACGCGCAAGGTCGAAATGGGCACCGCGGTGCTGCTGCCCGCCTTGCGCAACCCCGTCGTGTTGGCGCAGCAGGTTGCGACGCTCGACCGCATTTCCGAAGGACGGCTGATCCTGGGCGTCGGCATCGCCACCGACGTGCCCAACATCCGCGCCGAGTTCGAGGCGGCAGGCGTACCGTTCGACAAAAGGGTCGGCCGCCTGGTCGAGGGGCTGGCGCTCGCACGAGCACTGTGGACCGGCAACAAGATCGATTGGGACGGTCGCTGGAAAGTGAAAGACGCCATCCTTGGCCCGACGCCGCATCGGCCGAGTGGCCCGCCGATCTGGATCGCCGGTGCCGTCCTGGCGGCCAGGCTGCGAACCGGCAGGCTGTTCGACGGCTGGTTCCCCAACTCGGCCACGCCAGCGGACTATGCCGCGCAATTTGCCGAAGTGAAGGCAGCCGCGCGCGACGCAGGCCGCGATCCGGCGGCGATCACCGGCGCGAGCTATCTCACGCTGGCGATCGACGACGACGCGGCCCGCGCCGATGCCAGGATCAACGCCTATCTCGAGCAGTATTACGGCATGCGTCCCGACGTGATGCGCAAACGCCAGATGTGCTTCGCCGGCCCCGCATCGGGCGCCGCCGCCTGGCTCAAGGCCTATGCCGATGCCGGCGTCAGCCACATGGTGCTGCGCTTCGCCGGCGATCACGAGCGTCATCTCGAGACGGCCGCGCGACTGAAACGCGATCTCGGCTGGTAGCGCGACCGTATCCGGGCAAACCGATACAGTTACCGGTACCATCGACGAAAATAGATCGCCGCCGCTAAGGTCCTGACAATGCACGGACTATCGCTCACCGGCGCGTCCGGACCCTTTCGTACCGACCGACACGGTAGCGGCGCTCATTGCTAATGATGCTGCGCTGGCGCACCGTCCTGTGATCGCCTGCCAGGCCTGATCCCGGGCTCGGAGTGGGCGGCCGAGAGTTCATGTGCTCTTGCCCCGAATGGAGGTAGAGGCATGAATTCGCCCGATATGGGCCCGCGCAATCGTCTATTGGCCGCATTGTCGCCGCGTGATCTTCGCCGATTGTCGTCGTCGCTGGAGCCGACGTCGCTCGAAGCGCGCCAGGTTCTGGACGGCCCCCACGATTCCATCAAGCACGCCTATTTCGTCGAGAGCGGTCTCATCTCCGTCGTCGGCACTGCCGAGCCCGACCATCGCATTGAAGTGGGCATGGTGGGCCGCGAAGGCATGACCGGCCTCGGCATCGTGCTGGGCGACGACCGGTCGGCCAACGCGACCATCGTGCAGTCGGCCGGCACGGCGTTGCGCATTTCCAGCGCGGCGTTGCGCGAGGCCATGAAGGTCCACCCGGCGTTCGCCGCCATCCTGCTGCGCTACGTCAATGTCTTCATCGCCCAGGCGAGCCAAACGGCGCTGGCCAACGGCCGCGGCCGGCTGGACGAGCGCCTCGCGCGCTGGCTCCTGATGTGGCACGACCGGCTGGGCGACGCCGATCTGATCATCACCCACGAATTCCTCGCCCTTTTGCTCGGCGTGCGCCGGCCGGGCGTCACCGTCGCGCTGCACGACCTGGAAGGACGAGGGCTGATCCGCGCCAACCGCAGCCTCGTCAGGATCATCGACCGCGACGGCCTGCAGCTCGCGGCCAACGGCTTCTACGGCATTCCCGAGGCTGAATACGATCGCTCGATCGGTCTGAACTAAGCCGCCACCGGCGGCGTTGACGTCCGGCGAGACGACGCTTAACGTGTTAATGATATTCCTCCAAGGGGCGAGGGAGCGTTTCCATGGACAGCGCCACCGGCTACACCACCAAACCCTCGACCTACATGGCGGCGCTCACCGAGGTCGGGCGTGGCACGCCGATGGGCGAATTGCTGCGCCGCTACTGGCATCCGGTCGGCCTGGGCTCGCATGCCACGGCGACACCGCGCGAAGTGCGGGTGCTGGGCGAGGATCTTGTGCTGTTCCGCGACAAGACCGGACGGCCCGGCCTCGTGCAGGCACGCTGCGCGCACCGCGGTACCACTTTATACTACGGCAAGGTCGAGGAGCGCGGCATTCGCTGCTGCTACCACGGCTGGCTGTTCGACGTCGAAGGACATTGCCTCGAACAGCCGTGCGAGCCGGAGGGTGGCAAGCTGCGCGATAGGGTGCGCCAGCCATGGTATCCGGTGCGCGAGCAATACGGCCTGATCTTCGCCTACATGGGTCCGCCCGAGAAGAAGCCGGTGCTGCCGCGCTACGAATGCCTCGAGACGCTCGATGCAGGCGAGTTCATCGATTCCGACGATTCGAGCATCGGCAGCGGCGGCCCGCAGATCGTGCCCTGCAACTGGCTGCAGCATTTCGAGAATGTCGTCGATCCCTATCACGTCGTAGTGTTGCACGGCACGCACAGCGGGCCGCAATTCTCCGAGATGATGGCGCGCATGCCCGACGAGGTGCATTTTGAGAGGACGCCGCTTGGTGTGCGGGCGTGGTCCAGGCGGCGCCTGCCCGACGGCGGCACGATGCGCGGCTCGGCCGAGGTGGCGATGCCGACCTTGCGCGTCGTGCCCAATCCGCGCGCCGGGGTGGGCGGGGCGAACCTGTTCGGCAAGGTCGAATCGATCGGCTGGACCCTGCCGATCGACGACACGCATTTCCGCATCTATGTCGCGGGCCGGGTGCGCGAGAAGGGCGAGCTGCGCCGCATGCGCTCGCGCCAGGGCGGCAAGCTCTGGGAGCAGCTCACGCTCGANNGTGCGCCAGTTCCTGCGCCAGCAGCTCGAGCTGCTCGCCAGGGGCCAGGATCCCGCCGGTGTGAGCTTTGACGAACGGGTGCAGCCGGTGACGTTCTCGGCCAGTCGAGAGCGTCAGGCGGCGGCGGAATAGGAGCAGGTCGATGAAGAACCTCGACACCGGCACTGGTTACGAGACCAAGCCTTCGACCTATATCGCAGCCCTCACCGAAGTCGGTCGCGGCACGCCGATGGGCGAGCTGATGCGGCGCTACTGGCATCCCGTCGGGCTGGCCTCTCATGCCACCGACACGCCGCGCGAAGCCCGCGTGCTCGGTGAAGACCTCGTGCTGTTCCGAGACAAATCAGGCCGGCCCGGCCTCGTGCAGACGCGCTGTGCCCATCGCGGCACCTCGCTCTTCTACGGCAAGGTCGAGGAGCAGGGCATCCGCTGCTGCTATCACGGCTGGCTGTTCGACACGGAAGGCCGTTGTCTCGAACAGCCGTGCGAGCCGGAGGGCGGCAAGCTGCGCGATCGGGTGCGCCAGCCGTGGTATCCGGTGCAGGAACTCTATGGCCTAATCTTCGCCTACATGGGACCGCCGGAGAAGAAGCCGGTCCTGCCGCGCTACGAATGCCTGGAAGTGCTGGCGCCCGGCGAGTTCATCGACGCCGACGACACCAGCATCGGGAGCGGCGGCGGCGCGATCGCGCCGTGCAACTGGCTGCAGCATTTCGAGAACGTGCTCGACACCTATCATGTGCCGATCCTGCACGGCAATTTCAGCGGCACCCAGTTCACCGAAGTCATGAATCAGATGCCCAAAGTGAAATGGGACAATACGCGGCACGGCGTGAAGGCCTTCTCGACGCGCACGCTGCCTGACGGCAAGGTCATGGAGCGCACCACCGAGGTCGTGCTGCCGACGCTCCGCGTGGTGCCCAATCCCTTCGTCGGCGGCTATGGACGGGTCGAGAGCATCGGCTGGACCTTGCCGATCGACGACACGCACTACCGCATCTACACCGCCGCCCGGGTGCGCGAGAAAGGCCTCTTCCTGCCCAAAGGCGCCGGTGCGGCGACCAACCGCAAGCGCTGGAGCGACATGAGCGCTGAGGAGCGCCGCGAGTTTCCCGGTGATTGGGAGGCGCAGGTTGGCCAAGGCGCCATCACCTTCCACTCCGACGAGCACCTCGCCACCAGCGACCACGGCATCCTGATGCTGCGTCGCATGCTGAACAGCCAGGTCAATGCCGTCGCGCGCGGCGAGGATCCGGTCGGCGTGAGTTTCGATCCTGATGCAGAACCGATCGTGTTCGAAGCCGGCAATTTCGTCGTCGACGCCCGATGAGCGACGCATGACCGACCGCAAGCCTATCGCGGACTTCCCGCGCCCGCGCATCAAGGACGATCGCGGCTCACTGCCGATCGCGCTCCTGCGCGCGCGCGAGGCGTTGATGGCCTATTACCGGCCGCATCATCGCAAAGGCAGCGTCACCGAGCAGCAGTGGCGGGTCATCCGCGTACTCTATCTCGACGGCGAGATGGATGCCGCCGAGCTGGCGCGCCGCGCCTACCTGCTGGCGCCCAGCCTGTCGCGTATCCTGCGCGACCTCGAAGCCACCGGTTATCTGAAACGCCGTCCGGGCGACGCCGATTCGCGCCAGAGCCTGCTGTCGCTGTCGCCCAAGGGGGCGGCAATGGTGACCGGTGCGGCGCCGTTGCTCGACCGCATCCACCGCGAGATCGCCCACCGGGTGGGCCGCGGGCGCATCGATGAGCTGCTGGCGCTGCTGGCGGAACTCGAGGCGGCTCTTGCTGCTCCGGAAAAGAAGAAAACCAGGGGGAGACAACGATGACGACTAAGCGAGCGCTGGCGGCCGTGACCGCTCTCCTGTCGTTGCTGGCGGCCGGATCGGCCGATGCACAGCCCGACCCCGGCATCACCGACAGCGAGATCAAGCTCGGCCAGACCGCGCCCTACAGCGGGCCGGTCTCGGCCTACGGCACCTTCGGCCGCGCCTCGGTCGGCTATTTCGCCATGATCAACGAGGCCGGCGGCATCAACGGCCGCAAGATCAACCTGTTGACCGCCGACGACGGTTTCAGCCCGCCCAAGACCGTCGAACAGACGCGCAAGCTCGTGGAAGCCGACGGCATTTTCGCGATGTTCGCCCCGGTCGGCACCTCGACCAACATCGCGGTGCGCAAGTATCTCAACGACCGGAAGGTGCCGCAGCTCCTGCTGCAAAGCGGCATCTCCAAGTTCAACGACCCGAAGAATTTNNCAGAACGACGATTTCGGTAAGGAGTATCTCGCCGGCCTCAAGGAGGGCCTCGGCGCGCGGGCGAAGGAGATGATGGTGGGCGAGCAGAGCTTCGAGCTCACCGACCCCACCGTCGAATCGCAGGTCATCAACCTGCGCGGCACCGGCGCCGACGTGCTGCTGATCGTGGCGACCCAGAAGCAGACGGTGCAGGCGCTGCGCAAGGCGCGCGATCTCGATTGGCATCCGCTATCGCTGATCGCCTTTCCCGCCGCCTCGATGACGCGCACCTACATTCCCGCCGGCATCGATGCGTCCAAGGGCGCGGTATCGTCGTCGGTCTTCACCGATCCGTCCGATCCCGAGCTGCAGGGCGACGCAGACGTGAAGGCCTACATCGCCTGGATGGACAAGTACTATCCCGGCGGCGACAAGTTCGACGGCCTGCAGGTTGCCGCCTACGTCGAGGGCCAGTTGATGGTCGAGATGCTCAAGCGCTGCGGCAAGGACCTCTCGCGCAAATGCGTGATGGGGCAGGCGACCAGCCTCAAGGACGTGCGCGTGGCGATGCTGCGGCCGGGCATCACCGTGGGCACGGCGCCCGACAACTACAATCTCTTCAAGAAGCTGCAGATGCTGACCTTCGACGGCAAGCATCTGATCCCTACGGGAGCGCCGATCGCCGCTGAGTGACGGCGCAAAGACGCCGCCCCGGCCGAAGCTGGGGCGGCGCCGGTCGCAACGCTTACTTCGAAGGAGTGGTGCCCGGGTTCTCGTAGGTGAGCCCGGCGGGGCACGGCGTGCCTACGTATGCCATCTTGTCCGTCGACCAGGTTTCGACGCCGCATTTTTCGGCACCGGGCGCCTTCGCAGTCTGGCCGCTGGTCGCGACAGGCTCTTCCTGTCCGGCGCAGGGCACGTTCACGTAGCTCATCTTGTCTGTGGACCAGGTCTCGACGCCGCACTTGGCGGCCGCCGGGGCCTTGGTCTAGGCCTGTACTGCTACGACGCTCAAGATCGAGACGCCGACCAACGCTACTCCGAGAATCGAAAGTGTACGTGTCATGGTACGTCCTCCTAATTCTCCCCACGCCGAGAATTGGGCGCCCACTCCCTTACAATCTCCTGACCGCGGCGCCCGCCCACGCAAAAAAAAGCACGCCGTCAGATTGTAACCCTGGTGTCAGTCAGTCGATTGTCAGGATATTTAATCTTCGCTTTCCTTGAAGTGCCGCAAATGTGGAGCGACATGGCCAAGCGAGCCTGCTCATCAGGCGAGGCGGACGTGCCAGTGAGCCACGCTCCGCCATCGGAAAGCGATCGGCCGATTCTCCGATCGAAAGGAGCACATCATGAAAACGTTCAGCACATGCATGGTCGTGTCGATGGCGCTTGCGCTGCCGATGGTAGCGTCGGCGCAGACCGATACCAAGGCGAGCGACGCGAAGTACTGCGCCGCTCTCATCGCCAAGTATCAGGGCCTTCTCGCCAACCTCGGTTCCGGCAAGCATGCCGGGATGGACAACGACGCGGCGGGCAAGCTGGCGATCGACAAGTGCCAGTCGGGCGATACCGCTGCCGGCATCCCGGTGCTCGAAGGCAAGCTGAAGAACGCCAAGATCGAGCTGCCGACTCGCGGCTAGACGGCACCATCTTACACACTCGGCGCTGCACGCGCAGCTTCACCGGCGCGTGCAGCGTCGTGTCTGAGCCCGCTATGAGCTTGCGAGTGCCGCCGATTGCTAGGATGATCCGCGGGCTTAGTCGCTATCGCCCAGCGTGAGCCGATCATCCGACGCGTCCGCTTGAGTGGCCCCGTAAGCACGGCGTACCCACCAGCATAAAGCCTGCCTGCATCGACGTTTGAAACGTGGAGGGGTCAATGGCGCTCACGCGAACGGCCATGCTTGCCGGCATCGCCCTGTTGCTGTCGGCGGCGCCGCTTGCGCCGGCGACGGCGCAGAAATCGGGCGGTGTTTTGAAAGTCTATTTCTTCGACAGCCCGGCCAGCATGTCGATCCACGAGGAATCGACCATCGCCGGCCAGGGGCCGATGATGGGTGTCTTCAACAACCTCGTGATGTACGACCAGAGCGTGCCGCAAAGCGGCCTGAAGTCGATCGTGCCCGACCTCGCCAGCGAATGGGCNNCCGCCCGCGACGTCAAATGCACCTGGGATCTGCTGCAGGGCAAGGGCAGCGAGACGCTGCGCGTCAACCCGCGCAAGGCCTGGTATTCGAACCTCGAGGAAGTCGTCGTCAAAGGCGACTACGACGTGACGTTCCGGCTGAAGCGCAAGCAGCCGGCCTTCATCGCCTTGCTCGCCTCGGGTTTCTCGCCGGTCTATCCCTGCCATGTGGCGCCGCTCGAAATGCGGCGGCGGCCGATCGGCACCGGCCCGTTCAAGTTCGTCGAGTTCAAGCCCAACGAAGTGATCAAGGTCACGCGCAATCCCGACTACTGGAAGAAGGATCGGCCTTACCTCGACGGCATCGAGTACACGATCATCAGGAACCAGTCGACCGGGATGCTGACCTTCGTCGCCGGCAACGTCGACATGACCTCGCCCTATTTCTTCCAGGTACCGATGCTGAACGACACCAAGAGCCAGCGGCCGCAGGCGACGTGCCAGCTCGTGCCGTCGAACGTCCAGCGCAACGTCATCATCAACCGCGAGGCCATCCCCTTCAACAATCCCGAACTGCGCCGCGCGGTGGCACTGACCGTCGACCGTCGCGCCTTCATCGACACGCTGACCCAGGGCAAGGGCGACATCGGCGCCGTGATGCTGGCCCCGCCCGAGGGCATCTGGGGCATGCCGGCAGACTTGATCCAGAAGCTGCCGGGCTACGACCCCGACGTCGCCAAGAACCGCGCCGAGGCGCGCAAGATCATGGAGAAGTTTGGCTACGGTCCGAACAACCGCCTGAAGCTCAAAGTCTCGACGCGCAACATTCCGCCCTACCGCGACCCGGCGGTCATCCTGCTCGACCAGCTGAAGCAGATCTACATCGACGCCGAGCTCGATATTCTCGACACCACCCAGTGGTATCCCAAGGTCATGCGCAAGGACTATACGATCGGCCTCAACCTCACCGGCAACGGCATCGACGACCCCGACCAGGCGTTCTACGAGAACTACGCCTGCGGCTCGCCCAGCAACTACGACGGCTACTGCAACCCCGAGATCGACAAGCTGTTCGATCAGCAGTCGATGGAAGCCGACCAGGACAAGCGCAAGAAGATGGTGTGGGACATCGAGCGTCGCCTGGCCGAGGATGTGGCGCGGCCGGTGCTCTACCACAACCGCTCGGGCACCTGCTGGCAGCCCTACGTCAAAGGCTACACGCCGATGGTCAACAGCATCTACAACGGCCTGCGCATGGAAGACGTCTGGCTCGACAAGTAGGGAACCTGGCGGCCTCGAACACGTTGCAATGGAATGCAAACCCGCGAGATCGTCCGGCGCAGGCACGCCATCCTCGTCACCCGGCAGGCACTGGAGTCCTGCGACCGGGTGCTGATGCGGGTCGCCGGAGGCACATCCGGCGTCTCGTACGTCGGCACGCTGGCCGACGACTCCCGCGTTGCTTTTGCCTCATTGGACGAGGTGCTCGCCCTGCCCAACAGCGGTGACCGACGCCTCGTTCACCTGGCGGCGCGGGTCGAACCGCGCGCCGGCGGCGTCGCCGTCGACGTCGAACTGGGCGGCTCCGGCTATCTCTTTCTGGCGACCCTCACCGGTGAGGAAGTACCGGCGCTGGCGGTCAAGCAGCAGCTCGAGCGCGTCGCGGACCAGATCCGGCCGCGCTACGCCTTCCTCTATCATTTGCTGGTCGAGATCGCCGCGCTCGCCGTGGGCTGGCTTATCGTGAACTATGCCGCGTCGCAGGATCTCGGGCAGAACCTCGGTGAAGGTGCCGCCATTGCGGTGCACCTGGCGATCTTCGTGTGGTTCGTGGGCCTGCTGGCTGTCTTGCGCATGTGGCTCTATCCCCGAGTCAGCTTCGAGCTGGGCGAAGAGCTCAAGCGTGCCGAGCGGCGCAGGACCTGGCGGCCCGTGGGTTTGGCCGCTCTTGTCGTGGGCAGCCTGGTCGCGGTGTTCGCGCGCCCCATCGGGAGACTGATGGGTCTTTAGCTTGGGCGGCCGGGCTGCTCTACTGTGCCGGGTCCACACCCGGAGATCACGACCATGCCGCTAAAAGCCCTGCGCACCATCCTGCCCGCCGCCGGATGGTCCGACGACCGCGCCGCTGACGTCACCTTCACCGGCGGCAGCGATCCTGTGTTGCCGACGCCGTTCCGCATCGGCGTAGCCGGGGCGGCGACCGTGGCCGCCTCCGGCCTCGCCGCCGCCGCCTTGTGGGAGTTGCGCACCGGGCGGCGCCAGAAGATGAGCGTCGATCTCCGCCAGTCGACGGCGTCGCTGCGCAGCGGCACCTACATGAAACTGGGCGACGGCGAGCTGCCGCATCGGCGCAACGCCATCATGGGGTGTTATCCAACGAAGGATGGGCGCTGGAGCTACCTCCATTGCAATTTCCCCAACCATCGCGCGGCGGCCCTCGGCGTGCTCGGCGTCGCCGAGGATAGCGCCGCCGTGACGGCCGCGGTTGCCAAATGGAACGCTATCGACCTCGAGGAGGCGATCGTCGCCGCCAAGGGCGCCGGCGGCATGGTGCGCACTAAAGCCGAATGGGCAACCCATCCGCAGGCCGCCGCCATCGCCAAGCTGCCGCTGCTGGAGATCGTTCGCATCGGCGACAGCCCCGTCGAGCCGCTGCCGAAAGGCGACCGGCCGCTGTCGGGCATCCGCGTCGTCGACATCACACGCGTGCTGGCCGGCCCGACCTGCGCGCGCACGCTGGCTGAGCATGGCGCCGAGGTGATGAAGATCACCGGCGCCCACCTGCCCAATTTAGGCTACCAGGAATGGGACACCGGCCACGGCAAGCTCTCGGCCCAGCTCGATCTGCGCCAGTCCGCCGACGTCGAAACCCTGCGCGGGCTGATCCGCGAGGCCGACGTGTTCTCGCAGGGCTACCGCCCCGGCAGCCTCGGCGCCCGCGGCCTGTCGCCCGAGGAGCTGGCCAAGCTGCGGCCCGGCCTGGTCTATGTCTCGCTCAGTGCCTTCGGCCACGCCGGCCCGTGGGCGGGGCGGCGCGGCTTCGATACCGTGGTGCAGACCGTGAGCGGCATGACCTCGCGCCAGGCCGAGGTGGTGCCGGTCATGACCGCCGAGGGCAAGAATGCGGGGCCGCAATTCTATCCCGTCTCGGCGATCGACTATTGCACCGGCTACCTGATGGCCATGGGTGCCATGGTGGCGCTCGCCCGCCGCGCGCAGGAAGGCGGCAGCTGGCTGGTGCGCATCTCGCTCGCCCAGGTCGGCAAGTGGATGGCTGATTTGGGCGAAGTGCCCGAAGCCGCGCTCAAGGGCGTGCCGGCGGAATTCAGCGCCGAGGAACTGGCGCGCTGGTCGACGACGAGCGAGACGCCGTCAGGCACGTTGCGGCACCTGAGGCCCGTCGTGCAGATGTCGGAAACGCCGCCGCACTGGGCGCGGCCGTCGGTGCCGCTCGGATATCACAAGCCGGTGTGGCCGGCGGGGTAACGGTGTGAGCGAATTATTAAAGGAAATTAGGGCGTCGAGCCGAAGACGGATAAGAGACGCCTAGTTGAAACCGTTTGGTCCGGTTGTTGCGTGCTTATTCGGCACGCGACAAAAGGAAAATGCCCGATGGACCAGGCCTCTTTGCACGACATGGTGAGTGGTGCGCTCCTGTGGTTGATCGGGATGGCGCTCATCCTTAGCGCGGTGGCGTTGCTTGCCTACGAGGATTGGTACTGGCTGAAAAACGGTCACTGGCTGGGTGTCCAATTGCAGGACTTGTCGGACCGGGTCCCCATTGGCAGTTCCTGGCCGGGCATTGGCAAGATCATCCAATGGATCGCTGAGCTGCCCGCATCGGTGGTCGGCTTGCTGGTCGGTGTCGCCTTCGTCAGGGCGGGCGGCGATATCTCCGACGGCTGGTGACGTTTCGTCGGGCCCGGCGACGCCGTGGGTCGCGGATCGCTACGCTCACGATAACGTTGTTGCTCAGTCAATTGCCACGCCCGCCGAAGCGCCCGACTATGGCCCACCGAAAGGAGACCGAGCATGCCAACAGCCATGAGATTTGCGGTCGCCGCCATCGCCGTCTTCCTGCCGCTGGGCGCAAACGCCCAGGGCGCGTTGTCGGTCGATCTCGCCTATTGCGCCAAGATGAGCGTGCTCTACGCCCGCTACGTCGCCACCGACGAATTTTCGCCCATCTTCCGCAAGCCCGAGGTCGAAGGCCGGGTGGCGCTCGCCAAATGCCAGGCAGGCGACGCTGCGACCGCCATCCCGATCCTGGAGCGCAAGCTCACTGACGCCAAGGTCGAGCTGCCGGCGAGGCGGTGAGCCGCTTCCTCGTCCTCGCGCTGGGGCTTCTGCTCGCCGCGGCCTCATCTGCCCACGCCCAGGAGCGTTTCCTGCCCCTGCAGCTCATCATCGGCGGCGAGTGGGACGGCCAAAATACCATCACCTATCCGACCGGCAGGTTCGGCGAGCTGATCGACTACGGCAGCACCTGGGAGGGGCCGAAGCCGTGGATCCATCCCAAGACCGGCGAGGTGCTCAGCGTCTACGATCGCTCGCGCAACGGGCGCGATGCAGTGCGTCAGATTTTCGCCGTGCGACGAGACCAGACGGCGATCGGCCGGGTCTCCGACAACCGCTTCGGCATCGAGGCGTGCGACCAGGAAGCTAAATTTCCACTGGGCTTGTGGCGCCAAGGTGAGAGCCGCAGCTTCGACTATACCTGCTGGCACTACGGCAAGCCCGGCATCATGACGACCACGCTCACCATCCAGGAGATCGACTTCAACTACGGCGGCTTCCAGCATTCCATGCGGGTCGACTGGGTGCTGCGCGACAAGGACGCCGGCCGCGAGCTCGATCACCGCATCTACACCTTCGCGCCGGGCAAGGGCGTCGTGCATCTGCGCTAAGGTAAGGTGGCAGTAAGCGGCGGCGTTCACAGTCGCTGCGATGCAATCGCCGCTGCGCACCTTCCATCTCGACGAGCCCGAGACCGGGCGGACCGAAACCCTGGGCGGGACGTCCTATCTCTGGGCGGGGCTGTTCGGGCCGCTCTATGTCCTGCTCAAGGGATGCGTCGGCCCGGCCTTTCTGATGCTGGCCGTGAGCATCGCCATCACGCTGGGGGCGGTCATGTCCTTCCTGGCCGTGGCAAACGTCATGTTCCGCGCCGAGTCGGTGATCCTGCTGATCGTCATTCCACCGGCCGCCCTTTTCATCCAGGCCGTCGTGGCCGTGCGCCTGGTCCGCAGGACCTACCTGCGCCGCGGCTGGCACGAGGGCTGATTGTCTTGATCGCACTGCCCAGCGTGGCAGGCGAGCGATTCGGGCTAAGGACCATAATCGTCGATTCGAGGTTGGTGGGCGTAGAACGGGGAGTGACCCTCGTCCGCACCCAAGGTGGGCGGCGGCCGCGGTTTTTCGACGGTTTATTTAACCGCGAACCCCCTCGAAGGAGACAGCGCCATGGCCAAGTTTCACAGAGACGACAACGGCAAGTTTCAGAAAGGCAATGCCGCCGGCCCTGGCCGTCCGCTCGGCAGCCGCAACGCCACTCACCGTATCCTCGACCAACTCGCCGCCGACAGCGCCGAGGCCATCCTGAAAAAGCAGATCGAGATCGCGGGCGAGGGCGATCCGCGCGCGGCCGACCAGGTGCTGAAGCGCGCCTGGACGGCGCCCAAGGGCCGGCCGATCGAGCTCGANNCGCATCCTCACGCCGGAGGAGGCGGCTTCGGTCAGCGCCGTGCTGGAGGCCCAACGCCGCGCCTTCGAGGTGGTCGATCTGGCGCAGCGCGTCGAGCAACTCGAGGCGCGCGTGCATCACTACAAGGCCGAGCTTAGGTGATGAGCGTGCTGCGGCGGCGCGTGCTCGCGCTCGACCGGCGGGTGCGCTGGCTCGAGACCGAGGGCGCGCTGATCAACATCGAGGCGATGTTCAAGGTTCTGGAGATGAAGCAGGAGATCGCCGATCGCATAGCGACCGACCCCGTGGCCGCGGCGAAGTGGGTTGAAGCGGGCTACGAGATCGGTCTGCCGCCGCCCCGCGTCAAGCCGAGGCCGCCACTGCCACCTCCACTTCCACCGCCGCCGCCACCTCGACCGCCCGAGCCGCCGCGCGAACAGCCGCCTACGGCGGCACCGCCGGTTGCGGCAGCGCCGCCGCCCGCGCCGGCACCCCGGCCACCACCCGAGTCGCCGGCTCCGACCTGGCAACCCTACGATCCGCCCGAGCATATGCAGATCCGGCCGGTCCGCTGGCGTCTGCGTGGCGCCGAAGACTATCTCGACGATGACGACGACCCGCCGGAGGACGACGACTCTGATCCGTTCGCCGATCCGTAGTCTTTTCCTCCCCCGTCATACGGGGGAGGGTAGGGAGGGGGAGAGTCACGAGCGCGATGTCCGAGGATTTCAGATCTTCATGATCTCATCACGGAGAGACCAAGCGTGCTGCTTTCCCCCTCCGGCCCTGCGGGCCACCTGAGCGCTTTTGGCCGCCTTGCGGCCAAAACGCCGACCCGTGTAACGGGGGAGGGAAGATCAGCGGCCGTATCGTGACCTTTAGCATCTGGACGGTTTGGACCCTACCGCAGGGGATCGGCCGCTGCAGGATCCTCCAGGCCGGCGGCGACCCGCAGGAAGGTGGTGCCGCGGCGCTGGTGCTCGGGCTTGCGAAAGATAAAGCCGGCCAGCGAGCGCTCGACCTGGCCCGGCGCGATGCGCACCGATTCGTCGAGCGCGGCGCGCGCCTTGGCGATCTCGCCCAACCCCACATAGTTGACGGCGAGGTGGGCGTGCAGCGGAGCGATGCCGGGCGCCTCGCGGATACCGAGCAGCGCGTAGTTCACGCCATCGGCATAGCGCCGGGCGCAGCCGCAGGCCATGGCGAGGTTCAGGAATACCGTCGAGCGCTGCGGGTCGCGTGGGCTGAGCCGCTGCGCCTCGAGCAGATGCTCGATGGCGCTCTCGGGATTGCCGGACACGATCTCGACGAAGGAGAGCGTGGTGAGCGACGCGCGGTCGTAGGGATTGAGCTCGTAGCCGCGCAGCGCGCTGGCCATGGCATCGTCGATGNNAAGGTGCTGAAATTGGGCGAAGGCCAACGCGCCGAGCGCGATGGTGCTGCGGGCGTCGATCGCCAACGCTGCCCTTGCGTCGGCGATCGCGCCGTCGCGCAGGGTGCGATCGGACTTGATCCAGGCGTCCCACGCCCGGGCATTGGCGCGCACGGCGATCTCGTAGGCGCTGAGGCTCTCCGGCCGGCGACGCTCGACTTTGGCGGACTCGGCATCGAGGATCTGCGGCGCGATGGCGCGCACGATGCTGCGCGTCAGCTCCTCCTGGACGTCGAAGATGTCTTCGAGCACGCGGTCGTAGCGTTCGGCTCAGATGTGGGCGCCGTTCTGCGCGTCGATCAGCTGGCCGGTGACGCGGATGCGGCTGGCGGCCTTGCGGATCGAACCCTCGAGCACGTAGCGCACACCCAGTTCGCGGCCGACCTGGCGGATGTCGG
>PLYQ01000069.1:0-4190 GCA_003153415.1 Rhodospirillales bacterium | reverse complement strand
TGGGGAGGGGTGGAGGCGGCGGCGCGGCGGCGACCACGGCAGGTGCGGCACCGTCGGGCGACTAGCGCCAGACCTGGATCGGCCGGGCGATGTTCTTCAGTGTCTGGATCCCGCCGTCGGCGAAGGACGCCGCCAGCCGGTCGCGCACGTCGTCGTGCACCCGGCTCGACACGCAGACGCCGCCGGGCTGGGCGATCTCCTGCAGGCGGGCGGCGATGTTGACGCCGTCGCCGAAGATGTCGTCGCCGTCGATGATGATGTCGCCCAGGTTGATGCCGATGCGGAAGGCGATGCGGCGCTCCTCCGGCACGTCGGCCGCGCGCGCAGCCATTTCCGTCTGGACGTCGACGACGCAGCTCACCGAGTCGACGACGCTGGGGAACTCGACCAGCAGCCCGTCGCCGGTGGTCTTGACGATGCGCCCGCCGTGCGTGGCGATCGCGGGATCGACGACGTCGCGGCGCAGCGCCTTCAGGGCTGCCAGCGTGCCGCTCTCGTCGCGACCCATCAGCCGGGAATAGCCGGCGACGTCGGCCGAGACGATAGCGGCCAGGCGGCGTTGTTCACGAGGCGCGGGCTCTTCCAGGTTTTGCCAAAGACGGATGGTAGAAGTCTTGTGTCGGATTGCGAAGGTCTTAGTATTTGGCCGGCGATATCCCGGGGGAGCATGGAAATGCACAATATTCAGGGGTTCTGTCTGAAGGTTCTGGCGGCCGGCGTGGCCCTTGCCATCGCCACGGGCGCGTCGGCCCAGGCGCCGCGCAGCAAAATCAACGCGCCGGCCACGCCCGGTCTGCCGGAGTTTCGCGATCCCAAGACGGGGCAGATCTGGACGCCGGAAAATGTCGGCGGCGTTGGCGGGCCGAACACGCCGGCCGACCGCGCCTTCGATCCGCTCGCCCAGGCGGCACGCGTCGAGGGCATCGTGGTGCAGCGGCCGCAGATCACGCCGCTTAGCCCGGTGCCGATCACCGCCGGGCCGACTGTGCCGATCGTCAACACGGATGGTGCCACGCTGCGGGTGGTTCCCGGAGGGCGTTGGCAGTTCCGTCTCCATCTCAACAACAACAGCGCCAAGACGGTACTGCCGGTGCTCGCCTGCCGCTTCACCAATGGCGCCAATCTTGTCGAGGCGACGCACGCCCTGGTGCCGCCCGTGGCGGGAGGCATGCGCGTGGGCTTCACCATCTACGGCCCCAAATCTGATCTCTTTGTCGACAACGCCGACTGCCAGGTGACATCGCCATGATAAAAATGTCGGGAATGTTTGCCGGCGCTGCGCTGGCGCTGATCGCCACGGCCTGCACCACGACCAGCGGCGGGCCGCCGCCGGGAATGAACGTCAGCCAGGCCGACGCCTACTGCGCCACGCTCACCCAGACCTACACCGAATATGTCGGCACCGTGAGCGGCGCCCTCGGCGGAAACTTCAGCGGCGGCGAGGCGGCCGATCTCGATGCTCGTGTCGCGATAGCGCAATGCCAGGACGGCAATACCGCGGCCGCCATTCCGGTGCTCCAGCAGAAACTGCGCGACGCCAAGGTGGCGGTGCCGAATCCCTAGCGGCGCGGCGGTGGTGGCTGGCGCAGTCGCTCGATTTCCCGCTGCAGCGTCGGATCGTCGGGCCTGAGCGCGCGCAAGGTCATCAAATAGCCGAGCGCCGTCTGCGGCTCACCGCGCTGGATCGCCCAACCGGCTGCCGCGGAGAGTGCGTCGGCATCGTAGGGGTGGCGCGCCAGCACCGCATCGAGCGCACGGACCGCTTCGGGACGGCTGCCGGTCTGTTCCAGGGCGACGGCATAGACATAGCCGAAGCGGGCGCTGTCGGGCTCGAGCTCGACGGCGCGACGAAGCTCGTTCAGCGCCGACGCGAGTTTGCGCTGGCGGATCAGCGACAGGCCGAGCGAGTAGTGGGCGAGGGCGGAGTCGGGATTGCGCTCGAGCGCCCGGCGCAGGATCGCCTCGGCCATGTCCTCCTCGCGCCGTGCTCGGTAGAGATCGGCGAGCTGCACATAGGCCGGCACGAACGTCGGATCGACGGCGATGGCGTGCAGCAGATGATCGTCGGCCAGCAGGCCGTTGCCTCGCCGGATTTCCAGCAGCGCCAGGTTCATGTGGGCTTCGCCACGGTCGGCGTTATAGCGCTGCACGGCTGTGTATTCGTCGAGCGCCGAACGGAANNGGATCGCCCGATGCCGCGGCCTCGGCCGCGGCGGCTCGGACCGACGGATCGGGATCGCCAAGGGCGGTGCGGAGTTCCGCCTCGCTGAGCGGTCGGCCAACCGACGTGGTGCGGGCGATGGCGCTGGCCCGCACGATCGCCGGTTGCGCCGGATCGCCGACGATGCGGGCGAGCAGGCTGGCGGCACCGGGGGCGTCCTGGTCGGCGGCCCCAAAGGCCTCGCCGAAGGTCTGGAAGCCGGACGGCGCGTGGCCCAGCCGGTTGCGCAATTCCTGCGCGGCCCAGCCGGCCGGCTTGTCGGCGTGGCAGGTCGTGCAGGCGTCAGGCGTGCCAAGGCTGGCTGAGAGATCGGGTCGCGGCACGCGGAAGCTGTGATCGTGTCGCGGATCGATCACCATGTAGGTGACCGTCGGCATGTGGCAGGACACGCACTGGCCGGCCTTCGATGCCGGCTCGTGGAAATGGTGCGCTTTGGCGTCGAACTTGGCGGGCTCGTGACATTGCGTGCACAGCGCATTGCCTTCGGCGCGCAGCTTCTGGCTGTGCGGGTCGTGGCAATCGCTGCAGGTCACGCCCTTGGCGAACATCCGGCTCTGCAGGAAAGAGCCATGGTTGAACACCTCGTCCTCCATCTGGCCGTCGGGGCGGTAGAGGCCACGCTCGAGCAGGCTGAGGCGAAAGCCGTCGGCGAAGGGCTGGCCGGCATGGATTGCATCGGTGAGCTGCGAGCGCCGCGCGTGGCAGCGTGCACAGGTCTCGACCTCGCCGATCTGNNGTCGTCGAAGCCTTTGTGGAAGTTGGTGACGTGGCAATCGACGCACATGAAGTTCGCCGTCTGCTGGATGCCGGTCCAGTGCAATGGATCGCCGGGGCCGAGCTTCTGGCCCGCATAGAGATCGAACCAGCGCTGGCCACCAGCCGCCTTCGGTCGCGTATCCCAGGCGATGCCGAAGGCCTGAAGTCGGCCGCCCGGCATTTCCACGAGATACTGCTGCAGCGGCGCGACGCCAAAGGTGAACTTGACCTCGAACTCGCCCGGCTTGCCGTCCGGCCCGTCTGTCCGCACGAAGAACTTGCCGTCGCGGCGGCTGAAGGTCGTCGTGGTGCCGTCCTTGGCGAAGGTGGCACCTTCGAAATCGCCCAGCACGGCGGCACCGCGCGCGTGCTGCATGGCCCCGGCGTGCTGCGAGGCCTTCCAGGCCGCGGTCTCGCGCTGATGGCAGGCCGCGCAGGCCGCACTGCCGACGAAGGCAAGTGCCTGGTTCGAGGGCGCGGGTGGCGCAGCGGTCTGGGCGTGCAAGTGCAGAGCCGCGCTGCTGGCCAGGAAGACCAGAGCAAGGAGCAGGGGGAGGGAACGCCGTGACGTCACGATGCCGTCTTACGCGTCTTTCTCGGTGATCCAGGCTTGCAACAGGGTGTAGGTGACCGCCAGCACCACGGGGCCGAGAAACAGGCCGATCAGCCCGAAGGCGAGCAGGCCGCCGATCACGCCCACGAGAATGAGCAGCAGCGGCAGGTCGGCGCCGCGCTTGATCAGGAACGGCCGCAGCAAGTTATCGAGCACCAACGCCATCACCGTGAACGCGACCAGCACCATGCTGGACACCGTGGCGCCTGTCGCGAACAGCCAGATCGTCGCCGGCACCATCACTAGGACCGGCCCGAGCTGGGCGATGCACAGCAGCAGGATCACGGCGCTAAGCAGCCCGGGCCGCGGCACACCGGCGAGGGCGAGACCGACGCCGGCGACGAATGTCTGCGCGACGGCGGTGACAACGACGCCCAATGCGACGCTGCGGATCGCCTGTCCGGCCAGCAGGACGGCTGCTTCGCCGCGCGGTCCCGCCAACCTCTTGCCGAACCGGAAGCACCAGTCGGCCGCCGGCTCGCCCCACGCGTAGAGCACCGCGGCAAGGGCGATGGTGAGCAGCAAATGCACGAACAGCCCGCCCACGCTGCCGGCGGCGCCGACGAACCACTGGGTGATCGTGCCGAGATAGGGTCTCAC
>PLYQ01000072.1:3988-4959 GCA_003153415.1 Rhodospirillales bacterium | reverse complement strand
AGGCGCCGCGCACCAAGCGCGCCGGTCCGCGCTATGCCGATCCCGATTACGAGCTTTCCATCGACTGGACCGCGGCGCGCGACGCCATCGCGCGAGCCGAGCGGAGGCAGAAGGCATCGACGGCGAAATCGCGCATCCTTCTGGTCAACGGCTCCTCGCGCAGCGACCAGACCTGCCCCGGCGAGATTTCCAAGACCTTCCGGCTGGTCGAGATCGNNCGCAGTACGGCCGGCAGATCCTGCCGTGCAAGGCCTGCGTGTCGACCGCCCAGCCGCTCTGCCACTGGCCGTGCTCGTGCTACCCCAACCATGCGCTGGGCCAGGTCAACGACTGGATGGCGGAGATCTACCCGAAGTGGGCGGCTGCACACGGCGTCATGATCCTGACGCCAGTGAACTGGTATCAGGCGCCCTCCGGCCTGAAGGCGATGATCGATCGATTGGTCTGCGCCAATGGCGGCAACGCCGACCCGACCTCGACCGGCGGNNGCTTTTTCCGTGGTGGTGCATGGCGACGCCGAGGGCACCGAGACGCTGCGCCGCATCCTGGTCGACTGGCTGAAAGACCTGGGCCTGGTCTCCGCCGGTCCCATCGCCGAACTCGACCGCTATGTCGGTTACTATGAGCCCTATGCGACCAACCACGAGGCGCTCGACCACGACCGCGCCTTCCAGGAGGAGACACGCAACGCCGCGCGTGCCCTAGTGCAGGCCGTGAAGCTCCTGCGCCGCGGGCAGCTTTCGCAGCCCGGCGCGCATCTCAAGGCACCGCGCTCCAAATGAACCGCCCGCTTCGCCAGCCGAGGATCCGATGCCGTCATTCCTGATGCCCTATCAGCTCCGCTACCTGACCTTGGTGCTGGTCATCGTCGCGACCGTGAACTTCGCGGCGGGCTGGCTCGCCCTGCCGGGATCGATTTGGCTCGCCGTCGGCTTCGCGGTCTCGGCCGTCCTGATGGCGATCGGAATCCA
>PLYQ01000072.1:0-3983 GCA_003153415.1 Rhodospirillales bacterium | reverse complement strand
GCTCGATGTCCGCCCGTTCGGCACCCAGTTCGACGTCTACGCCCCCGGCTACGAGTGGATGGCCCATTCGATCGCGCCCAGGCCGGTCAACAAGGACCCGTTCCGCATCATGGTCGGCGACCTCGCCTGCACTAAGCCCTACTCGGCCTCGGTGTTCAACATCTCGGCCATGAGCTTCGGCGCGCTCAGCGCTAACGCCATCCGCGCGCTCAACGGCGGCGCCAAACTGGGCGGCTTTGCCCACGACACCGGCGAGGGCGGCTACAGCCCTTACCACCGCGAGGGCGGCGGCGACATCATCTGGGAGGTCGGCTCGGGTTACTTCGGTTGCCGCAACACCGACGGCACGTTCAACGCCGACAAGTTCGCCGAAGGCGCCACCAACGAACAGGTCAAGATGGTCGAGCTCAAGCTCAGCCAGGGCGCCAAGCCCGGCCATGGCGGCGTGCTGCCGGCGCCCAAGGTCAGCGCCGAGATTTCACTGACCCGCGGCGTGCCCGTGNNGGTCATGAGTGGGAGTTCCTCGCCATCTGCAAGGCGATGCTGGAGACCAAGATCTATCCCGACTTCATCGTCGTCGACGGCAAGGAAGGCGGCACCGGCGCGGCGCCATTGGAGTTCATCGACCATATCGGCAAGCCGATGCGCCAGGGCCTCTATTTCGTGCACAACGCCCTGGTCGGCATCGGCGTACGCCAGCACATCAAGCTCGGCGTTGCCGGCAAGATCATCACTGCCTTCGATATCATCCGCGCCATGGCGCTGGGCGCCGACTGGTGCAATGCCGCTCGCGGCTTCATGTTTGCCGTCGGCTGCATCCAGTCGCAGTCCTGCCACACCGACCGCTGCCCGACCGGCGTCGCCACCCAGGACCCGCGGCGGCAGCGCGCCCTGGTGGTGCCCGACAAGATGCAACGGGTCGCCAACTTCCACCGCGCGACCCTGCACGAACTGGCCGAGATGACGGCGGCGGCCGGCTTGGACCACCCCAAGGAATTCAAGCCGATCCATATCTCGCGCCGCATCTCGCCCAGCGAAGTCCTGACTTTCGCCGAACTCTATCCGTCGCTGGCCGAGGGCGAGCTGATCGCCGGGTCCGGCACTCCGCGCTGGAAGCAGCCCTGGGACATGGCGCGGGCCGATTCGTTTCGCGCCATCGCTTGAGCCCTCCTACCAGGGCGCAAAGCCAAACAGTTCGGCGAAAGTCTCGCGGCTGATCGGAACCGGTGCAGCGAGCATATCGCTGGCGCCGCGACGAAAACGGATCGTCCAGGCCGAGAAGCCCGACAGGAAAAAACGCGCCTCGGTGCCGGCCAGCGTGTCGCCATCGTTCGCGCCGAGCCCGATCGCCTGAGGATACCAGCTACCGCCCTCGACGATCCGGCGCGGCGGCGACCAGCCAGCGGGGTTTCCCAAATCAGCGTTGAAGGAGACGAAGACGCCGCGTTGGACGATGTCGGCGTTACCGTTCTCGGTCCAGTTCAACAGCATGACGTGAAGATCAAGATCGCGATTGTAATGGATCGCCGGTCCCCAGTAGGCGGCAGGATCTCGATGCTGCCAGCCGCGGGCCACTCCGAAGATCGGCGTGGCGTCNNCCGCGGTCGGGCACGACGCAGAAGTCGCCGTAGCCGCCGGCAAGAAAGCCGTTCCGGTAGGTGCAGTCGAAGCTGTCGGGCGGTGCGCGCATGAGTTCGCCCAGGAAGCGCCAGCTTCGGCCCTCGTCATCAGACGCAAGCGCGCCAATGTGCGGCACGAAGAGCCGTGTCGGACAGGGCAGTTCCTCGGCGTGATACCAGCCGAACAGGCGGCCGTCCGGTGCGCGCCACACCGATTCGATCCACTTGCCGACCTCCGGCGTCGCATCGTCGAGCAGGCGAACCGGCTCGAAGGAGCCGTCAGGCCACAACGAGGATTCCTCGGCGTGACGGAGCGTGTGACCACGGGGCAGGTAGTGGGACACGAAGGCCAGTGTCCTGCCGTCCCGCCGCAGCACCGGTGAATTGGCGTCGGTCCGTTGCAGCGGTGGACGATGCAGCAGCAGTGGCTTTGCCGGCACGATCTCGATGCCGACGTCGGGATGGTTGGGCACAGCAGGAACGTGGCCTACCGCCGCCTCCGGTGCCATGACCTGCATCAAGTCCTCGATTCGTTCCGCGCCGTGGCCCAGCCCAGGCCAAATCAGTTGCGAATCGGCCGATCTTGGCCCAGCAATTGGGGAATCAAGGAAAGCTGAGGAACCACCATGACCGCTCCATTCGACTTCGCACCGCTGCTGGCGCCCGGCACGCCCGCGCCCGCCGTCAAATGGAACGGGTTTCCCAAGTACAACTTCGTCGGCGGCCATAACGACGCCAAGCACGTGCCGGTCGACGCGCTGATCGAGGCGGCAACCAGCGTGCTGAAGCGCGAAGGCGCCACGCTTGCCACCTATGGCCTCAACAGCGGGCCGCAGGGTTACCGGCCGCTGCGTGAATTCCTTGCCGGAAAGTTCAAGAGCCACGCTGGCATCACCTGCTCGGCCGACGACATCCTGATCACCTCGGGCTCCATGCAGGGTCTCGATCTGGTCAATAGCCTGCTGCTCGCCAGGGGCGACACGGTGATCGTCGAGCAGGAAACCTACGGCGGCGCGCTGACCAAGCTCACCCGGCTCGGCGCCAACGTGATCGGCATTCCGCTCGACGACGAGGGCCTGCGGCTCGACGTGCTGAAGCAGACGCTCGAGGACCTCAAGAAGAAGGGTGTGAAGCCGAAATACATCTACACCATCCCGACGGTGCAGAACCCGACCGGCGCCATCATGGGCGAGAAGCGCCGCGCCGAGCTCCTGAAGCTTGCAGGCGAGCACGGCGTGATGATCTTCGAGGACGAGTGCTACTCCGACCTGGTGTGGAGCCAGAAGCGGCCGCCCGCGCTCTATGCCATGGCGGGCGGCGAGGGCGTGATCCACATCGGCTCGTTCTCCAAGTCGATAGCGCCGGCGCTGCGCGTTGGCTACATCCTCGCCAAGTGGGACATCATCTCGCGCATCCTGGCTCTCAAGCAGGATGCGGGCTCGGGCGCGCTCGAGCAGATGATCCTCGCGGAGTTCTGCACCAAGCATTTCGCCGGCCACGTGCCCAAGCTCGCCAAGGTGCTGCACGGCAAGCTGCAGACCTTGCGCGAGGCCCTGGCCGAGCAGTTCGGCACGGCGGCCGAGTTCGGCGATCCGCCGGGCGGCATCTACCTCTGGATCAAGCTGCCCGACAATGTCGACACGGTGAAGCTCAGCCAAGCAGCACTGGCCGCCGGCGTGTCGCTCAATCCCGGGCCGGAATGGTCGGTCAACAAGGCCTACGCGAAGAACCGCCTGCGCCTTTGCTTCGCCAACCCCGATCCCGAGACGATCAAGAAGGGCGTCGCGGTGCTGGCCGAGGTCTGCCGAAAGGAATTCGGCGTCCCCCTGCGCAGCGCCAATATCGACAAGCGCTAAGGCGTCTTTGGGTTCAGCACCATCCAGTGCACGCCGAACTTGTCGTCGACCATGCCGAAGCGCGTGGCGAAGAAGGTCTCGGCCATCGGCATGGTCACCTGACCGCCCTTGCCAAGGGCCGAAAACAGCTTGTCGGCCTCGCCGTTGCTGGTGGCGTTGAGGGTGAGCGTGATGCCGGCGAAGTTCGCCTTGCCGGCGCAGTGGCCGTCGGTGAGGAACACGTCTGAGTCGCCGATCTTGATGCAGGCATGCATCACCTTGTCGCCGACGCCCGGCGACATCTGCGCCTTCATCTCGGGCGGCGCCTCCTTGAAGTGCATGACCATCTTCACCTCGGCGCCAACGGCGCCCTTATAGAAGTCGATCGCCTCTGCGGCCTTGCCTTCGAAGGACAAATAGGGTTGTACGTTCATCACTCTCTCCTTGGTTAATCGTCGATGGCTTGGTAGGCGGACGTCCAGAAATCGCTGAAGACGCGCGGCGGCTGGGGCGAATCCATCATGCGCTG
>PLYQ01000123.1 GCA_003153415.1 Rhodospirillales bacterium | reverse complement strand
GCACGCTCATCGCCGAGCGGTAGCCCGAGTCGACGCGTTCGACCTCACGCGCCACCAGGCCGTAGGTCGTGTAGTTGGCGGCGGCGCAGCCGTACTTCTCCGGCAGGGTCGAGCCGAGCAGGCCAAGTGCGCCCATCTCGTTCATGATCTCGCGGTCGAATTTCTCGTGGCGATTTGCCTCGAGCACGCGGGGCATCAGCTTTTCCTGGCAGTAATCGCGCGCGGCGTCGCGGATCGCGATCTCCTCCTCGGTGAGCTGGTCGTCGAGGAAGAACGGGTCTTCCCAGTCGAACGGCTTGGCGTCGGCGGTGATGCCCTTGGCGGCGCTTTTGATCGGGGTGGCGGCGATGGCCATGTTCTCTCCTGGCGTTGTCTGCCGGGTCTTAACAGGCAGAGCCAGCGCCGCCAACCCGGTGCTATTGTCGACGTGAAGCGGGGAGAGGCATGCGCACGGCAATCATCGGATTCGTCGCGGGATCACTGAGCGTATTGATTTTTCATCAGCTTGGCTTCTTGGTCGCCAACGAACTCGGCTTCACCAGGGTGCCGCTCTACAGCCTGCGGCCGGTGCCGCCGTTTGGCGTGCCGACCATCCTGTCGCTGGCCTTCTGGGGTGGTCTGTGGGGCATAGCTGGGAGCTTCTTCGTGGCGCGACTGCCGCCGCCGATGAACGGCGTGCTGGGCTGGCTCCTGTTCGCCGTCGTCATCGTGACCTTCGCCAACTGGTTCATCGTGTTGCCGATCAAGGGCGCGCCGGTCGGCGGCGGCTTTCGCCTGCCGGGCGTCGTGGTGGCGCCGCTGGTCTATGGTCTGTGGGGCTTCGGCATGTGGTTGATCGCCACGCTCTTGCGCCGTGTCATCAAATGAAACGAGGAAAGCCATGCTGATCGCCGACGCACAGGTCCATATCTGGGCCGCCAGCACACCCGAGCGGCCGTGGCCGGCCAGGCACGCGCCGCATCGCGCGCCGCTCGACAAGCATGAGCTGCTGGCCGAAATGGACAAGGCCGGCGTCGATCGCGCCGTGCTGGTGCCACCGTCATGGGAAGGCGATCGCAACGATCTGACGCTCGAGGCGGCGCAAGCCCATCCCGACCGGTTCGCGGTGATGGGCCGCTTCGACCCCGATGCCCCTGATGCGCGCAGCATGGTAGCTGGCTGGAAGAAACAGAAGGGCATGCTCGGCATGCGCTTCACGTTCCATAGGCCGCTTCTGCGCCAGCCGTTGATCGACGGTCGCTTCGACTGGCTGTGGGGCGAGATGGAGAAGGCCGGCATTCCGGCGATGGTGCTGTTTCACCACGAGTACATGCATCTCGCCGATTCGATCGCCGAGCGTCATCCCGGTCTTCGTCTGATCATGGATCACCTCGGATTGAACAGCGAGCCGGGCGTCCCGGAGGCGGTGAACTTCGCCAACCTCGACAAGGTGCTGGCGCTCGCCAAGCGGCCCAACATTGCGGCCAAGGCGACGGCGCTGCCGTGCTACGCCGACGACAAGACCTATCCCTTCAAGTCGGTGCACCCATACATCAGGCGGGTCTTCGACGCCTTTGGCCCCAAGCGGACTTTCTGGGGCACCGACTGGTCGCGGCTGCCCTGTAGCTATCGCCGGGCCGTAACCATGTTCACCGAAGAGCTGCCCTGGCTGAAAGGTCAGGATCTCGAATGGGTGATGGGCCGCGGCATCTGCGAATGGATCGGCTGGAAGACCTGTAAATAAGTACGGTTTCTCACCAGTTCTCACCAGTTCTCACCGATGTCTCACCGAGTTCTCACTCGCGTGAGACATCTCCGATGCCGATGGCATCGGCACTTTTCTCGACTTGGTCTCATTGCTCGCCACCCCCCGGGGGGGGGCGGATCCTAGAGTTTGCGCATCACCATCTGCGAGCCGCCGCCCCAGATCGGCAGGTAGCTCATCTTGTAGCCTGCGCCGCCGGTGACAATGGGATGGATCGCCTCGGGCGATTTGGCGACGCCCTGCCCCTCGTCGAACACATAGCGCTGCACGCGGCCGATATCCCAGCCGTCGTGACGCACGATCTTCTGCGCCATCTCTAGCGGCAGGAGAAAGACCTGCTCGCCGCGCTCGTTCTTGCGGCTGATGCCCGACATGACGATGGCGGCCCGCATGCCGGCCACGATCGGCGACAGGATCGCCTCGGGTGTCGCGCCCTCGCCGTCGCCGGGTAGAACCTCGGCGGTGCCGGAGATGCCCATCACCGTGATCGCGCTCACGTCGTCGCCTAGGCCATGGCGCGCGGTCAGGGTGGGGAAGGGCCCGTCGTTCCTCTCGGCGAAGCAGAGGGTGTATTTGCCCGGCTGGCCCATGGTCGCCATGTCGCCGGTATCGGAGCGCGCGCCGCCGATGTTTCGGATGCAGAGCTGCAGCGCGCGGCCGATCGAGGCATTGGCGCGATTGCCGGGGCCGAGGCAGTTGGTTCCGGCATTGACCTCTAGTTTGCGCGCGATCGGCCCGTGCACGCAGAGCGCTACGCAGGCAGTGCCGGTCGTGGTGGCGATGCCGAGCAGGTTGAAGTCGGCTTCAAGCGTCGCTTCGGCGGCGGCCAGCACGACTGGCAGCTCGGCGGGGAGGGCGCCGGCGATCACGCATTGGTAGGCGACCGACTCGGGCGTGATGTCGCCGAACATCGGCGGCATCATGCCGTGCGATCGGCTGCGGTCAGCAATCCCGGCGACCATCGCCTCCAGACGACGGCGCGTCGGCGGCACCAGCGGCAGGCCGTCCGACAATTCAGATTCAGTCAGGATCTGCTGGGCGCTCTCCCAACCGGTCGTCTCCTCAACGACCGGCCAGCCGCACCACTCGCTCATCTGGCGATGCGCACGCAGGCGACGGTCGTGCCGCCGAACGAGGGAATGAAGGCCGAATGCTTGCCCGGACCGCCGGCCACGGTGATGTGGATGTCCTGTGGCGTCGGCGTGATGGAGTACCAGTCGCCGTCGGGCTTGTGGCCGGTGCTGTTGTAGGTCTCCTGGTTCTCCTTCGAAATCCGCGAGGCGTGCACGCGCGAGCGCTTGTGCAGCTCCTCCTGCATGCTCTCGATGGTGAAGCCGTCGCGTTTCAACGTGGCGGCGTGCTCAGGCCCGATGATGATGAACAGCGGGCCCTTGCCATAGACGGTGTTGGCGCCCGGCGTCGCCATGCCGCCGGCGAAGGTCGTGAGCAGGCCGACGCCGGTGTTGCTGCCGTGGTCGTTGAGATTGTGCGGGCCTTCGCCCGACATCACCGTCACCACGCTGTCGGTCGGGGCAAAGCCGCGCCGTACGTGGTACGGCGTCCAGGGATTGTCCTCCTCGTTCTCGCCGAAGCAGAAGGTGAATTTTGCGGGATTGCCCTGGGTCGAGCGGTCCATCTCGCCCGGCTTGGCGCCGGCGACGTTGAGCAGCATCAACCCGAGCGCGCGGCCGATCGTGGCGTTGGCCTGCCAGCCCTGGCCGAAGCAGTTGGAGCCGCAGTTGATGTTCAGTTCCTTGCGGACGGGGCCGCTCACCATGACCATCGGCGCGCAGGAATGCGTCGTGGCCAGGGTGCCATGCAGATTGTAGGCCGGATCGAGCACACCGCGCATCGCGGCCGTCGCCACCGGGAAATATTCCGGCTTGCAGCCGGCCATCACGGCGTTGGCAGCGAGAGCCTGGATGGTCGGCACGACCAGGCGCGGCGGCACGGGCGGGTAGGGGCGGTTGTCGCCGCGCACCGTCGCGACGAACTTCGCCACCTTGTCCTCGGTCGGGATGTAGAGCGGCATGCCGTCGCTCCAGCCCTGTTGGGTGGCGAACTCGTTGAACGCCTCGACGTCCATGTCCGGGAGGTCGATCACTTCCTGTTCGGCGATGTCCTTCATTTCGTCGTTGCCTCGGACAGTCCCTTGGTTGCCGCCTCGATGCGTTCGCGCAACTCGTCGGCGTTCAGGCCGCCGATCGGGTGCTTCACGATGATCAAGCGCGGTTCGACCTTGCGCGCCTTGGCCTGCGCCATGACCAGCGGCTTGAAAGTCTCAGTGGCGATCACGTAGGCCGTGATGCCGAGCTTCTCGAGTTCGATGCTGTCGTGGAAACTCCACGATGAACAGCTTCCTCAATCCGCTATCGCTAGAAGTGCACCCCGATAGTTGGCCGCGACCTCCTCGAGCAGGTCCTTCGGCGCCGGTTGGCTGGCGCTGTTTTTTGCCAGGAATTTGATGTTGTCGACTTGGCGTGACGCGCCGAGCTTGCTGCGGATGCCGTCGAGCAGCTCGCGCGCATTCGGCTTGGAATTGGAGACAAGCGCGATGGCATCGGTCTTCCAGTTGACGGGCTTCAGCGCGACTTTCGCGCCGGCAGCGGCGGACACACCGAAGGTGGGATTGTAGATGCGCATGGGGGTTTCTCCTCAACTCTTCTTCAGGACCGCTACGACAGCCTGCGCGGCGCGTTGTCCGTCGCCGATCGCCTCAGACAGATAGTGCCGCGCCCCGGCCCGCACGTCGCCCACGGCGAAGACCGTCGGCGCCGAGGTGCGGCCCTCGGTATCGACAACGATATGCCCTGATGCGTCGCGCGCAAGCGAATCCGGCAGGAATTCCGCAGCGGGAGATTGCCCGACATAGACGAATACCGCGCTCGCCGGCACGGTCTGGCGCGCGCCGGCGGCCTCGACGACGACCGACTGCAAGCCGTCTCTGCCTTCCAGCGCCACGATGCGGCCATCGATGCGCGAAATGCCGGCGGGCGTCGGGGTGGGCGAAGTGTCGATCACGGTGACACCGCTCGCGATGCTGAGCAGCTCGCGCGCTTCAAGTGCCGCCCAGCCGGTCGCACCGGCGACAATGACGGGCAGCCCGGCGAAGAGCGGGCCGTCGCAGGCTGCGCAGTGGGAAATGCCGCGGCCTTCGTACTCGCCTTCGTTGGCCAGGCCGAGCTTGCCCTTGCTGAGGCCGGTGGCGACCACCACGGCGCGCGCTGTATGTTTTTCACCCTCGGCGGTTTCGATCGTCCACGGGCCGTTGCCAGTGATGCACACGACCTCGCCGAAACCTATTTCAGCGCCAGCCACGACAGCCTCGTCGGTCAGGCGAGCGGCCATGTCGGGGCCGTTCCAGGGCTCCTCGAAGTCGTGCAGTTCACCGAGATTGATCAGCGCTCCGCCGGGCGCGAGCTTGTCCAGGCAGAGGCACTTTAGCCCGGCGCGGGCGGCTTCAGTGGCAGCGGTGAGTCCGGCCGGGCCGCCGCCGATGACGATGACGTCGTAGGAAGGGATGTTCATTGCGGCACTAATCGGTTTTTGCGGTCGGTTACGCAAGTCGCTTGCGTTTATGCAAGCCACTTGACTCATGTTGTCTGGATACCTAGCGTTGCTAGGTATGGAAGCTGAAATGCTCAAGGGGCATCTCGATGCCATTGTCCTTGCCGCTCTCGAAACGGGGCCGGCGCACGGCTACGCCATCATCGAGGCGATCAAGAGTCGCAGTGGAACCACCTTCGATCTGCCGGAGGGCACGGTCTATCCGGCACTACATCGCCTGGAGCAGGCGGGATGGCTCGCCAGCAACTGGATGACGCAGTCTGGCGGACGCCGTCGACGGGTCTATGCGTTGACCAAGAGCGGTACGGCGGCGCTCGCCGACGGGCGCAAGGCATGGCGACGCTTCGCCGAGGCGGTCAATGCGTCGTTGGGAGGCCGCACGTGGCCGGCGTAATCGACGGCTATGTCGCGACCCTGCGGCGCGAACTCGAATTTGAGCCAGCTCTGGCACGCCGCATGGCCGAGGAGGTGGAAGCGCATCTCTGGGAGGCGGCCGAGGCCGATCCGGCCTGGCCATCGCCCGACGCGGAGCGCCGCGCCGTCGCGCGCTTCGGTCTCGCCGGCGAGATTGCCGCACAGTTCGCTGTCGATGCGGTGAACCGACAAGCCAAGCGCACCTGGATGATGTTGCTGGCGACCATCGTCGTCACCTTCATCGCCATGCGCCTGCGCGTGATGTGGCTGGCCGATTTTGGCGATGCCATGTCGGCGCTGGCGCCGCTGATCGACCGTTATGCCTTTGTGGCGGCGCTCGCGGTCGGCGCGCTCGGCTGGTTCGCTTTCCGAAAGTCGTTGCTGCCGCTAGCGATCTGTCTCGTGACGCTCGTAGCGTCGATTGCCGCCGGCATCCTGCGCGCCAGGCTGTTCGTCGATGGGGCGCCGATGCACGTGTTGCTGGGCGCGGCCGGCGAAGTGGCCCTGATCGGGCTCCTGTCGTTTCATGTGGTTGGACTCGCCCGGCGTCTCAAGCGCACGGCGACGTTGCGGAGGATCGGATGACGGACGGCTGGCGCTTGGTTGGCGTGCTGTCGCTGCTGATGGCGGCGATGTCCCTCTATTTCCTGGCAAGCCATGCTTGGGACGTCGAGGGCATCCGTCTCGTGATCCGTGCCACGGCACGCACCTCGCTCGTGCTCTTCCTGCTCGCGTTCACTGCAAGTGCGCTCGCCCAACTCGCTCCGAATGCTGCGACCCGATGGCAGCGCCGCAACCGGCGCGATCTCGGTGTGTCTTTTGCCGTGTCGCACGGCATCCACCTCGCGGTGTTGATCGCCCTGGCGCGCGTCGATCCGGAGCTGTTCTGGAAGCTGACCAAAATCGCCAACATCGTGCTGGCCGGCACCGCCTATCTGTTCATTGCCGCCATGGCAGCGACGTCGTTCGACCGTACGGCCGCATGGCTCGGCGCACGGAAGTGGCGGCTGCTGCATCTGATCGGCGGCTGGTACATCTGGATCAGCTTCGCCACCGCGATCGGCAAGCGCGTGCCGCTGAGCAGCTTCTACTGGCCGCTCGCCGCCCTGGTACTGGTCGCAGCGATCGTGCGCCTGATCGCCATGTATCAGCGCGGACGACGGACGGCGGCGCTCAGCGCCCCCTGAAGACGGATTTGCGCCGACTCAGCGGATCATCTCGTCCTGGAGCTCGGCGTTCTGGGCATTGACCGGCGGATTGTCCCTGGTGACCACGGCGATGTGGTCCGCGATTTGCACACGGATCATTTTGAGATCGTCCATTTCAATCCTGCCCGGAAGGCCGCTACATTGGTCGGCGGCTCCGTTGACCGTCGTAGGTCGCAGGGCAGGGGGGAAAGCAAGGGTATGGCGTATTTTTCGCAGCAGCTGATCAACGCCGTCACGCTGGGCGCCATCTACGGCCTGATCGCCATCGGTTACACGATGGTCTACGGCATCATCGGCATGATCAATTTCGCCCACGGCGAAGTCTTCATGATCGGTGCTTTCATCTCCCTGATTGGTTTCATGATCTGCAGCACGCTGGGCATCGGCTCGGCGCCGGTCGCGATCATCCTCGTGCTGTTCATGTCGATGGTCTTCACGGCAGTCTATGGCTGGTCGATCGAGCGCTTGGCCTACCGGCCGTTGCGCGGCTCGTTCAAGCTTGCGCCCCTGATCTCGGCGATCGGCGTGTCGATCGTCTTGCAGAACTATGTGCAACTTGCGCAAGGCGCGCGCTTCAAGCCGGGCGGGCGCATCGTCGAGGGCGGCTTCAACCTGTTCACTGCCGACGGCTTCGATGTCCGCGTCAGCTGGCTGCAGATCGTCATCGTTATCGTGACCGTCGTGCTGATGGCAGGATTCAGCTTGATGATCGCCCGCACGCCGCTCGGCCGCAAGCAGCGCGCCTGCGAGCAGGACATGAAGATGGCCTCGCTGCTCGGCGTCGACGTCGACCGGACGATCTCGCTCACCTTCGTGATGGGCGCGGCGCTGGCCGCCGTCGCCGGCATGCTGTTCCTGATGTACTACGGCATCATCGACTTCTTCATCGGCTTCCTGGCCGGCATCAAGGCCTTCACCGCGGCCGTACTGGGCGGCATCGGCTCGCTGCCGGGTGCCATGTTGGGCGGCCTGCTGATCGGCGTGATCGAGGTTTTTTGGGCGGGTTACTTCTCGAGCGAATACAAGGACGTCGCGGCTTTCTCGATCCTGATTCTGGTCCTGATCTTCCGGCCCTCGGGCCTGCTCGGCAAACCGGAGATCGAGAAGGTCTGAGTCGATGGGTCCGCGTCTGCCCTCAATGTTGAAGGATGCGGGCCTGACCGCGTTCGTGGCCGCAGCCCTTGGCATCTTCATCGTGGGTTTCCGGACCTACGATGTCTCGGGCAAGGGCCTTACCTTCGACTATCAGTTCACGGATCTGGCGATCGCGGTGGCGACGATCTTCGTCGGCCGGCTCGGCCTCTTGCTGGCGGCGGAGGGCCTGCGCTGGCCGGCGCTCGTGCTCGGCGCCGTGCTGGGCGGCATCGGTGCGGGGCCACTCGCGCTTCCATCGGATTTCCTGCATTGGTTTATGGCGCTCGGTGGCTTGCTGATCATCGGCCGCGCGCTCTGGCCATGGGCCCGTCAGAGGATGTCGACGGCACAGCATTCGAGGCGCGGTCTTTTGCTCGGCCGGGCCGGCGCGAAGTGGTTCGGCTGGATCCTGATCGCGGGCGCCGTCGCGCTGCCGTTCGCGCCATTCGCCGACCAGAAGACGATGGATCTCTCCGTGCTGATCCTTACCTACATCATGCTGGGCTGGGGCCTGAACATCGTGGTCGGTCTCGCCGGTCTGCTCGATCTCGGCTACGTCGCCTTCTATGCGGTCGGCGCCTACACCTATGCGCTGCTCAGCACGGAGTTGGGGCTCGGCTTCTGGATAATACTGCCGCTGGCCGGCATGATGGCGGCCAGCTTCGGCATCCTGCTCGGCTTTCCGGTGCTGCGTCTGCGTGGCGACTATCTCGCCATCGTCACCTTGGGCTTCGGCGAGATCATCCGGCTGGTGCTGATCAACTGGGTCGATCTCACGCACGGTCCCGACGGCATCCGTTCGATTCCCGGCCCGACCCTGTTCGGGGCGGTGTTCGCCGAGACCGCGCCGGCAGGACACCAGACCTTCTCGGAGATGATGGGCCTGCCGTTCAGCGCCAATCAGCGCCTGATCTTCCTCTACTACATCATCCTGGTGCTGGCGCTCGCAACGAACCTGTTCACGCAGCGCCTGCGCCGCCTGCCCGTGGGGCGGGCCTGGGAGGCGCTGCGTGAAGACGAGACAGCGTGCCGTGCGCTTGGCATCAATCCGACCAGCACCAAGCTTACCGCCTTCGCCATCGGCGCGATGTTTGCAGGCATCGCAGGCTCGTTCTTTGCCGCCAAGCAGCGCTTCATCAGCCCTGAGAGTTTCGTCTTCATCGAGTCGGCGATCATCCTCGCCATCGTCGTGCTGGGCGGCATGGGCAGTCAGATCGGTGTGGTGCTGGCGTCGGTGTTGCTGATCGGCTTGCCCGAATGGTTCCGCGAACTCGGCAGTTACCGCATGCTGGCCTTCGGTCTCGCCATGGTGCTGATCATGGTGTTCCGTCCGCGCGGCCTCATCTCCCATCGCGAGCCTTCGCTCAGGCTGCATCCCGTCCGGCCTGGAGGCGACGGATGAGCGATGCGCCGCCGCCGAACGTCCCGCCGCTGATCCAGGTCGAGCACCTCACCATGCGCTTCGGCGGCCTGGTGGCGGTCGACGACGTCTCCTTCACCGCCCGTCCGCGCGAGATCACCGCCATCATCGGCCCCAATGGCGCCGGAAAAACAACGGTCTTCAATTGCATCACCGGCTTCTACAAGCCGACGGTCGGACGGCTCACCTTGCGTACCGATCGCGAATACCTGCTGGAGCGGATGCTGGGCCACGAGATCGGCCAGCAGGCCAAGGTGGCGCGCACCTTCCAGAACGTCCGGCTGTTTCCGGCCATGACAGTGCTCGAGAACCTGATAGTGGCGCAGCACAACAAGCTGATGCGCGCCTCGGGCATGAGCGTGGTCGGCTTGTTCGGGATCAAGAGTTATCGCGACGCCGAGGCCGCGGCCGTCGAGATCGCCCGCGACTGGCTCGACCGGATCGGCCTGGTGGCGGATGCCGACCGGCCGGCGGGCCAGCTTCCCTATGGTGCGCAGCGGCGGCTCGAGATCGCCCGGGCCATGTGCACCGACCCACGGCTCCTCTGTCTCGACGAGCCGGCCGCCGGCCTCAACCCGCGTGAATCGGGGGAACTCAACAATCTACTGGTCTCGATCCGCGAGCGCGACGGCGTGGGCTTGCTGCTGATCGAGCACGACATGAGCGTGGTGATGAAGATCTCCGACCATGTCGTCGTGCTCGATTACGGCCGCAAGATCGCCGAGGGCGCGCCGGCTTCGGTGCAGCGCGATCCCGCGGTGATCCGCGCCTATCTCGGCACCGACGACGGGGAAGAGGCGCATGCCTGACGCGCCCATCCTCGCGGTCAGGGGGGTCATGACCTTCTACGGCGCGATCCAGGCGCTGCACGGCGTAGATCTCGAGGTCGCGAGGGGCGAGATTGTGACGATGATCGGCGCCAACGGCGCGGGCAAGTCGACGCTCCTGATGACGATCTGCGGCAACCCGCGCGCGCGGGCAGGTGCGGTGCTGCTCGACGGCGAGGATATCACCGGCCTGCCGACCTACAAGATCGTGCAGCGCGGTGTGGCACAGGTGCCGGAGGGCCGCCGCATCTTCTCGCACATGAGCGTATTCGAGAACCTGCAGATGGGCGCTACGATCGTCGATCCTGCGCATTTCCATCACGATCTCGACCGCGTTTTCGCGATGTTCCCGCGGCTGGCCGAGCGGCGCGACCAGCGCGGGGGCACCCTGTCGGGCGGCGAGCAACAGATGCTGGCGATCGGCCGAGCCCTGATGAGCCGGCCGCGGCTGCTGCTGCTCGACGAGCCGTCGCTGGGCCTGGCGCCGCTGGTGGTGAAGCAGATCTTCGAGGCGATCGGCCGGATCGCGCGGGAGGAGGGCGTGACGATCTTCCTGGTCGAGCAAAACGCCTACCATGCCCTGCGCCTCGCCGACCGCGGCTACGTGCTGGTCAATGGCCGGGTGCGGCTGAGCGGGCCCGGTAAGGAGCTGCTGGCCAACGCCGAGGTCCGCTCGGCCTATCTCGAGGGCGGCCACGCGTGAGCCCGCTCGATACCTTCATGTTCGACTGGTTCGGCGACACGCTGTTCAACGTCCTGCTGTTCAATATCGTGCTGTTCGGGCCGGGCGCCTTCGCGGCCGGTCACGCGGTGGCACTCACCTGGCGCCCCTGGTGGCTGATCGTCTTCTATTCGGCCCTGCTTTCGGCTGCCTTGCGCTTCTTCGACTATGCCCTGGGCGGCGGGGGCCTCCTGGCGCCAGGCGGTTTCCTGCTGAGCTGGGCCGTGCTGCTCGCCTTTGCCGCCTTTGCGTACCGTCTGACTCGTGTGCGCCAGATGGTGCGCCAATATCCGTGGTTGTATCAGCGCAAAGGCTTGCTGGACTGGGAAGAGTGGCACTAAGCTTGCAGCTGGGCTCCACATCCGTGGACGGATAGAGAGGGAGATACTCGATGAAGCGAATTTACGGTGCGCTTGCCGTCACAGCGATTGCCCTGATGGCAACGTCGGCATTTGCGCAGATCAAGATCGGAGCGGCCGGGCCAATGACCGGGTCGGACGCCGTCTTTGGCGAGCAGATGAAGCGCGGCGCCCAGATGGCCGTCGATGAAATCAATGCCGCCGGCGGCGTCAATGGCCAGAAGCTCGAGCTGCTGATCGGCGACGACGCCTGCGATCCCAAGCAGGCCACGGCCGTTGCCAACAAGATGGCGACCGACAAAGTGGTCTTCGTGGCCGGCCACTACTGCTCTTCCTCGTCGATCCCTGCCTCCGATATCTACAAGGAAGCCAAGATCCTGCAGATTACACCGGCCTCGACGAACCCCGCGCTGACCGACGGCGCCTTCGCCAAGGGCAACACCACGGTGTTCCGCACCGTCGGCCGCGACGACATCCAAGGTCCGACGATGGCGAACTACATCCTGAAGTACCATCGCGGCGCCAGGATTGCGATCATTCACGACAAGACGACTTACGGAAAAGGCGTGGCTGACGAGGCCAAGAAGGCCCTCAACAAGGCCGGCACGCAGGAGGTCATGTACGAGGCCATTACGCGCGGTGACAAGGACTTCACGGCCCTCATCAGCAAGATGAAGCAGGCCAAGATCGATATCATGATACTCGGCGGCTACCATCCCGAGGGCGCCGCCATCATCAAGCAGTCGCGTGAACAGGGCCTCGCTTCGCAGATGGTCGGCTTCGATGCACTCGCCACCGACGAGTTTGCCAAGCTGGGCGGTGCCGCGACCAACGGCGTGTTGATGTCGTTTCCGCCCAAGGCCGAGGACGATCCCAAGAATGCCGATCTGGTGAAGAAGTTCCGTGACGCCAAGTACAATCCGGAAGGCTACACGCTGTTCAGCTACGCGGCAGTCAAGGCGTGGGCACAGGCGGCTGCCAAGGCCAAGTCGACCGACTCTGCGGCCGTGGCTGCGGCGCTGCGCTCCGGCCCGTATGACTCGGTGGTCGGGCCGCTGGTGTTCGACCAGAAGGGCGACATCAAGAACCCAGTCTATGACATCTACGTCTGGAAGGACGGCAACTATTTCCCGACGGTGAAGTAACGTCTGGCGCGAGAGACGAAAGGGCCCGGTTCGCCGGGCCCTTTTCTTTCGCGATTTCAGGGTCTTGTAGGTCATTTCCCACGATTTTGGGGGACCGTGACATCGCGGCCCCGGATATGGTATCCCCAGACTCAACAGCTAGAGGGGATCACACGGCGAGATGGCGGGGGCCACCATCGCGGTCGCGTCGGATCATGCCGGCTTCGACCTCAAGGAAATTCTCAAGCGCGACCTGCANNGCGCTGGTCCATGACGTGACCTCGGCCCGCCTGTCGCGCGAGCACAACGACGCCAACGTCGTGGCCTTCGGCCAGCGCCTGATCGGGTTTGAGGCGGCGCGCGACGCGCTGAAGGTTTTCCTGAGCACCAAATTCGAAGGCGGCCGCCACGTCGGCCGCGTTGCCAAGCTTTCGTGAGGTCTGAAGAGATGAGTCAAGCCGCCGCCAAGATGCAGGACGCGCCGCTGCCGATGTTCACGCAGAGCCTCGCCGAGGCCGATCCTGCGGTCTACGCGGCGGTCAAGGGCGAGCTGGCGCGCCAGCGTGAGCAGATCGAGCTGATCGCGTCGGAGAACATCGTCTCGCGCGCCGTGCTCGAGGCNNGCCGAAGGCTACCCCGGCCGGCGCTACTACGGCGGCTGCGAGGAAGTCGACAAGGCCGAGCTGCTCGCCATCGAGCGTGCCTGCAAACTCTTCAACTGCTCCTTTGCCAACGTGCAGCCGCATTCCGGCGCGCAGGC
>PLYQ01000259.1 GCA_003153415.1 Rhodospirillales bacterium | reverse complement strand
ACCTTAGTTTAGTTTTGCGCAAGGCGCCGACCGCGCGAACGCCCGAACATCGCGGTCAGGGGTCAGCTCTCAATGGAGGCAACACCGTGCGAGCCAAGGATGTGATGTCCGGCGAAGTAATGTCGATTGCCGCAGATGCCACGGTCTTCGAAGCGATTGGGTTGCTGATCAACACCGGCGTCAGTGCCATGCCGGTCCTCGACCCGACCGGCGTCATGGTTGGCCTCGTCAGCGAAGCCGACCTGATCCGGTTTGCTGAAGCCGGAGTGAGTGCCTTCCCATCCGGGACGCCGGGGCAGCCTAGCGAGAAGGAGGCGGCGGCTGGGGTATATGCTCATACGCGATCCCACGGCGTTACCGACGTCATGACCAAAGAGGTCGTTACGGTCGACGAGAACGCGACACTGAGGCAAGTCGCCGAGCTGATGTTGAAGCATCGCGTCAAGCGCGCGCCTGTCCTCAGCGGTCAGGCCGTCATCGGAATCGTAAGTCGCGTCGACCTGTTGCGCGCGCTGCTGTCGTCAGGCTCTCCGGTCAGTACGCCAAAGGCGGGGAGCGGGCCGTCTCTGCTCGCGGACGAGCAACTGCGCCAGAACGTGCTATCCGCTACGCAGGGCCAACACTGGTCGGCAGCTCGGCGCGCCGATGTCGTGGTCAATGGCGGAGTCGCGCATCTCTGGGGGGTAGTGCCTAGCGAGGCGGTACGCGAGACCTATCGATTGGCCGCCACGAAAGTCCCCGGCGTCAAGGCCGTAGAAATTCACATGCACGTCGTCGCGCCGACAGCGCGTACCAGACTCTGACGGTCGATCGTCGGGTAAGTACCTTCCGCTCCTTGCCATTCTGCTATTCATCGGAGAGTCAGGCCGTCATTCGTGTATCGTGCGATCATGCGCTCCTCGTCGGTCGGTACGACCCACGCCGATATGCGCGACTCGTCAGCGTCGATCCGGCCAACGCCTCGCCGATTGCGGATGTCGTCGAGAACGAGGCCGAGCCAGCCGCATCCGGCGGCAATTTCAGCCCGGGTCGCAGGGTCGTTCTCGCCGATCCCGGCAGTGAACACGATGCCATCGACGCCCCCCAGGGCGGCGGCGAGCGAACCTGCCTCCCGGACGATCCGGTAGACGAACAGGGCGATCGCTTCGGCTGCCTCGGGTGCCGCCGATTGGCGGAGCGCGCGCATGTCAGAGGAAAGACCTGAGACCCCGAGCAGGCCGGACCTGCGATAGAGCAGATCCTCGATCCCTGCAGCGTCCAGGCCGCGCTCCTGCATCAGGTAGAGCAGCACGCCCGGATCGAGCGAGCCGCAGCGCGTGCCCATCATCAACCCGTCGACGGCGGTGAACCCCATCGTACTGGCCACGCTCCGCCCGTCGCGCACGGCGCACAGGCTGGCGCCGTTGCCGAGATGGGCAATGATCAGGCGCGACCGTGCAAGTTCCGGTGCCGCCTCGCGTAGCCATGTGACGATGTAGTCGTAGGACAAGCCGTGGAAGCCGTAGCGNNCCTCGGCGATCGCCTCGATCGGTGCCAGGTTGTGCGGCTGGTGGAGCGGAGCCAACGGCACGAACCGCGCGAGCGCCGCCATGACACGGGCGTCGATCCTCGCCGGAGCGGTGAATTCCATGCCGCCGTGCACGACCCGGTGGCCGAAGGCCAGCACCGGCCGGCCCTGCAGCAATTCACTTCCGAGCTTCAATATCTCGCCGGTAGCACCGCGATGGTCGAGTCGACCTGCCTCCCAGTTCCGTTCGGCGACGATCTCGCCCGTGGCGTTTGCCGCCTTGAGATGTGCTGCGAGGCCAATGCTCTCGATCTGCCCTCGGAACAGCAGGGCACCGTCGCGGCCCGTCTCNNTCTCATAGAGCGCAAATTTGATGCTCGAGGACCCAGCATTGAGGACAGCGATGCAGCCTTGTGTCGACATCCCGGAGCCTGCGTCAGGCGACGATGTTGGTGCCGCCGTCGACATAGACGGTGCCGCCGGTGATACGCTGAGCGAAGGGCGTGGCGAGGTAGGCGCAGGTGTAGCCGACATCCATGATGTCGACGAGCTCGCCCAACGGCGCCTTGTGCGCCGCCTCGTTCAGCAGCAGCTCGAAGTCCTTGAGGCCGGAGGCCGCCCGGGTCTTGAGCGGGCCGGGCGAAATGGCATGGACGCGGATGCGCCGGGACCCGAGTTCGTACGCCAGGTAGCGGCAGCTCGCTTCGAGCGCAGCCTTGACTGGGCCCATCACGTTGTAGTTCGGCACGACCCGGTTGGCGCCGTAGTAGCTCATGGCGAACATCGTGCCACCGTCGGTCATCAGCGGTGCGGCCAGCCGGGCCATGCGGACGAAGGAGTGGCAGGAGACGTCCATCGCCTTGGCGAAGCCCTCGGCGGAGCAATCGAGCAGCCCACCGCGCAGGTCAGCCATCGGCGCGAAGGCGATCGAGTGCACCAGGATGTCGAGCTTGCCCCAGCGCCGCCCGACCTCGTCGAATACCGCCTCGAGCTGGCCGGGGACAGCAACGTCGAGCGGGGCCGCGATTGGCGCTTCGAGTTCTCGGGCCAGCGGCTCGACATACGGTCGCGCCTTGTCGTTCAGCCACGTCACCGCGAGCTCGGCGCCGGCGGTCCGGAAGGCCTTGGCGCAACCCCAGGCGATCGACTGGTCGTTGGCGATGCCCACGACCAGCGCCTTGCGGCCACTGAGGACCGGTCTGATGGCGTCGTTCATGTCCGTCCTCAAGGAATGGCCGCGGCGGCTTTCGCCCGGCGCGCCGCCGCGACCAGCACCGCCACGGCGCACGAGGCAAGCCGGGTCAGCAGCGAGTCGGCGCGGCTGGTCAGGATG
>PLYQ01000317.1 GCA_003153415.1 Rhodospirillales bacterium | reverse complement strand
TAGGAGCCTCAATCGCGACGTAGTCTATATTCTGCCCGGTCTCTTTGGCGAAGCTGAGATGGATCAGCGGCGATTTGGTGTGGTCGATCGGATTGCCGACCACGGCATATTTGTCAGACATAAGTCGCTCCCTCACCTCCTCCTTTTTCCGATGTTCGGGCCTTTCGATTGACATGCGCCCCGCGCCTAAATCTTCTCCAATGCCACCCCTTCAAGTTCTATCGCCGCAATGTCCGCCTCGGGTCAGGCGCGCCGTTCTGAGGGTGCGTCGATGACTTCCGGATTGCCCCCAATAACGGACTTTCGACGGCGGCGCGCCGCCATTTGGAGCCTGCTAAGTTAGCGCCATGTGCGGTCGATATTCTTCTGCAGACAGCGGGGGGCATGGTAGCCAGAGCAAATCCAATTCGTCAGAAGGACCAAGAATGCGCCGCCCGCTCGATCCTAGCACAGCGTCAATCGGAGTTGACGCGAATGCGTTGAACAAGGACGGGAGCGGGAACGACGCCTTGGTTGATCGCTTTCTAGATTTAAAGCGCGAGGGGAAGGTCAGGCCCATCACCCCTCATGGCGTCCGGCGGGAGGTGCAACACCCCCGAACTCCACAGCATGTTAGCGGACCGATGCTCTCCGGTCTCTACACCTTGCCGACCGAGTTGACCGCGCCCGAGCGACAGCAACTTAACAAGATCGAAAAGGCTCTCCAAGGCAACGCCCGGCTCGGCAAACATGCGGACGACGCCAAACATCTCTTTGATGCCGGGAAGCACTGCGCCTACTTCATCACTCATGATAAGCGTATCTTGAAGAGGTCGCATGGTCTTGACGTACTTCCGCCATCACTGACTGTCGTGACGCTTGCGGAGTTTCTGAAGATATATGACGACTACGAAACCGGAAGGCGTACTTAGCATCATTTGTCCGCCTTCTTCGCCTGCTCCTGAAACAACTGCCACGCGACGGGCTTGAGTTCATCCAACATCGGCAGGTTGCCCTCGCCCGCGCGACCAGCACTGACGGTCATGCTGCTCCCAGCGTCGTGAGGCTCGGCATAGGTGTAGGTGGTAAACACCGCGCCCGTCGCCGTATGCCGCACTTTGGTCGGGCTGAGTATCTCGAAATCAGATGGTTTAACGACCATAGGCTCGGCTAACGCTTCGTCGATTTTGGCACGGCCGCCGGCTCGGGCACCTTCGCGGGCTGTGCCTGCTTCGGTCGCGGCATCCCACCGATGATGATGCCCTGCCCGATGTGCCCGGCGCTGGTGTCGACGACGCGGCCGTCTTTCATCAGGTCGGCATAGGGGTTCGGCTTCGTCGGTGGTGCCGTGTCTGATGGTGGTTTGGCGGCCATGCGGCGGCCCTCCTGTGTTGTTGGCCGGCAGCCGGGCTCCCAGCCCTCCAGCTCGGCTCGTGCCAGCTCCTCGGCCGCTGCGCGCGTCAGCCGGCCGTCGTATTGGCAGATAGCAGCCCGCTCCTCAAACTGCATCCAGCGGTCGAGGTCGGCTTCCGTGGGCGGATCGCGGTCTGGCATGGCCCTATCTCCTGCTTACCCCCTTTCAAACCGCTACACCGCTACAATGCCCGGTTTCATTGGGTCAGATGGCATTTTCAAAGCGCTACAACCCCCTCGCCTGTAGCGCTTTGAAAAGCGCCTAAAAGCCATATGCCATGCGGGTTGTAGCGGTGTAGCGGTTCAAGAGAGGGGTGGGGGCAAATAATTAACGAAAACATCGTCGAAATCGGAGCGCATGTAGCCCTTCACGACCGTCTCAGGCTCCCCCCATCGGATATTTCGCGACGACAGCCCGAAGCCGCTGAGCAGCTTGCCCAAGGCGTTGGGCGTGATCGGCTTGCCCATCCGCCCGTATTCCGGCCATGGGCTGCCCTCCTGCGCGGCCAGCGCGGTCACGATCTCGGCGCTCGACAGGCGATCCACGCCGCGCTCGGCGAAGAGGGTCCTTAAATCGGATAGCAGCATGACGGGGTATGTCTGCCCGGCATCGGGCCGGTCCAGCGTCAGCGCCGCCTCGCGGGCCAGCTCGGGCCAATCGCCACCGGCGAGTTCGGCTATCGCCAGCAGCGGCCTCCAGTTGTCGGCGCGACGGTTGCTGAAGCCTTCTGGCATGACGGGCTACGCATTGCGAAGCGCAGCCATGTTGTCGGCCGTCCAGCGTGCCGCCTTGCGAGCGATGTCGAGGTAGGGCTTGCCGCTGTTGAGCTGGAGCGGCGCGAGCTTCTCCCCCGGCCCAAGGCGCTGCATCTCGATGTGGATGGCGCGGCTTGCCAGTGTCGCAGGCAGCTTCCCGATCATGCCGATGGCGAGCGCTCCCCAAGTCGCAAAACGACGCGGCTCATGGTTGTCGCCGACAGTGCGGATGACAAAGGCGGTGCTGCGCGTGTGTCCACTGTTGAGCACGCCGCGAAGCTCATGGTTGTCGTGCAGGAAAGTGTCGGCTTCGTCGATCAGAAATGTCGGCTTCCACTTCTCGATGGTGCGGAACGTCGCGGCAGCCGTTGTGTTCGACGCGGGGAGGCAGCGAGGTACCAGCGCGCTGACAAGTGCCAGCGCGGTGCTTTTGCCACATTCGGGAACCGGAGAGGTGAACGCAAGGCGCGGTGAAACGTCGGCGGCGTCCAGCGCGTGCGTGTGAACGGTCCAAAGCGCGATGGCGTCCTCGGCTCGTGTCGGCACCCCACAGTGTCGCAGCACGATGCTCGCCATCTCGCTCAGCAGCGCCGCGCCGTCGACGGGGTCCGGCCACGGCTCGATCTCGGGCAGCCCGTCCTCGCCGTCTTCACTTGCGACACGTTCAGCTTGCACCATCTTGTCCAGCCTGCTCGCGCGCACGCCCAGCCGCTTCGCCGCCTCCTCGCGCTCGCGGTCGTAGGCCAGCCCGCGAAGCCCGGCGAGGCGCTTGATCTCGGCGTCATCGTCGATCTGGGGCTCGGCCTCTGCGCTGGGAGCATCGTCATCGATCTGGTCCGGCTCGGATGGCTCTGCATCGGCTTCGTCGTTCTGGGGGGCTTTGTCGTCCTCGGCTTCGCCGCTCCGGGGAGCGGCGGCATCGGCATAGGGTCTGGCAGCGGCTTCGATTGCGGCTTTCACGGCGTCGGCTCCCGCGAGCTTGTACAAGTCGTTGAAGTCGGTGTGCTCGTCCCTTCGGTCTGCGCCGAACGTCGGCACTGCTACCAGTGCATTGGCGGCCATCGCGGTATGACGCGCGGCCGTGACGCCGGGATTGTTGTGGGTTTTGTGATCGTCGTCGGCGGCGATGATGATCTTCGCGTCGGGGTATCGCCGGCGCATCGTCCGGGCGACGGATTCGAGGTTCCAGCAGCTAAAGGCAACGGCCACTGCCAACCCGGTCGCCTCGTGGATCGTCGCGGCCGTCACCCATCCCTCGGCGATGACGATCGTGCCGTCGGGCTTGCCGATGACTGAGTACGCGCCCGCTGTCGGGCCGCCGGGAAGGAAGCTCTTCTCACCGTCCGCCGAGATGCGCTGCACCGTCACCAACTTCTTCGTGGTCCCCTCGAACATCGGCACGAGCAGCACGTCGCCGTCTTGCCGAAGACCATGAGTCTGGACGCCCTTGGCGACGAGGTACGGGTGCTCCGCCTCTGCCGGGGTGGCTGCCTTCCACAATGCGCCCGCCCGCCGTTGCGTCGCCTCGGCGCGACGTTGGCGCTTCTCCCGCTCGGCCTTATTGCGAACGGCCCACGTCTCGCGTTCGGCTGGGGTCACTGCCACCACGCCGTTGGCGTACCTCCAGTTCTGGTAGTCCTTGCCGTCTTTCCAGTTCGTGAAGCCGCCAGCGGGACGCGCATCGAGATGCAATAAGTAGGAGCCGGAACGCTTGCCGGACTTCTCTCCCTCGACGGCGCAGCGGTGCAACTTGCCGTCGGCGATCAGATCGGCAGGCGGGATCAGGCCGCGTCCGCGCATGGCGTCGGAGAAGGCCGAGATCACGTCGCTCTCGCTTGCGGCATGTGTGTGGCGCACGGTATTATTGGGTCGCTGACCCGGCATGGTCGGCATCAAAGCCTCCTGTTGAACGAGATTGTTGGACCCATGGCGCGACCACGCCGTGGGTTCTTCTCGCTTACGCGCGAGGGCGCGAGGCTTTGTGCTGTTGCAGTTCGGACAAAAACCAGCCGATCCGGCCCGGCGACAGCGCGACCGGCCTCGGGAATAGCTTCTTCTTGATCAACCTTCGCAGATGCACCCTCGTGGGCGGCGCAAATCCCGCTTCGCGCTCGATGTCGAAGTAGGTGACGATTTTGTCGTCCTCGGCTCGAACCGGCTCGACTGACCGGACAGCGGGGGTCGGCGTCTTGCGGATTTTCTTGCTGGAAGACATCGGGATAACCTCATGCGGAAGGGGGAGCATGAGGGAAAGCTAGCGACGCGGCCGCGCGAAGTAAGGCAACGCATTGAGCGCGCGCTCTATAGTTCCCTTCGTCGGTTGTCGCCAGAGGGCTCTAAGCCCGTACCTGCGCTCTAAAGGCCGCTTTGAACTTTTTCATCTCGGACGTGTCGGGGCGGCCCAAGCCCCCGTGCTTGTCGGCTCGTCTTTTCAAATGCGCGCTGATCGCGGCGTTCGCGATGTCCCCGTATCCTTTTTGGGCCAAAGCGTGATGCACGGCCCCGACCACTGCGGACCTGTGCGAAAGCCCCGCCTTGGCGTGTCCAGACATCACCAGCGCCTCGGCGATGATGTTGCCGATCAGCACAGAGGGCAGGTGCCACGGCTTCGTCCTCGGCCGCTGCTGTGGGGTTTGGCGCTCGCCGGGTCCAAGCGGAAACTGGATGATCGGCCGCGCTCGCGTAAGAGCGACGCCTAGCTCCTTGATGATCTTCTGGCTGTCGCTGGCCCCCGTGCGTTCGTAAAGCCGGAGGTAGTCAGGGATAGCAGCAAGTAGTGTGTCTACCGGCTCGGTGCTGTGTTTGGCTTCCGTTTTGCGCGCTCGCCCTTTTTTGACGATGGGCAACCGCCGGAACCTCGTCAACTTCTTGGCGATCTCGGCGCATTGATCGTCGCTCGGCCTCTTGCGTGTGCCGAACCATCCTTTGACCTCGGCCGCCGTGATCTGGGTCACGCGCGTTTCGCCTTCCGTCGGCGCTGCATTTCTTCTTCGGGTACTATGTCGCCGCCTTCGGGCGCAGGTTCCAGACCGACGATCTTGGCCAGCGCAGTCGCCCAACGGTCGAGCGCGTCGCGCTTTTGATCGCGATGGCTTCCCTGATCGTAGACGGCGTGCAGCCCCGGCAGCGCATGACCGATGCACCTCTCGGCGATGTAGGCATCGACGCCGAGATCGCTGGTCAACCGCGTTCTCATGGTGCGCCGGAGATCGTGCAGCACCCATGGCGGCATCGGCTCGGCGCGATCCTTCTCGCGTTGATCGGCGATGGCCGCGTTCAGCCGCGCTTTCATCCCCGATATGTCGGAGATCGGCCGCGCGCCGCCGGTCGTTGTCAGAGCAAAGGAGCCACGCCCGAACTTGGGCAGCGCCTTGATGATGTCCAGCGCGAGGGGCGACAACGGAACCACCATCGCGGTGCCGGTCTTGTACCGTTCCGGCGGCACGGTCAGCACCGCCTTCTCCAGATCGATCTCGGACCAGCGGGCCTTCGCGATGTCGTTGAGCCGTTGCCCGGTCAACATGAGCAACATCACCAGCGGCCCGGCGGGATCGATGACGAGGCTCACATCGGCCGCCGGGTTCTTGGCGAGCACCTTCGCGCGGGTGCTGGCTGTGAGGCGATCCGCCGCCTGCCAGACATCGCGCAGCTCGGCGTCGGTCAGCACGCGCGAGCGTCGGAGGTCGCGCCCGGTGATGTTGAGCATCCGGTCTTTGATGTTGGCGCAGGGTGACACGTCCATGCCGGCGATCTCGCGCTCGACGCACCAGCCGAAGAACTTCCGCACCGAGCTGAGTGCGTGTCGTGCCGCGTGCTTGCCGCCTTCCGCCTTGATCTCGCCGAGCCGCTCGATCACGTCGCGGCGTTTGATTTCGGCGATGGGGAGGTTGCGCCACTGGGGGTGCTTGCCGTTGCTCCACTGCTTGGCCCACGTCGTCTTGCCGGCGGTCTCGACCTTCACGCGCTGCCACGTCTGCCCGAGGAACGCGCGCCGCAGGACGGCCTCGGTCTCGGAGCCCGACCGCAGCTCGGCGAGCGCGCCGTCG
>PLYQ01000307.1:14061-19216 GCA_003153415.1 Rhodospirillales bacterium | reverse complement strand
CATTTTTTCACGATTAAGGATCGCGTACTTCGCGTCCGATGATGTGGGCCGCGAGTCTAGTCTCGATGCAACGTCCAAACTCGAAACTGAGCGTCCGGCCAAGCGTTGAATGAGCACATTTGCCAGTCAAGATCGATCGCCGACGCCGTTGAAGCAACGAAGGGCCGTATTTGCTGGCGCCGTTCGCGACTGCGCCGCTCATTTGGACAGAGTTTTGGACAATCTTGGGCGGTTTGCCGCGCTGTACGATGACTCTGCCTTTGTTATTGCTGTCAGCGACAGCACAGATAGCTCGTTTTCTATTCTGACACAGTGGTTGCGAGCGGGCCGGCAAGGCAAGGTGATTGACTTAGGTTGCTTGGCGGATCAGACGCCCTCGCGTACCGCTCGGATCGCCATCGCCCGCAACACCTGTCTCGCCGAGATACATTCCACGAGCTTGTCGAAATTTGACCACTTGATTGTGGCCGATTTTGACGACGTCCTCGCGCCCTACGTGCCAGCCGAAGACTTTGCCGCCGCTGCCAATTGGCTCGAAGAAAGGCCCGAGCGGGCTGCTGTCTTCGCCAACTCGGCGCCGAGGTATTATGATATTTGGTCACTTCGACACGAAACCTGGTGCCCGGGCGATTGCTGGCACGCCATTTGGGGACGACACCCAAAAGCATCGTTCGAGTCAGCAAAGATTCGCGAGGTCTACTCTAGGCAGATTGCAATTCCGTCCAGTATGCCGCCCATCCGTGTCCGTTCCGCATTCGGCGGCCTTGGCATTTACAAAATGCAGTTCACTTTCGGTGCACGCTATTGCGGAACGGATGGATTCAATCGGGAAGTCGCAGAACATGTCGCGTTTAACGAAGCCATCGGTCTGAAGGGTGGCCAGCTTTATGTATATCCTTCTTTAGTCGTGCAGGCCCCAACGGAGCATCTTTATCGGGTCTCCGAATTTACGCTACGATGGCGGTTGGCTATGTTTGGCGTGCGCATGCACGAACGATGGTCGCGCCTTTGGCGGACGCTTGTTGAAGCAGAATGACTGCAATCCACTTCGCTCGGGCATGCCAAATCGCTTACTGCGAGCGGGCCGTCATAGGTGACACCATCTCTATTCGTCCGTCACGAGCAATCGTCTACGATTCAGTCAGGGCATCATGAAAGTCCTGATCATCGACCCTGCCCTACACTCAATGGGCGGGCATCACCATAACGCGGTCTTGAAGTTAAATGCGGAACTGTCGAGTTTGAACGTGGATCATTCGTGCCTCGGTTCGGCGCACGCTGATGCTTATGTCGTGCAAACTTTGAAACTAAGGCGATGCTTCACGAGATCCATCTATGGACGATCCGAGTGGACATCTTCTGAGTTTGCACAAAGCGTTGCTGATACGCATAGCCAGTTGGCGGCGGCCTTGCGCTGGCAATGGTCGAGGCCTGACCTCTTGGTCCTTCCGTGCTGCGACCAGATACTAGCTCTTGCACTCGCCAGATATTTACGACGTCCTCACTTGAGGAGCCCGCCACATATCTTGTTGTGGCTCTTGTATGCGCCGGATTACAGGAAGTCGATCGATGACCCATCTACGGAGGCCTTGTTTGCTGAATATAGGCAGGCTTTTTCAGCGCTGCGGGCAAGCATCGGCGATGATTGCAAGATAACCGTATTTTGCGAAACCAAAGGGATGGCGGACGCCTACCGTCACGTCGTCGGACTCGAAATTAAACTGGCGCCCGGTCCTAACCTAGTGCGTGGCAGCGATGCATTGAGGTCGACCCGGCGCGGCTCGCCACCGACGATCGCCTGCATCGGGCACGCGAATGCGCCGAAAGGTTACCGAATGCTTCCGGGAGCAATTGAACGCGTGCTGCGTCAGCGCCCCGACGTCCATTTTGCGATCCATGGTATGGTGGGCGAGGCTGATGTGGACCGCGATACTTCGGTGTTTGAAGCGCTATCCAATATGGGTCCCCTCGTCACTGTCGAAAACAGCATACTTTCTCATGACGATTATTTGTCCTGGCTACTGCGAGCGGATCTGATTCTGCTGCCGTACGACCCTCTAGTGTACAGAACGCGCGGTTCAGGTGTTTTTACCGAGGCGACGACGCTTGGAATACCTGTGATAGCGACTCGGGGCTGCGGCTTCGCCCAAACTGCGTTTGAAGAGGGACGGGCGGTCGAGATTGCAGAGTATGATTGTGAGGGAATTTCCAAGGCCGTTCTGAACGGCCTCAATCAGTTGGAAAAATTGACAGCGCGCGCCAGATTGGCATCCGCAACCCAGGCTTCTGACGGCGCCGTCAATTCGATCCTGCAGTCGTCGCTTGACGAAATTCGGCTCGAGAAAAGGCCAAGCCCCGCGGGCCTGCTACGCCGCCTCTTGAAGCGCGCCTGACTTTGACAGTCGGGTACCATCGTTGGGTCGCTCGTTTGGTACCTTGACGTTGAATGTTCAGGACACGGCCTCGATGACGGCGCGTGCCGTTGTCGACCAGAGGACGGGCTTGTATTGAGTTCTTAGTCGCTCTTCGAGCCTCATGAGTTCGTTTGGATTCTCAATTAGTTGACGAATGAGTTCATAGGCTCCCGTGGTATTGTCGGGATCGACATAAGGGCAGAAATCGCCGCCGGCCTCAGGGATCGCAGTCTTGTTGGAGGCAATGCAAATCTTCCGGAAGGCAAGGCTGTCGGATACCGGCAGTCCCCACCCTTCATAGTGCGACATGAAAAGTGTGAAACGACAGGCCTGGTACAAGGCGCACAGAGTTGCGTCATCGGGTTCATGGATCAATACAAGTTTTCCGTCGAGGCGGTTTGTGCTTTCGATCGCCTTCATGAGATCCCCAACCATCCAGCCGACTGCCCCTGCGAAGACTAGGGTCGGGACACTATCGCGAGGCATTTCGTGCAACATTCGGCACCAAACACGGAACGCTTGGAGGTGGTTTTTTCGGATCTCGATGGTCGAGACGAATAGAACAAAACTACCTGGCTCCAGACCAGGTGGCAGCGGTCCCGCGGGTGGTCGAGCAAAGCCAGCTCCAACCGGAACATGGTGCGGTTCACACTTGAGGGCTATTCCTTGCATTTTCGCCCATCGTGAAACGTCGCGAGCGGTCGATTGGGAGTTTGTCAGGAGAACGTCGGCAAGCGGCAACGTCTCCATCATGAGCTTTCCGAAATGGGGAGCACGACCGGCTTCGAAAAATTCAGGGCATAGGAGTGGTATCAAATCATGGACCAGCATCGCAAATCGGACCCCGGTATCGCTCACCAGTTGTGACACGTGATTTGCGTAGGCCTCGTTGTGCCAAGGCGCGCCCAGGCTGCAAAAGACATCGCCAGGCTTCACGTGTGCCCGGAGGTCGCTGGTCAGAGAATGTCCGGGTGTCCCTGGAGACATGGAAGGAGATGGTGCCGCGCTTGGCTCGACTTGACGTGAGAAAAGCTGACGTAGGAGCCGGAGATAAGCCGGGAGTGATCGTGCTTGCGAAATTGCCGTTTCTTCTGGGCCACCTGCCTTTTGACTGCCTAGTTTCCCGACGGCGCCGGTTGTCATGGCAGTGTAGACTTGGTGGACTTCAGACCAATTCACGACGCGGAAATTTCCCGGCGGCTCACCATGCCGAACGAAGCCAATCCGGCCAGGATCGACTTCCATCAGCGCTGCGTATACCTCTCCCGTCAAACGCTGAATGCCAGTCGGTCGGGCGCTTCGCTCCGCAAAGTAGAAAAGGTCATCGACATCTAGCCAAAGTTTCATGGTCAACGCGCCCGAGTTAGTGCCATTGCCTACTTCCAGACCGGTCTTTTCTCGAGAGCATCTTCTTGCGTCGAGCGGTTGTGACAAGCGTCACGCGAGGTCATAACGCTCGTCCCGACGGACCATCAAGAGTTCCTCTGTGAGACGGATAATATCTGAGGAAAGCGATTGCAAGCTGCGGAACTTCCGCCTGCGCGATCTGAGCGCACCAACTGCGGGAGACCGGTCTTGAGAGCCGCGCCCCGGGGCTATTGCGCGACGGAGGCCTTGCGTGACGCACACGGGGACTGGCGTCAGAATGTCGAGCGCGCAGTGCGGTCGTTCGGCGTTTCAGTTTCGACAGCCTACTTCGAGGACGAGGCGCGCGTGAGCGAGTGAAGAGCACGGCATCTCGTTCAGCAGCTCGTCGCGCAGCCGACGATCGACCGCAGATGAGAAATATCAAGTTGCGAGGATCTTTTTCAGAATATCGGATGATTGTCGCGAACACGACGATGGTCGGCTTCAGCCATCATGACCACCAGGCCTTCTAGGTCGACCGTCGGTTTCCAGCCTAGCTTCTTCTTGGCCAGGGAGGCATCGCCAACGAGTTGGTCGACCTCTGCAGGCCTGTAGAAGCTGGGATTGACTTTGATGATCACGCGTCCGCTGTGAGTGTCGCGGCCGCGCATGTCAACACCGTGGCCTTCCCACGCCAGCGTAAACCCTACGGCCTCAGCCGCAAGTTCGATAAATTTGCGAACCGATACCGTTCGGCCTGTGGCAATCACATGGTCGGCCGCAGTGGGCTGTTGCAGCATCCGCCACATGCCCTCCACGTAGTCGCCGGCGAATCCCCAGTCGCGTAGAGACTCCAGATTTCCGAGCTCTAGCATGTCCTGATGGCCAAGGCGGATCCTCGCCAGGCCGAGTGTCACTTTACGCGTCACGAATTCTGTGCCGCGCAACGGACTCTCATGGTTGAAGAGTATTCCCGAGCTTGCATGCAGGCCATAGCTTTCGCGGTAGTTCACCGTAATCCAGTGAGCGTAGAGCTTGGCTACGCCATACGGGCTGCGCGGGTAGAAGGGGGTCGCTTCGTTTTGTGGAACCGCCTGTGCCTTGCCAAACATCTCCGAAGTGCTGGCCTGGTAGAAGTGGATGGCAGGATTGACCGTTCGGATTGCTTCGAGAAGGCGGGTGACGCCAATGGCGTCGACATCGGCGGTAAAGATAGGCTGCTCGAAGCTGGTATGGACGAAGCTCTGCGCGGCGAGATTGTAAACTTCGTCTGGCCGCACCTGCTCAATTGCCCGCAGAAGGTTGTGGAATTCGCAGAGCTCGATCGTGACCGGATGAACGTCCTTTTCCACGCCGAGTTCACGCAGGCGAAAAAGGTTTTGCGACGAAGTGCG
>PLYQ01000307.1:0-14053 GCA_003153415.1 Rhodospirillales bacterium | reverse complement strand
ATGGGGGCTAAAGAACGCCGGACATTGACGTAACCGCAAGAGATACAAGGAAAAATCACAGTGACGCCTGCCCGCTCAATTGACTGTAGGTATTGGCCGATCTGACGCGAGCGCGTCCCCATTCGCCCTAGATACACATACGGTTTTGATCTTCACCGCTCATTACAGAACACCCTAACATCCTTTTGCAAAAACAAAGGCGCACCCCACTTTTAAGCATGGTCGGGGGCGGGGGGTACAGTAAATCTTGTACTCCCCGTCCGAATGGGCTAGTTATGCAACAATGTTATGCAATTATCGGAATTGGAGATTGCAGTGTATACTCATTCCCAACTCAGAAGTGACGTCGGGGTTCAGGAATTGCGCCGCACTGCAGGACTGTGGTTGAAGGAGCTGCGCGAAAAGCGTGGTCTGTCGCAGCGGCAGCTCGCAAAACTCGTCGGCGCCGAATACTACACGTTTATATCCCAGCTTGAGACCGGCCGTGGCCGCATTCCGCCTGACCGTTATCGCGAATGGGCCGGTGCTTTGCAGGTCGAGCCGGCGGAATTCGTTCGTACGCTGATGAAATATTATGATCCGGTAACACATGGGATCTTGTTCAGTGACGCGTCGAGCGAGGCCAGCGCTAAAAGCGTGTCAAGCGAGCCCGGCGGTAAGTAAGTCCGCCGATACGTCCCAGGGGAGCCGGCTTTGAGTTCACAGGTCATTGCGTTCTTTCGCGTAACACAGCGCAATCTGGATTGGTCGCCAGCGGAAATCGCAGAACTCTATCGAATTGAGCACGCACTCCTCCAGGCACGGGTTTCCCTGCAGACCGATCGAGGCGTGACGGACGAAGGTGACCCTTGGTTCGTGTTTTGCCGCGCCGACGGCGAGGTCTTGGTCCATATCACTCGGTTCGATGGCGTTTATCAGCTGTATAGTTCAGGGCTCGCGAGCCCGCTGAAGGGGCGCCAATTTACGGACCTCAGCAAATCGTTCGTGAATCAAATTCCACTGCAAATTCCCATCCGGAACACGGAGGGAACGAAACTGTTCGTCCATCCGGCGGCGATGCTGGCGATCATCATCGGCACGATTTTCATCGCGTCCGATGACGTCTATGTGCTCTCGGGAAATAGCCACCGGGGAACAGACCACGTCGCCGACGATGTGGCGCAGCCTGATCGCGATAGCTCAAAGGTGACACTGCAGGGCGCGTTCATCAAATATATCGAGAGCTTCCTCGGTAGCGCGCGCACTGAGTTGGCAAGTCAGGAGTCTTCCTATCTCAACGTCGTTTGCGCCATCGCGACTTTTATCGTCGGTGCGACGGCTGTCTCAGGCATTGACCTGGCGCCCGTTGTTTCACTTGCCGCCTTGGGAGACCCTGAAGGGCAACCCGACGGCAGCCATGCGGCGGCACTGGTGTCGAATAATGGCGATTTAGTATGGAATGCAGATGCCGCAGGAGCGGCTGCCAATATTCAAAGCCATCAACTTGCCGAGATGAAGGCGGCCATCTTCCAGCCCGAGCAGGACGCCACATCGAACCCTCCAATTCCCGCGGTCAATTCCGAGCCCGCTCTTCTGAGGGAGGAGGCGACCACCACCAAGCCTCTTCCGGAAGTTAGCGCCGATCGTGAGAAGGTCGTCGTCGCGGATAGTGAGCCTGCGCTCCCCACCGCCAGATTTGCGGCCGTCGATTTGAGTCAGCCCCAGGCGGCCCCTTCCTCTTCCAGCGCTCCCGGCTCTTCGCACGCTAACCAAGCCCAGATCACCGGTGCCACCACTGCGGCACCGGTGACAACGGCTGCCACAACGACAGTTCAGCCGGACCTCTCCAACGTTTCTATCGACCAGCTGTTGCAACATGCGCTGAAGCCGGGCGTGGTCCTCGGCGCGGCAGAGAATGACCTTGTTTCTTTGGTGTTGGTGCCCACTGCGGTCGCTACGCAAACCGCACTTGGGCACGTGTCGAGTGGTGCGCAAGACACAGGTAGCGCTCAGGTCGCCGGCACTATGCAGGTCACCGGGAGCGTGCAAGTCGCCAGCACTGCGCAAGTCACCGGTAGTGGTACGGCATCCCTGTATCCGATGTTTGACGTCGCGGCTCAAAACACTTTGACTAATTTCCTTCGGACCAATCCCGGGGCTCAGGCGATATTCGATCACTCGACCATGAGTGTCATCGTCGTCGATAACGTGATCGATTCAAGTCGGCCCGTGACTGTGCAGGTTTGGGAATTCACGACCGGAGCAACCATCGCTATCGTCGGACACGCCGATAATCCCGTGCATGTCTAAGCAGCCGACCAGTGTGACCGCGCCGAGGCTCCGCCGGCATTGACCTGGACAAAACAAACAGGCCGCGGGCGGTAGTTCCCGGCTTTATGTTTTCGGGATGAACTTCTTCGATTTCGGTTTTATTTTCGTCTTCGTTCCTCTTGTGTGGATCGGGGCGGCTCTTGCGCGTTGCATCGGACAGCGGGCGCAATACGCGTTCCTCATACTGGCGTCGCTGCTCTTCTATTGGTCCTGGAATACCGCGGCGCCAACGGTTCTGATTGTTTCGATTGGGCTGAACTATTTGCTGGGACAAAGGCTCTATGGCCGCCCGCACAAAATATGGCTTGCCCTGGGGGTTGCCGCAAATCTGCTGACGCTCGGCTACTACAAGTACACTCTCTTCGTGGTGACGAATATCGGCGAACTGTTTGCCTTACCGCCGATGTCCCAGATCATTCTGCCGCTCGGGATTTCCTTTTTTACCTTCCAGCAGATTTCATATCTGGTGGACAGTCACCGCGGCGAGACCCCCAAACACGACTTTCTATCCTACGCGCTGTTCATATCCTTCTTCCCGCATCTGGTCGCTGGCCCCATCGTGCTGCAAGGCGACGTGCTGCGACAGCTCGGCCGGAAATGGGCGTTGCTGCTGGGGCCCCGGCATTTGGCGTTGGGCCTGGCTCTCTTTAGCGTGGGGTTGGCCAAGAAAATCATCGTCGCGGACACCTTTGCGCAATATGCCATCGAGCTTTTTGCCAAAGCGCACCAGAGCCCGCTATCCACCGCCGAGGCATGGCAAGCCGGATTTGCCTACACATTTCAGATCTATTTCGACTTTTCGGGCTATTCCGATATGGCCATAGGGCTTGCGTATATGCTGGGTCTGCGGCTGCCGTTCAATTTCAACTCCCCTTACAAGAGCTTGAACATTTCCGAATTCTGGCGGCGCTGGCATATGAGCTTGTCGCGCTTCCTGAAGCGATATCTCTACATCCCCCTGGGCGGCAATCGCCGCGGCAGGTTTCGCACCTACCAGAATTTGCTGATTGTCATGATGCTGGGTGGGCTGTGGCACGGCGCAAGCTGGACGTTTGTGCTGTGGGGCACGCTGCATGGCCTGCTGCTCGTCGGACATGTCTATTGGAAGAGACTGGACCTCGTCATCTTGCCATCACCCCTTGGCCGCAGGATGGCCTGGTTTGCGACGTTCATCGTCATCGTATTTACGTGGATTCCGTTTCGCGCCCCCGATCTCGCCACCACTGCGTCAGTGTGGCTCTCGATGATAGGTCTGGGCCCTTCCGGGTTTGGCGGCATGCCTCTGAGTTTTGCCGTTATGGCGTTGGCGGCGGTCATGGGGTGTCTGCTGTTGCCGAATTCGCAACAGCTTGTGTTCGGTGAAAGCCGCATCGTCGACGACAGATATCCTGCCGGAACGAATTGGTTGCTGCGGTATCGAATGACACCAGCCTGGGCAGTTGCATTCGGTTGTCTGTTCACCGTAGCCCTGGCCTGCGAATGGCAGATGCGTACGCCGCCTGAATTCATCTATTTTAATTTCTAGGGTGCATGAATCGCATGCAATTTGGCTGGCTCGCTCGAAGGTCACCTCGTCCTGAGAAGCGCCACGTCGTGGTACGTCTCGAGGGACGGGCGAACAGGTACGGTGCCCATGCTTCGAGATGGACGCTGCGCGCCCACCTGAGAGCATGAGGTTGCTGCCGCAATGAGACGCTTCCTCGTCTACTTTTTCATGCCCGTTGCCGTTGCTGCCGTGGCATTGGCGACACTGCTCATGATCAATGCCGGCGTCACTGTTCAAAGCAACTACTGGGAAGTCGAAGGCTTTCGGCGAAAGCTTGCATTGGCCGATATCGCCGAACCCAAGCTTCTCGTCGTGGCGGGCTCTAGTGCCTATTTTGGAATGAGCGCCCAGGCCCTCGAGCGGGCGACCGGCTTGCGCTCGGTCAATCTCGGCATGCAGGCCGGCCTTTCGTTCGATCTCATTGCGGATCTGCTCAAGAGCCGTCTCAAGGCCGGAGACGTGGTGCTGCTGCCGCTCGAATACACCTACTACGGAAATGTCTACAGCGGCATCCGACAGCGCACCAACACGCTTGTTGCCAGTGTCGCATGGTCGCTCAAACCTGGGTTCCTGTTAACCCTGCCGGTCTCTGATTGGCTGACGTTCATTCGTCATCTGACCTTTGCCCGGCTCTGGGAGGGTGTGGAGAGCTACTTCATGCCACCGCGGGACGGGTTACTATTATATCGTGTTGCCGGCATCGACAGATGGGGCGACAACACGATCGATTACCGTGATCCCGCCACTCCTCATCATTTGGCCGCGAATTTGGCCGAGGAGCTGGCCAGGGGATTGCCGCGCGTGGAACCCGACAGCCGTCGCGTCCAGGACATCGACAAATTCTTGANNGAGGGGGTGGCCTTGGCAAATCTGCAAGAGAGCATCCGTGAGTTCTGGCGTGCCCGGGGCATACCGCTCGTCGACGACGCCGCTGCGGCGACGATTGCCCCCAACCAGGTTACGGATACACCCTACCATCAAAGTCCGGACGGTGCCGTGGCCAGGACGCGCCGACTGCTTCAGCAGCTTTGCCGCCAAACTGCCTACTGCGATCGGCAAGTTCCACATCCCGTCCCGAATTGATGCTATCTATCGCGAGTATGGTATTTCCCTACTATATATGTTGTTAATCCTTGCCTTTTTGGGCGACCTCACCATATTGTAGCCACAGCGCAGGTTCACTAGTACGTGGGTTCCTAGGACGCCAAACGCTACGTTTGCTCTTCTGCCGGGCCGCTGCACGGCGGAACGGGTAATTTCATGATTGGTAAGGGCTACCGAATGTTGCGGGCAAGGAAAAAGCCGGAGACAGAAGGCCAGAACCTGCTGTGGGACGGTATTCGTGCCGCCCGCCCCGCCTTTATCTCGGCGATCTTTTTCAGTTTTTTCATCAATATTCTGGCGTTCGTCGGCCCACTATACATGCTGCAGATCTACGACCGCGTGATCACGAGCCGCAATGAATTGACGTTGGTGTTCATCACCCTGATCGCGGCTTTTCTGCTGATCGTCTTTGCGGCCCTCGAAAAAATCCGCTCCGCCGTCCTGGTCAGGGCTGGGTTGTTGTTCGATTCGAAGACCCGTTCCAGACTCTTTGAAGTCGTGCTGCATGGGACGTTAAAGCAGCCAGGAGTTGCACACTCCTCGACGTTGCGGGAAATCGACGTCATCCGCGAGTTCCTCACCGGCTCGGGCCTTATTTCGTTTTGCGATGTTCCCTGGGTGCCGATCTTCGTCATTGGCTGCTTCATCCTGCATCCCTGGTTCGGCTGGGTGGCAACGGCCGGAGCGGTGCTGATTTTCGGATTCGCCGTGGCTAATGAAGTGCTGACTCGCAAGCAGCTCAAGAGTGCGGCGGTATCGTCGTCACAGGCCGGGGCCTACGCCGCAGCCACTTTCCGCAATGTCGAAGTCCTGCTAGCCATGGGTATGTGGCGGCCGCTGCGGGACAAATGGCTCGTTCGGCAGAATGCGGTGCTCGAGCTGCAGGCCGTGGCAAGCGATCGCGCCGGAATGCTGGTGTCTGCGACCAAGTTTCTGCGCGCCTTCCTGCAGATCGCCATTCTGGGGACAGGGGCCTATCTCGCCATCACCCAGGAAGCGACGGCAGGCGCCATGATTGCCGCCTCGATCATCATGGGCCGCGCGCTCGCGCCGGTGGAAGTCGTCGTGTCCCAATGGAAGACCTTTTTGGCAGCTCGTTCGGCCTATGATCGGATCAGTGCCCTGCTCGAACTCGTCCCCGCAAAACCCAAGCGGATGAAATTGCCGGATCCTACCGGCGAACTCAGCGTCGAAAATCTGGCGGTTGCCCCGCCGGGCGCCAAGCGTCCGGTGATCCATGGCGTTTCATTCGCCCTGCCGGCCGGGACAGCCCTGGGCATCATCGGTCCCAGCGCCGCCGGCAAGTCAACCCTGGCCCGGGCCTTGGTTGGCGTGTGGCCCATACTCATGGGAGCCGTTCGCATCGATGGCGGCGAGCTTACTAACTGGGATAGCGAGCAGTTGGGCCGCCACATCGGTTACCTGCCCCAGGATGTCGAGCTGTTCTCCGGCACGATTGCCGAGAACATTTGCCGCTTTCAAAAGGTCGATGAGGCAAAGATCATCGCCGCCGCCCAGATGGCCGGCGTGCACACCATGATTCAAACCATGCCGGACGGCTACAACACCCAGATCGGCGATGGCGGGCAGAGTCTCTCTGGCGGACAACGCCAGCGGGTCGGGCTCGCCCGCGCGCTCTACGGCATGCCGGTGCTTGTCATCCTCGATGAGCCCAATGCGAGCCTGGATGCCGACGGCGAGGCCGCCTTGATGGGCGCGTTGCAGCAACTTAAGGCGAGTGGCAGCACCGTCATCCTGATCACGCACAAAACCAATATTCTATCCATTATGGACAAGCTCCTTGTGATGGCGAACGGCCAGGTCCAGGGCTTCGGCGATCGGGACGAAGTGTTTGCAAGATTGCTGGCGCCGCGCGTGGCGTCGGTCAGTCAAGGCGCGGCGACCCCCTCCGCCGACCAGGCGAGGACGGGTTGATGGCGGACCAGGCTGACGTGCGCGGTTGGAGAGGGGACGTTCGCAAGGTGGCTGACGCCGCACGTCGGTTCGTCCAGTCATGGCGCGGTCCCTCCGGTCAAGCGGGCGAGGACAGATCGATGGCGGCCCCAACCGACGTGCGCGATTGGAGGCGTCCGGCGCTGGTCGGGTATGTGATCATTATCCTTTCGTTTGGCGTGCTCGGATCGTGGGCCGCCTTCGCGCGACTCGACAGCGCAGTTGTCGCTCCAGGCGTGGTGACGGTTGAGTCGAGCAAGAAGGTCATCGCTCATCTGGAGGGCGGGATCGTTCGACAGGTTTTNNGATCGCAAGGAAGACCTGGTGTTCCCGGCAGAGCTTCTGGCAGACGCATCTAACCCCATCGCCAAACAGGCGATGGCCGATCAGCACAAGCAGTTCGAAGAGCGTCGCGCCTCGATCAACGGCCAGATTTCGATCCTCGATTCACGCATCAGGCAATTCCAGACCGAGCTGGAAGGGCTCGCGGCCGAAAAGGCAGGGGCCATAAGCCAGCTGGGATTCATTGAACAGGAGCTCGTCGATCTGCGCATGCTGGGGCAAAAAAATCTCGTCCCGAAATCCCGCGTGTTGGCCATGGAACGGGAAAAAAGCCGGCTGGAAGGCATGATCGGGCGTTCCACCGCGGACGCCTCGAAGGCGCAGAACGGGATTGGTGAGTCCCATTTGCAGATTGAGCAGATCCGGCAGAAATTCGCAGAAGATGTCAACTCGTCGCTCCTCGACACTCGCCAAAAGATCGCCGACCTGCGTGAGCGCACGCGGGTGTCGGCGGATGTCCTGCGCCGAATTGAAATCCGCGCGCCTCGTGGCGGCACGGTGCAAGGCGTCAGAGTGGCGACGGTCGGCGGCGTAATACGTCCGGGCGAACCCCTGCTCGAACTGATCCCCGACGGTGACGAGCTGGTCATCAACGCTCAGGTTTCGCCTTCCGACATTGATACCGTTCGTTCGGCGGCTGAAGCTGAGGTCAGGTTCAGTGCTTTCCATGGCAAGATCCTGCCGGTCATCATGGGGCATGTTCAAAGCCTGTCGCATGATCGGTTGACCGACGAGGCGACGCACCAGCCCTATTTCCTGGCCCGGATCGTCGTCAACCAAGAAAAGCTTACCGCCGACATCCGTGATCATATAACTGCCGGCATGCCGGTCGAGGTGATCATCCCGACTGGCGAGCGCACCATGGTCGACTATCTTATCCGGCCCCTGCGCAATCGCACGCGCAAGGCTCTCCGCGAGCAGTAGTCGCCGACGCCCAGCGTCGGGCCAACGCGCGTCGTCAACGAGAGCCTGGCGGGCGTCGCCTCGTCTGCAGCCTGCGCCGCCGATGGTGTTTGGCACGGTGGCTTCGGACCGCCTAGGGCGGTGTGCGCCCAGCCGTGAGCGGACTTGGAGATCGGTCAATTAACCCCGGTCGACCTCGACGAGATCGAGAATCGGCGGTGCGCGCAGCATGTTCCAGAACCTGGTCGATACTGCCGTCCAGTCGTGCGCGGCAAGCCAGGAAGTCTGAAGCTCGGCCAGCGAGCCTAGTCGCATCGGGTCACTGATCAGAACCTCGAGGCCGCGTGCGAGATCCTCGGCCGTCGTGCCTGGCAGCCTATGAACAACTCTGGCGACATCCTCGAAGATCGACAATGGAGTGCAGGCGACCGGCCGGTGGCTGGCGAGCCCAAAACGAACGGCGGCGCTCGACGATTCCTGCGTGTGCTGATAGGGAAACACGATCAGATCAGCGAGCTGGAGATAGGCATGCGCGTGGTCCTCGGCGAGATAATCCGTGAATAGGGTGATCGAGGAGCCGGCGGAGTGGCTGTCGATCAGCTGGCGGCACCGCGCGGCTTCGTCAGCTGAGTCCGGCACTGGATAGAGCGCGTTGAGCAGCAGCAAATGCAGATCGGGACGGTGCGATCGCATCTGCACGAACGCCTCGATCAATTGGCGCAGCCCTTTATTCGGCAGCAGATAGCCGAAGGAGCCGATTACTCGCTTTCCTTGCAGGCCCATCCGCCGGCGCAGGTCCGAAGGGTCGACAGGAATGGGACACGCCGTTCCGTGCGGGAACAGTGCGACGTTGTCGATCAGGCCGAAGCCCTTGAGCGTGTTGAGGTCCGAAACGCCGTGCACGAGAAGACGGGCGGCGCGCGACAGGCTGCCGCGGATCTGGCCGAGGGAGATGTGCACCCCCGGCTTGGTCACGTCGAGCGTCGAATGCAGCATCACATGACAGGCGACGCCTTCGTCTCGAAGCCGGTCGAGCAGGCGTCCGAGCGCTTCGATCTTGTAGAAGCCGAAATTGAACTGGAACACTGCGACGGTTGCGCCGCAGGTCAGGACGGCCCGGTAGAGTTCCTCAAGATCGTCGTCCCAGCCTTGGGTCCAGCAACGCTGCACGTAGGGCTCGTCGGGCTGCAGCAGTTCGCTCGAGTGACTGGCGAGCACCTGCAGCGTGCCGGACGGGAATTCGCCGGCCAGGTAGCGCGCATACGCCGCGATGCCGCATCGTATGTTCCAGCTCGTCACCCACGCCACCCGGGGCCACGGTGTGATGGCGGGCCGCCGGTCGAGGGATGTCACGGCCGCCTGCGTTCGCCGCGCGACGGCCGGCCACGTGAACACTTTTTCCACGAGCTGGCGCGCCGCGTCGCTGCGGGTGGCGCGCTGTTCGACGGAAGCGGCACGTACCTCTCTGAGGGCCCGAGCCAGATCGTCAATGTTGGGTTCGGCCCACACCGAACCGAACAGCCCAAAATGCGTGTCGGCATAGGAAAAGCGATAATCCACCAGCCACGCGGTCTGCTCGGAGCAGAATTCCAGGAGCCCGCCGTGCCCGGTCGCGATGACGGGCAGATCGTGCAGCATCGCTTCCGCCACCGGCAGCCCGAAGCCCTCGCCCCGTGACGGCGCGACCAGGGCGTGACAAGTGCGGTAGAGGCCGGTCATTTCGGCGGCCTTCAGCTCGGCGTCGATCAGGATAATTTCGGCGTGGCTGGGGCAGCGCCGGCCGAGCTCCTCGATCTGCGCCGCCACGTCGTTGTGCGGATTGGGGAAGGTCTTGATGAGCAGCGTCACGTCGTCGGTACGGGTGAAGGCGCGGCTCCACGCCTCGAGCAGCGCGTCGACACCCTTGCGCGGGAATCCGGAGGAGACGTGCAGGAAGCGGAAACCGCCTTTGGCGAGGGAGGTGCGAAGGGGCATCGATGGCGCGACTGGGGTAACGCCCTGCAAGTGGTCAGCTCCGTCGCCGACCACCGCCACCGGCACCTTGACGCCATTGTCGGTCAGCACCTTGGCGACGAAGCGCGATACGGTTGTGATGAGATTGAGGTCGTGATTGAAGCGAGCAACCCACACCGCGGGCAGACCCGATTCTTCCCAGGCCCAGCTGCCCAGGATCCGCGTGGGGGCAGCCATGCCGCTCACCCGCGGCGGGTAGAGATTGCGCAGCACGACGTCGGCGCTGTCCATCTCCGTACCGCGGCGCCACAGTGCGGCCACGCCCGGCTCTGCCGCCAGGAACGTCTCATCGGGCGCGTAGTCGCCGGCCCCNNGCCGAGCCGATCCCGCAGGAACCGGGCAAAGCCGTGCAATGCCCGGTCGCGGCTGAAGCGCTGGACGTTTCGGCGTCCGGCGCGCACCAGCCGGCTGCGCAGCTCGGGCTCGTCGGCGAGCACTTTAATTGCCGCGGCGACTAAGCCTGGTTGCTTGTCCTCGAGCAGAAGGCCGCCGTCGCCGACCGTCTCGGGAATGGCACAGCTGGCATAGGCCATGACAGGTAGGTCGAACTGCATGGCCTCGATCAGCGGCACGCAAAACCCTTCGTGCTCGCTCAGGCACAGGAAGACATCGCTGCCCCGATACAATGCTCTCAGCTCGGCGTCTTCGACTTTGCCTGCGAACGTCACACAGTCCTGCACGCCGAGGTGGTTCTGCACGGCAACGAGCCGGTCCCCGTATGCGCGGCCGGCACCGTAACCGCCGACAAGGATCAGACGGACCGACCGGCTAGTCATGAAGCGCAAGCGGTCGATGACACGCAGAAGCTCTTCTTGGCACTTGTTGGTGACGAGCCGCCCCACAAAAAGAATTTTGNNGTTGTAGCCGATGACCTTGAGCTCGCCGGCGCTGAAGGTGGATTGGGCGCACGCCGCCACTATGCCCGGCCGGAACGCCGCCAGCTGCTGTCGCGATACCACCGATGTTTTTTCGAACCAGTCGCCGAGCTCAAAGAATTCCTGCGGCGTGATGTTGTGATAGACAAGCGCCTTGCGGCATTTCAGTCCTTTCACCATGTCGGCGAACCTGATGGCCCACGAAAAGTGCAAAAGCAGCACGGTGTCGGGGCTGTCAGGAAAGGAGGGAGCAGGGCGGATCTCGCTGCTCAGTTCCGGCGGAATGTCCTCACAATAGATTTCCGAGACGAAACCCAAGGTTCGCAACAAGTCGCGTGTATAGAAGAGCCCGTTGGTGATGGCGTCGCCGACGGCGGAGCCGCCATGGAACTGGTGAATGGCACGCGGAACAAAAGCCATGGAACTCGTCTTCGGGTTGACTCGCCTTCGGGCACCTCTCCCCCTGACGGGGAGATGAATATGGGGACGTTATCGCGATCACGCCCGGCGTGCGATGAGAGCGTAGTCCTGCGGACCATACATGAGTTCGTTGATCCGTTTTGCCGCCTCAGTCTCTTCGATGATGATCGCCGTGTCGGGATACGGGTTGAGGCGCACGACCTGGACGTCGATGAAGCCGCGGCTTTCCACCAGGAATGTGCCGAGAAGCGGCGGGATGGGACGAAGATGTGTCGGATCGTAGTAGAACGTGCAGGCGCCAACCTTCAGGTTTTCCGGATTGGGGGTTTCCAGCATGAGAACGCCGCCGGGCCTGAGGGTGCGTCGCGCTTCGTCGAGCAGCCGAAGCAGCAGGTTCGTGGGCAGGTGTTCGATGACGTGAAAGATAGTGATGGCGCCAAGCATCTCGTCCGGCAGGGTCGCCAGATGAGCGAAGGCGTCCGCATGTCGCGCGTTGAGCCCGCGGCGTGCGCAGGCATCGACCGTGTGCGGATTGCTGTCGACGCCGTAGGCCTCGATGCCGGCTTCGCTCAGCAGCTCCAGCCACTCGCCGCGGCCGCAGCCAATGTCGAGCAGCGGCTTACCGGGGAGCACGGGCTGGAGCTTGCGCAGGCGTTCGAGATGAGGACGAAGGCGCTCCTTGATCTCGGCCCAGGGCCCCCGGAATTTCTCTTCGAAGGCGAGATAGAGCGAATCGATTGCCTCCGCATCCGGCGCCGCTGATGGCTCAACCGCGGCGTGTGGTGAGACGCCATCGCTCAACCGCGCCAGGCGCCGCTGCTGGAACTGGAGATCGGCCTGCAGCATCGCAACGGTGCGATTGGTCTCGGCCTGGGTCTCGGCCTGGGCTACAGCCTGGGCCACAGCTTGGGCCTCAGCCCGTTCGGTCTGTTCGGCAAGCCGGTGGTGCAACGCTGTAAGGGAATGGAGCTCGACGCGCAGCCCGGCGACCTCGGCCTTCAGGAGACTGTGGCGCTGGTGCAGCCAAGCGTCGGCCCGCAACTCCATCCGCTTGGCCCATTTCGCCACCTTGCGCACGAAAGTCTCAGGCCTCGGCGCGCCATCGGGCGAGGATCCGGTGGCGTCGGCCGGCGGCGGAGACCGTTCTTGCGGGGGCGTCGGACTCTCTAGCGCGGGTTTTGGAATCGTCGGATGCGCCACGGCGGTGCCCAGCTCTCGACGTACGCGGGCGTCGAACGCGCTCGGGTCAATGCCTGGAACGTTGTTGCGTATGAGGCGGCTCATGGGGCAACCCTTACTATGAGCCCGGCGATTGTCCAACCTGCCGGGCAAAGGTTGAGGAAAGGTAGCTGGCACCGCTCGGGATGATAGTATGGCGGGATAGTCTTCAGTCCGAGCTCAGCTAAGGATCTATGGCGGCCGACGCACATAAATCCTGTCTGCATCCTGACCAGCGTGAAGCGCAACGTTATGTCTGCCGGAGTGATCAACAATCCTGAGAATCGTGTCGTTGACTATCGAGCCGGGACGGGCAGTGCCCTCACTCGCGAGCAACGGTTCGGCTAGGTTCATCCGGATTAGAGTATCGTCTGATTGAAAAGGCGATCCTTCGAGGGGAAGAGATCGAGGGGCGGCGACTAAAGAAAGATCCACCGGGCGAAGTGCTCAATCCGACCTCGCCGACTTAGCTCTTTCCAGAATCCAGACGTTGCCAAAGGCCCCTCACCACGTTCGGGATAACTTCGGTGGTGTCATAGCGGCTGGAGTTACCTCCGCCGTGAGCGGCACGTGTGCTGTCTCGGGATATAAGCCGAACCCAATATAAAGTGCCCTAATTTGGCGATTTGTCCCCTATTGGACGGGCGTACGGTCGGGGATGAGGAGGGGCTTGAAGGCCGCCTGCTGGCGTCATAGTGTCGAAATTCCTTACAGGGCTTCACTTTAACTGAATTAACCCCTATGACTTTTTTTAGAATTTTCCACTTGCAGACGTCGCTTTGCCTAGGGTATAGGTCTCGCTGTACATAGGCGTAGACTAGCGTTTACGAAAAAACTCCGTTCCCTTTCAATTGCAAGATCGCCCATCGATCACGCACCCCGGCCGCTCACATAGTGTGATCGCACCGCTTCAGGAGGATTAAGATGGCTTTTACAGCTGCACAAGTCGAACAACTCTATGTTGGCTACTTTGGCCGCGCTGGCGATCCTGCTGGTGTGCAGTACTGGGTTAACAACCTTAACCAGGGCCAGATCACGTTTATTGCCGTGTCGGCTTCCTTCTCGGTTCAGCCCGAAGCGCTTGCGAAATATCCGTTCCTCGTCGCTCCCAGTTCCGGGACCGTAGCGACCTTCATCAACCAAGTTTACCAGAACCTGTTCAACCACGCCCCCGATGCGGCTGGTTTGGCCTTCTGGTCGGCAACGCTCAACGCAAACCTTGGCAATCCGGGTGCCGTTGGTGGGTTCATTGCGAACGTCATCTCTGGTGCGACGGGCGCGGACCTGACGGCCGAGAACGCCAAGTTTGCGGTGGCGACTGACTTCACGACGCAGGCGACCAATGCCGGCACGACCTGGAATGCGACTG
>PLYQ01000212.1 GCA_003153415.1 Rhodospirillales bacterium | reverse complement strand
TGGTCGAGGCGACGCCGATCTCGGGTCCTGCCAGGGTCGGCAACACGACGTGCGACTCGCGCGCGATGGCGCTCTCGGGCACGTTCACGACCGATAGGATCGTCTGCTTCTGCGCCTTGGCGTAACGCAACGCCGCCAGTGTATCGATGGTTTCGCCCGACTGCGAGACGGCGATGCAGACGCCGCCTTCGATCATCGGCGGCTCGCGATAGCGAAGCTCCGAGGCGACCTCGGTCTCAACCGGCAGGCGCGCCAGTTTTTCGAACCAGTACTTGCCCACCATGCAGGCGTAATGGGCCGTGCCGCACCCCGTCATGGTGATGCGGCTCACCTTGTTCCAATCGAACGGCAGCGCCGGGAGGCTGACCGAGCGCGTCGCAGGATCGAGATAGACCTGCAACGTGTCGCCGATAACCGTGGGCTGCTCGTAGATCTCCTTCAGCATGAAGTGGCGGTGGTTGCCCTTGCCCATCATGGCGCCGGAGATGCCGCTCTGGCGGATCTCGCGCTTCACTTCCTTGGTACCCTGATAGATCGACGCGCCCTTGGCCGTCAGTACCACCCAGTCATCGTCCTCAAGGTAGGTCACGCGTTTGGTGAAGGGCGCCAGCGCCAACGCATCGGTGCCGATATACATCTCGCCGCCGTCGCCATAGCCGACCGCGAGCGAGCTGCCACGCCGCGCGCCCATCAGGATGTCGTGCCGACCGCTGAACAGGGCGACGAGTGCGAAGGCCCCGCGCAGGCGGCCCATCGCCTTGCCCATCGCCTCCTCGGGCGACATCTGGCGCTCGAGGTACGAGGTCAGGAGCTGGGCGACCACCTCGGTGTCGGTGTCGCTGTCGAAGCGCTTGCCTTCTGCGACGAGCTCGTCCTTCAGCTCCTGGAAATTCTCGATGATGCCATTGTGCACGATCGCCACCCGGTCGGTCGCGATGGGATGGGCGTTGCGCTCGGAGGGCTTGCCGTGGGTCGCCCAACGCGTGTGGCCGATACCGATCGTACCCGGCAGCGGCTCCTTGGCCAGCCGCGCTTCGAGATTGACCAGCTTGCCCTCGGCACGGCGTCTATCGATATGGCCGTTCACCAATGTGGCGACGCCGGCCGAGTCGTAGCCGCGATATTCGAGCCGCTTCAGCGCGTCGACCAACAGGGGCGTGACGGGAGCCTTGCCGATAATTCCGATGATGCCGCACATGGAGGAGTTCCGAAGAGGGGTGGCTATTTCTTCTTTTTAGCCCGTTTGGCCGCGGCCGCTCGGGCCTTCAGTTTCGCACGAAGCGGGGCTGCACGCCCCTTCTTTGTGACCTGACGGGCCCGCCCGAACGCTACGGCGCCGGCCGGCACGTCCTCGGTGATGACGCTGCCCGCCGTGATGTTGGATCCCCGGCCGATCCGTATGGGCGCCACCAGAGAACTGTTCGACCCGACGAAGGTGTCGGCCCCGATGACCGTGCGCCACTTGCCGTAGCCGTCGTAATTCACCGCGATGGTGCCGGCGCCGATGTTGCTGCCGGCGCCGACGTCGGAATCGCCGAGATACGCGAGATGATTGGCCTTGGCGCCGCGTCCCATGCGCGTGGCCTTGAGCTCGACGAAATTGCCGATGTGGACGTCCTCGGCCACCTCCGAACCCGGCCGGATACGGGCGAAGGGTCCGATGATGGCGCCTCGTCCGATGCGCGCGCCCTCAATGTCGCAGAAGGCCCTGATCTCGACACCCGAGGCCACGGTCACACCGAGGCCAAAGCGCACATTGGGACCGATGCTGACATCGGCGGAAAGTCTGGTGTCGGCGGCAAGCCATACCGTCTCGGGATCGGTCATGGTCACGCCGGCTTCGAGCGCCGCCGCGCGTAGCCGCTGCTGCAAGGCGCGTTCGGCCGCAGCAAGCTCGGCGCGCGAGTTGATGCCCTGGAACTCCGCCTCCTCGCCCGCGACGGCGATGGCGCGATGGCCGGCGGCGCGGGCGACCGTCACGGCATCGACCAGATAGAACTCGCGTTTGACGTTGTCGTTGCCGATGCCGGCCAACACCTCTGCCGCCAGCGCGCCATCGAGGCACATCACGCCGGAATTGCAGTAATCGACGGCGCGCTCGGTCCCGGTCGCGTCGGCGCTCTCGACGATCTTCTCGAGCAGGCCGTCGCGCACGATCAGCCGGCCGTAGGGTGTGGGGTCACTCGCCTTGAAGCCCAGCACGCCGACCGCCGCCTTCTGGCGTGCGCAGGCGGCCACCAGCTTTTTCATCGCCGCCGTCGTGACCAGCGGCGCGTCGCCGAACACGACCAGCACCGGCCCCGAGTGGCCGGCGAGTGCCGGCAAGGCCGTCCGCGCCGCATGCCCCGTCCCCAGCGCCTGGCGCTGGACAACTGTCGGATACGGGCTGAAGGCCGCCGACACTGCCTTGGCGCCCGGCGCCACGACGCCCACGACCTTGGCGGGCTTCAGTCGTGCGACATTTTCCAGCACATGACGCAGCATCGGCCAGCCGGCCAGCGCATGCAGAACCTTCGGGACCGCCGATTTCATGCGCGTACCGGCCCCCGCTGCCAGGACCACCACGGCGACAGACGATTTCATGCCCGTCCGATGCCATGGGGCTGGCGGCCCCGCAAGGCGGATGTGCTAAGGAAACTGCATGCACCCCAACGCCGACAACCTGATCGCCGCCCGTTTCGACACCGTGATCTACGACCTCGACGGCACCCTGATCGACAGCGCCAAGGACATGCAAATGGCCGTGAGCCACGTGCTGGCCGATCACGGCCTGCCACAGGTCACTGAGGACGATGTGCGGACATTCATGGGGCAAGGCAGCAAGATCACGATGAGCAAGGCCTTCGCCAAGAACGGCCGCACGCTCGACGATGCCGCGCTGAGCGCCGTCACCCGAGAATTCGTGCGCTACTACGAGGCCGATCCTGTCAGCCACACCACCGCCTTCGAGGGCGTGCCCGAGGTGGTCGCCCGCTTTGGACGTCTCGGGCTGAAGCAAGGTGTGTGCACCAACAAGTTCGAGAGGCCCTCGCGCATGATCCTCGAGCATCTGAAGCTGATGCCGCCGATCACCGACGTAGCCGGCGCAGATACCTTTCCGGTCCGCAAACCGGACCCCAAGCACATCCTCATGCTGGTCGAGCGCATGGGTGGAGATCCCGGACGGACCGTCATGATCGGCGACTCGATCCACGATGTGGAGGCCGCCCACGGCGCGGGGTTGCCTGCCGTGCTGGTGAGCTGGGGCTATACCGCGAGGCCCGCCAGCGAACTCGGCGCCGAGGCGGTGATCGAGAAATTCGGGGCGCTGCCCGAGGCCCTGCAGCAGCTCGCCGCCCGTTGACCGTCCATAGTTGACGGGTTGGCCGGCCCATCCTATACGCCCGCCTTCCGGGCGCTTAGCTCAGCGGGAGAGCACACCCTTCACACGGGTGGGGTCGTAGGTTCAATCCCTACAGCGCCCACCACCGGATTCTAAGGGCCTTCGCGGACTCCAGCGAAGGCCTTTTCTTTTGGCCGCCGCGGCGGCCGCCCCGAGCCTTGGTCACGTCGAGAGTGTCGGGTACGATATCGCATTCATTCGCCGGAGGCCCCGAACTGCCATGGCTGATCACGACCACGCCACCGACCACGGCTCGGAGCTGTCCGAGACGCAGCTCCGCGTGCGTGCCCTGGAAACGATCCTGACCGAGAAGGGCTATGTCGATCCTGCGGCGCTCGATGCCATCGTCGAGACCTATGAGACCAAGATCGGCCCGCGCAACGGCGCAATCGTCGTTGCCACGGCCTGGACGGACCCCGCCTTCAAGCAGGCGCTGCTGGCTGACGCCACCAAGGCCGTCGCCCAACTCGGCCATATCAGCCGCGTCGGCGATCACCTGGTTGCCGTGGAAAATACGCCGCAGCGCCACAACATGATCGTCTGCACGCTGTGCTCTTGCTATCCGTGGGAAGTCCTCGGACTGCCGCCGGTCTGGTACAAGTCGGCGCCCTATCGTTCGCGTGCGGTCAAGGACCCGCGCGGCGTTCTCGCCGATTTCAATGTTCAGCTGCCGAAGGAAACCGAAATACGCGTCTGGGACTCGACTGCCGAGACGCGCTTCCTGGTGTTGCCGATGCGCCCCGCCGGCACCGAAGGCTGGAGCAAGGAACGTCTCGCCGATCTTGTCACGCGGGACTCCATGATCGGCACCGGATTGCCCAGGAAGCCCGGGGAGATCGCGCAATGAACGGCATCCACGACATGGGCGGCATGGATGGCTTCGGCAAGGTCGAGGCGGAACTGAACGAGCCGCCGTTCCACGAAAGCTGGGAAGGACGCGTGCTCGCCATGCAGCGCGCCATGGGTTACGCCGGCGCCTGGCAGATCGACCACGGACGCTTTGCCCAGGAGGCACTGCCACCGCAGGTCTATCTTGCGTCCTCCTACTACCGGCGGTGGCTGCTGGGGATGGAAAGTAACTTGCTGGAACGCGGTTACGTCGCACCCGACGAGATGGCTGCGGGTCACGCGCTGCGGCCAGCCAAGCCGCTCAACCGCAAGCTCACGACCGAAGTCGTGCAAAAAGGCATGGCCCGTAGCTCCTTCTACCGCCAGCAGCAGGGACCCGCCCGCTTCAAGCCCGGCGACCGCGTGCGTACCAAGAACTTCCACCCGCAGACCCACACGCGGTTGCCGCGCTACGCCCGAGGCAAGCCCGGCATGATCGAACTGATCCACGGCTGTCACGCCTACCCCGATTCGGTCGCGGTCGGCCAAGGCGACAATCCGCAGTGGCTCTATACGGTGGTGTTCGACGGCCGCGATATTTGGGGACCGGACGCCGACCGGACTCTCAAGATCTCGATCGATGCCTTCGAGCCGTATCTTGAGCCGGCATAACGCACGGCGGGAACTTTTTGCCATGACATCGATTGACCAAGCGGCGGCACGCCGCACGGCGGTGGCCGTTCCGAGCATTCCGTGCGACGCAGAGGGGCCGGTGTTTCGCGAACCGTGGGAGGCGCAGGCCTTCGCCATGGCGCTCGCGCTGCATGCGCGGGGCGTGTTCACCTGGCCGGAATGGGCGGCGGCGCTCAGCGCCGAGATCAAGCGTGCCCAGCTGGCCGGCGACCCCGACACCGGCGAGACATATTACCGCCACTGGCTCAATGCGCTGGAACGCCTGGTCACGGAAAAGGGCCTGGCCGATGCCAAGACATTGGCCCGCTACCACGATGCCTGGGATCACGCGGCCGATCGCACGCCACATGGCACNNAAGCATGGCGGCGAATATCTGGCGCGCGACGGCAAGTTCGAGGTGCTCGTCGGCAACTGGAAACCCAACCGCATCGTGATCTTCCGCTGGCCCAATCGTGAGGCGATGCAGAGTTTCCAGACCGATCCCGCCTATCAGCCCTGGAAGGCGCTCCGCGAGTCGGTCGCCACCACGACCAACCTGATGGTGATCGAGGGGCTTTGATCGACCAGGTCCGGGGCTTGTCGTTGGCCGTCGCTTCACTATGCTGGCTGTTCAAATGACCAACGCGCTGTCGCTTCGTCCCGGTGATCGCGTTCCCGATTTCGCGCTGCCCGCTCTCGACGGCAAGCTGCGCAAGTTCATCTGGTCGTTCAACGGCGAGCCTGTCGCCCTGCTCGCGGTCGACGACCTCAAGAACCTCGATGCTGAGCAATTCGCGGGCCTCGTCGCGCGCTGCCGCGATGCGTCCGTCACACCCGTCGTGCTCGCTGGCAATCCTGTCACGGCAGCAGCACCACTGTGGGCCAAATTGGCCGGCACTGCTGACGGCCCGCTGCTGCTCTGTGACGCCGAGCGCAAGTTCTTGCCGGCTCTGTTGGGCCAGGCCGGCATCGCCTTCGGCCAGGCCGGCGCTTTGCGCATGCGCATTGTCGTCCTCGATCCGAACCAGAGGATCGCCGCGACCTTCGACAGCCGGCCGCTGCTCGCGACGGCCGAGGCAATCGGCGCCCTTGCCGCCTCGGTGCGGGCCGATGGCGGTGCGGATTTGGTATTGAAGACGCCGATGGCCCCGGTCCTGGTCCTGCCGCGCGTGTTCGAGCCGGACTTCTGCACGCAAGTGATCCGTCTCTGGGGCAAGGGCGACCACCANNTGGCCTACCGCATCGGGCCGGAACTGGTGAAGGTCTTCGCCTACGACCACGAATTCGGCTTCGACTCGCATGTCGTGCTGTCCTACAGCGCCGAGGGCAAGCATTTCTTCGGGGCGCATCGCGACAACGGCGCGCCGACAACGGCCGACCGCTCCTTCGCCGTCTCGCTCAATCTCAACGACGACTTCGACGGCGGCGAGCTTGCCTTTCCCGAATATGCAGGTGTGCGCGTCTGCCCGCCGCTCGGCGCCGCGGCCGTCTTCTCCTGCTCGTTGCTGCATGTCGCGCTGCCGGTGACCCGCGGCCGGCGCTTCGTGCTGACCACATTCTTTCGCACGAAAAAATAATGCGTCGCCTGCTGCTCGGCTCGGCGCTGGTTGTTGTCGCGACCCTCGCAGCGGCGCAGGAACCGTCGCGCGCCCATTTGGAGGGCTGCATCGTGTGGAACGCCGGCAGCCGCATCGGCGCGCGCAACGAGTGCAGCCGGCCGGTCACAATCCTGTTCATGGCGTTCGGCGACCAGCACGTTGTCGAGGCCGAGGTGGCAGCCGGCGGGCGGTTCGAGGTCGACACGATCTGGGGCAAGTCCGGCGGCTTCATGTTCACCGCCTGCCCCGTCGGCACTTCGCCGAGCGTGCGGTTCTCGCTGGAGAACAAGACGGCGATCGTGGAGAGCCTCTACAACTGTCTGGAACGACCCCAGGCCTAGAGCTTCGCCGTCCTGAGCCATTCCGTCTGGCCATCCTCACCGTCGACGCCGGTGGTCTCGAGGAAGCGGCAGACCATCATGTAGTAGCCGACCGTGAGCGTCAGCTCGACCAGCGCGCCGGGGCTGAGGAACGCCTCGACGGCCTTCAGATTCTTGTCTGATGCCCTCACGTTGCGCACCACGTCGTCGGCGAAGCGCAGCACCGCCTTCTCGTGGTCAGAGAAGACGGGCGCCTCGACCGTGGCATCACGCAGCGCTGCGATCTTGTCCTCGGCCACGCCGACCTCGCGGCCGATGCGCTCGTGCTGGAACACCTCGTAGGCGGCGCGGCTCAGGCGGCCGACACGGATGATCGCCAGCTCGCGCAACACTGGATCGAGCTCGCAGCGATGGAGCAGCGCGTTGCCCATGCGGATGAAGCCCTTCATGCCGTACTCGGAGTTCGCCAACATGCGGTAGATGTTGAGGTGCGGCTTCAGCTTGCCGAGAAACTCGGCGTGCTTTCCGGTGGCGTTGTCGACCTCGTAGTATGGAATCCGCGACATGTTCTCTCCCCTTCAGGCTCGGCGAGCCTGAAGGCAAGCCATCGGCGAGTCAAAGCCAGCCGCGACCCACCAGGGGATTCATCCAGCGGCCGATCGGCCCGGTCAGCACGATCGGCTTTTCGAGCACGATCAAGGCGATGCAGGGATCGCCCGGATCGGCGATCGGCTCGTGCTCGCTGTCGGGGCCCATGGTGAAATCGCCGACCCCGAAGTTGCCGGTCGAGTCGGTATAGCCGCCCTGCAGGACGACCGTGTGCTCGGTGCCGGCGTGCCGATGAACCGGCAGGCCGCGGCCCGGCATCAGGCGCAGCAGCGAGATCTGGTGAGCGGCGTCGTGCGTGCTCAGCCGCATTTCCTCGAAGCCGCCCAGGACCCGGCGCCAGCGCAAGTTGGGCCGGAGGTAGCGTGCCAGCGGCGGCGGCGCCCATTCGAAGCCGGGACGCGGCACATAAGGTGCCGGACGCGGCTCGACAGGGACGTCGCCCAGCCTGGCGAGCGTTCGCTCGAGCACGGCAGGGTCGAGCGCGGCATCGCCCTCGGTTTCCATCAGCGCGCCACCCAGTGCGCCCAGCCGCTCGACCAGCCGCCGCGCGGCCGGATCGAGCGCGACATGGAGCGCGACGGCGAGCGCCGGCCCTTCGGCCAACGCACCCGAAGCGTAGTCCAGCAGCAGCTCTTCAGGGGCCGGATGGCGGCTCATGGCTCGTTTTCTTTCTCCAATGCGTCCCGCAGGCGTCCGAGGGCCAGACGAATGCGGGACTTCACGGTGCCCAGCGGCAGCTTCAATTCCTCGGCGATCGCGGTGTGGGTCTTGTCCTCGAAGAATGCCATGCGAATGACGATCAGCTGATCGGTCGACAGGCCGCCCAAAAGTTCTTGCACCCTCGTATACGTTTGTCCGGCCAGAACGGATTTGTCCGGATCGTCCGGTTCGGGATGAAATGTCGTCAGCCAGTCCTCGGTATCGATCGGCGGCCGGCCGGTACGGCGCAAAAGATCGATCCGTTTGTTGCGGGCAATCGTATAAATCCAGGTGCCGGCCGAGGCGCGGCTGCGGTCGAAGCTCGCGGCCTTCCGCCACACCATGATCAGGGCTTCCTGGGCGATTTCCTGCGCGGCCTCTGCATCTGCGCCACCGCGCATGATGAAGGCCTTCACGCGCGGCGCGTAATGCCGGAACAAAGCCGCGAATGCCGCGCGATCCTGTCGGCTCGCGATGGCTTCGATCAGATCGGCTGCCTCGTCGGCGGATAACATCGCTCTACCTAACCCTCCCCCGTCAGACGGGGGAGGTGCCCCGTCATACGGGGCGGAGGGGGAAGGCGACTAAGAGTCCGCATGATCTCATTCATGGCCAAGGCTTCGACTGAGGCTCTCCCCCTCCGACCCTTCGGGCCACCTCCCCCGTCAGACGGGGGAGGCAACTGGAGGGTGCGCGCCAAGGTCCCAGAAGATGCCGGTCATCAGCCTGAGCCCGTCGCGCACGACCGGCCCGAGAAGGTGCTCGTTGGGCGCATGCTGGGAACACGCGGCGTAGGAATGCGGCACCCACACGGTCGGCATGCCCAGGATATCGGTGAACACCTCGTTGGGCAGCGAGCCGCCGAGATTGGGCAACATGTTGGGCTTCTGGCCGCCCGTCTTCTCGATCGAGGCGGCGGCAAACTTCGCCCACGGGTTCTCGGGATCGAGACGCGTGGCATTCATGATCACGTCGCGCGCCGGCTCGATCTCGATCTGCTCGAAGCCACGATTGGCGAGATGCCGCTTGAGCGCCGGCAGGATCTCGTGCGGATCGGTGCCGACCACGAAGCGCAGCTGGCAGTAGGCGACCGCGCTGGGCGGGATGGCGTTGACCGGCCGGTCGGGATTGCCTGTCTTGAAGGCCAGCACTTCAAACGAATTCCAGCCGAACACGCGCTCGACGGGCGTCAGCGACTTCTCGCCCCAGTCCTCGTTAATCTCCGGCGCGCCCTCGCCCGCATCGACATGGGCATCGGCAAGGGCGGCACGCACCGAATTTGTCAGCGTCTTGGGCCGCCATTCGGGCACTTTGATCTGGCCGCGCTCGTCGGTGATGGTGGCGAGCGCATGCGCCATGATGATGCCGGGGTTGGCCAACAGGCCGCCCCAGTTGCCGGAATGGTGTCCGCCCTCGCGCAGGGTAAGCTTGAGGTTGAAATTCATCGTGCCGCGCGTGCCGCCAAAGATCGTCGGCCGGCGATGGTCGAGCCGCGGCCCGTCAGAGCCGATCAGCGCGTCGGCCTTCAACGCGGCCTTGTTGGCCTTGCAGAAATCGGCGAGGCCGGGCGAGCCGGTTTCCTCGCCGGTCTCGATCAGGATGGTGGAATTGAAGCCGAGCGCGCCGCGCTCCTCGAGCACGCAGGCCAAGGCGGCGATGTTGATGGTGTGCTGGCCCTTGTTGTCGGCGGTGCCGCGGCCGTACATGCGATCGCCCTCGACCACGATCTTCCACGGCGACAGGCCCTGGCGCCATTGATCCTCCTGGCCGCGAATCACGTCGCCGTGACCGTAGGTCAGCACGGTCGGCTTGGCCGGATCCTCGACCCGGCGGGCAATCAGGAACGGGCCGTACTCCGCCCGCGGATTGGGCGACACCGTGCAGTCGTAGCCGAGCTTGGTGAGCGACTCGGTCATCTCGCCGGAGACGTATTGCTGCAAGGCTGGCATCGACCCCTGCTCCTGGCTGGTCGTGGGGATACCCACCCGCCGCTGCAGGTCGGCCAGGAAGCCGCCATCGTCGAAATACTTTTCTGCGCGGGAAATCGCGCCGTCTCTGCTGCCTGTCACGTTGCTGGTCATATCCGTCCCTTACGTTTGGCGACCGATTCCGCCAACAGGCAGAGGATTTCCCACATCATGGTGACGCCGACCAGCGCCGTATTGCCGCTCATGTCGAAGGGTGGCGAGACCTCGACCACGTCGCCGCCCACCAGGTTGAGCCCGCGCAGGCCGCGCAGCATGCGCTGGGCCTCGTGCGGCGTGTAGCCACCGATTTCGGGCGTGCCGGTGCCTGGCGCGAAGGCCGGATCGAGGCCATCGACATCGAAGCTGACATAGGTCGGCCCGCTGCCTACGACACGGCGCGCCTCGGCGATCACCTTCTCGACGCCGAGATCGAAATACTCCTCGATGGTGATCACCCGCATGCCCTGCTCGCGCGCCCAATCGTTGTCATCGCGCTTGTAAAGCGAGCCGCGGATGCCGATCTGCACCGTGCGCTTGGGGTCGAGCAGACCCTCCTCAACGGCGCGGCGGAATGGCGTGCCGTGGGTGTATTTGTAGCCGCCGAAATAGGTGTCCCAGGTGTCGCTGTGGGCGTCGAAATGCACCATGCCCAGCGGCCCGGCTTTGGCGATGGCGCGGAAGATCGGCAGGGTGATCAGGTGATCGCCGCCGGCCGATAGCGGCACGGTGCCGGCGGCATGGATCTTGGCGAAGTGCTTTTCGATGCGGACCAGCGAATCGTCGAGGCTGGCGGGATTGACCGGCGCATCGCCAAGATCGCCGCACTTGGCAAGTTCGTAGGGCGCCACACCGGTCACCTGATGGACGCGGCGCATCATGGTCGACAGATCGCGCATCTGGCGCGGACCGTGGCGCGCGCCTGGGCGATTGGTGGTGCCGCCGTCCCACGGCACGCCGACCATGCCGATCTCCACGTCGGCCGGGTCGCGGAACACCGGCAGGCGCATGAAGGTGGCGACATCGCCGAAGCGCGGGACGACAGTACCAGAGACTGGCTCGGGGAACTTGTTGGCTTCGGTCATCGACTGTACTCATTGGAGCGCGCCACTCCAGTGGCGCGTCATTTCTTGAGTATGAGCGCCACTGGAGTGGCGCGCTTCCAGCTTTGACTACTTCGGCTGCAACAGTGCCTTGCGTGCCGTCACAAACTCCTCGACAGCCGCCACGAAGCGATCACCTTCGCTCTCGCCGATCATGATGTTGAGCGCCACGAAGCCGCGGCGGGCAATCCAGATGCCGGCCGCCGACATGTCGAAGAAGAACAGCTCCTTGGCGTCCTGGCTGCCGGCGGCGATGTCGGCCGCCGTCTTGATGGGCCGCGCCGTCGCGTGCGCGGTCATCATCGAGCCGATGCCGGAGAACTGAAACGCCACCTTGTACTTGGCGCAGATCGCATTCAACCGTTCGCGCATCCTGTCGCCGCGGTCGTTCAGCTCCTTGGCCGCCTCGGGCGTATAGACCTCGCCATAGCCCGCCACGCCGGCCGCCATGGTGAGCGCGTTGTTGTTGAAGGTGCCGGCATGCGGCAGATGGTCGGGCTTGGTCGGATCGAACAGCTCCATGATGTCGCGCCGGCCGCCAAAGGCGCCGAACGACATGCCGCCGCCGATGTATTTGCCCAGCGTCGTCATGTCGGGGATGACGCCGGTCTTCTCCTGCAGGCCGCCCGGCGACAGGCGCGAGGTCATGACCTCATCGAAGATCATGGTGATGCCGCGCGCCTTGGTCTCCTCGCGCACCATCCTGAGGAACCCGAGATCGCCCGGCAGGCATCCGTGGCTGCCCTGCATCGGTTCGAGCAGCACGGCGAAAAGCTCCTCGCCATGCCTGGCCAGCAGAGCGCGCGTGCCCTCGACGTCGTTGTAGGGCGCCACGATGTATTCGTAGGGGATATTCACCGGACTGCCGCCGCTCACGAAATAGAGCACGCCGCCGTGGTAGCCGCCATGGAACACCATGACCTTGGTGGCCTTGGCCCGGCCCTTGCGCTGGGCAAAGACGCGGGCGCCGGCCAGCGCCATGACGTTGCCCTCGGTGCCGGAATTGGTGAAGCGCACCAGGTCGATCGACGGCATGCGGTCGGCGATCAGCTGCGAGAGCTTGGCCTCGTTGGCATTGCGACCGCCGTAGTTCCAGCCGTGATTGAGCGCGCGGTCGATGGCGGCGCGGATCACCGGATGGGAATGGCCGTAGATGCCGGCGGTATATTCTCCCAGCACGTCGATATATTCGTGGCCGTCGGCATCCCACAGCCGGCAACCCTCGCCGCGCACCACGGTCAGCGGAAACGGCGAATTGTGCAGAGTGGTGCGGGTATTGCCGCCCGGCATCGCCTGGCAGGCGTCCTGGTGGCGCGCGAAGCTTTTGGGATTGCGATCGACATAGGCCTGGCGCGCTTCGCTGAGCGCGGATTGCATGTCTGAATTGACCAGGGCTTGATCGGGCACGGTACTCTCCTTCTGGCGCGCGTCTGAGCGCGCTCTGGCCCCAGACTATTACACCACGTTCAGCTCCCGGATAGGCCGACCGGTTGATATCCGCTCATAGCCGAACGACAAAAGATCTAGGGTCCGGTAGTTGCCATGCACGATCAGCTCGGCGACGGCGCGGCCCACGGCCGGCGACTGCTGGATGCCGTGGCCGGAGAAGCCGGTGGCGAAGATCAGGCTCTCCATCTGCGGATGCCGACCGACAACGCCGTTCTGGTCGAAGGTGTTGTACTCGTAGTAGCCCGCCCAGGAATTCACCACCTTGGCCGCCTCGAAGGCCGGCACCCTCGCCGCCAGCGCCGGCCACACTGTTTCGTCCCATTCGGCGTGCTGGACCTCGAGCGGCGGCTCGGGCGGGTCGTTGCCTTCGGCCGGCGACCCGCCGCCGATATAGAAACGTCCTTCCGGCCGGAACCACACGCCCGATGCGTCGATGGTGAGCGGCGTGAGGCCGGGCGGCTCACGGACATCGAACACGAATACCGAGCGGCGCCGCGGCTCGACCGGCAGGTCAATGCCGGCCAGCGCCGCCACCTGCCCCGACCATGGGCCAGCCGCGATCACGATCGTGCCCGCCTCGATCTTTGCACCCGAGCGCAGGGTGACGGCGTTCGGCGCCAGTCCCACCACCTCGTCGGCAATGTACTCGGCGCCCAGCTCGCGCGCCTTCCGCCGGAAAGCCTGCATCAGCGCCGGACCGTCGAACCAGCCCTCGTTGGCCGTGCCGTGCGAGGCAAGCGTGATGCCCTCGGTCGACATCCAGGGGAAGCGCGCCGCGAGTGCCGGCGGATCGAGCAATTCGATCGAACAATTCTCCGCCCGCTGGATGGCGTTGTTGGCGCGCAACACGGCCTCGCCCGCCCTCGACGCCAGAAAGAGATAGCCTGGCTCCTTCAGGCCAAGATCCACTCCGAGAAGCTCCGGAGCGCGGCGCAGAAAGCCGATGCCGTAGCGCGACAGGTGGATATTGAGCGGTGTCGAGAATTGCTGGCGGATCGAGCTCGCCGACAGAGCCGACGATGCCCGCGCATAGGTCGGGTCGCGTTCGACGACGACAACGCCGCCGCTGAAGTTGGGATCGGACTTGAGATGCCAGGCAATCGACGAACCCATAACGCCACCGCCGACGATCACGACATCGCGGGCACTCACGTCAACGACGCCGCCACGCCTGCAGGCGGCCGAACAGATAGCGGTCGACGACCAGGTGCACGGCCTTCACCGCGGCCGAGGTCGCCACGATCACCAGACAGAGCGCCGTCGCGGCGGCCGTGGCGCCGCTTTCCTCGATGTTCACGGCGGCGACCGAGGCGAGCTTGGTGTCGGGCGCATAGAGGAAGATCACCGACGACACGGTCGTCATGGCGTTGACGAACATGTAGATCGCGATATCGACGATCGACGGCAGGCAAATCGGCGCCGTGACGCGCACGAAGGTCTTCCACATCGGGACCTTGAGCGAGGCCGACACCGATTCGAACTCGGGGTCGATCTGCTTCAGCGCCGTGGTCGAGGTCAGGTGCCCCACAGTATAGAAATGCGCCACGGTGTTGATCACCAGGATCGCCATGGTGGCGTAGAGGAAGTTGAGCGGATTGTTGGGCGCGTTGAAGAAGAAGATGTAGCCCAGCCCCAGTACCAGCCCGGGCACCGCCATCGGCAGGAAGGCGAGCAGTTGCACCAGCCCGCGCACGAGGCCGAAGCCTTTGGTCTTCTCGTTGAGCCAGGCGCCGACAAACATGATGGTCGTGCCGACGATCGCCGCGCCCGCTGCCATCCACAGCGAATTGTAATACGAATTCCAGCCGTTGGCGTCGAAATTGGCGAATTCGTAGTTGGCGAGCGTGAGATTTAAATTGTAGGGCCAGTATTTGATCAACGACCCCCAGGCCGCCATGCCGAGGATCGTCAGGATCCACAGGCCGACGATGGCGCAGAAGATCGTGAAGAAAGCATCGCGACCTGATTTCGGCTTGGGAATCAGAGGCACGGCGCGCGCCGTCAACAACGCCACCTGCTTTCTCTGGACCAGCCGGTCGACGAGGAAGGCGAACGCTGCCGGGGCGAGCAGGACCATGCCCACCACCGCGCCCATCGAGAAGTTCTGCTGGCCGATCACCTGCTTGTAGACGTCGGTTGCCAGGACGTTGAAATTGCCGCCGATTACCTTGGCGATGCCGAAATCGGTCATGACCAGCGTGAACACCACCAGAGCGGCGCTGATCAGGCCGTATTTTGCGCCAGGCAAGGTGACGGTGAAGAAGATGCGGGTTTTCGAGGCGCCCAGTGCGTCGGCCGCCTCGTAGAGGCGGGCGTCGGCTGCGGTGAGCGCGGTCACCAGGATCATGGTGGCGTGCGGGAAGCAGTAGAAGACCTGGGCGATCACGATGCCGTCGAAGCCGTAGATCGAGGCGCCGCCCATCAGCGCCTTGAAGAATCCCTGGTTGCCGAACAGGTAGATCAGCGCNNCAGGCTGTTCAGCGCCGACTTGAACAGCGCCGGCGTGGAGAAATACGACACGTAGTTGGCGAGGCCGATGAAATTGCCGTCACGGTCCTGGAAACCCTTGGACAGCAGCGCCCACAGCGGCAGGCCGAGGATCACCATCAGCCAGGCGGCGAGCAGCAGCAGGCCGGCGCGCATGATCAGGTCGTCGCGCGACAGCCCCATCCGCAGCGCTCGGATGGCGGGCAGGCGAAGGGCCGCGTCGGTCACGCGGCAAAGACCTGCAGGCGGTCCGGCGGCAGGGCCACGTCGAGGCGGCCGCCTTCGACCACGCCGAGGTCGCGGATCAGGTTGCTTGAGAAGTCGGCGACCAGAACGACATCGGGGGCGCTCACGATCTTGAGCGAGGCGCGGCAGAACGAGCCCACGAAGTCGAGGTCGGTCACTTCGATCGGCACGCGGTTGGCGATGTCGGCCGGCAGGTCGCGCACACGCACATCCTCGGGCCGGATGCAGAGCCGCACGCCGGCGCCGACGGCGAGGCCGGGTTGCGGCGGGCAGGCGAAGCCGAGCCGGCCCACCCTCACCCGATCGCTTGCTTCCAGCTTGCCGTCGAGGAAGTTCATGGTGCCGACGAAATCCGCCACGAAGGCCGAGGCCGGGCGACGGTAGATTTCCTGCGGCGTGCCGACCTGATCGACGATGCCGTGGTTCATCACCACGATGCGGTCGGCCATGGTGAGCGCCTCCTCCTGGTCGTGCGTCACCATGATGGTGGTGACGCCCAGTCGGCGCTGCAGCGCCTTGACCTCGTGTCGCAGACGGAGCCGCACGCGCGCATCGAGCGCCGACAAAGGCTCGTCGAGCAGCAGCAGGCCGGGCGAGGTGGCGAGCGCGCGGGCCAGTGCCACGCGCTGCTGCTGGCCGCCGGAAAGCTGCGCCGGGTACTTCGTGCCGGAATCGGGCAGGCCGACCAGCGCCAGCAGCTCCGTGACCCGCTTGGCGATCGCGGCCCTGCCGTCGCGCCGGCTGACCAGGCCGTAGCCCACGTTCTCGTCGACATTCAGGTTGGGAAAGAGCGCGTAGGACTGGAAGACGATGCCGAAGTCGCGCTTGGCCGGCGGCAGGGCCGAGACGTCCCGCCCCTTCTGGCGGATCGTGCCGGAGGTCTGCGGGTCGAGGCCCGCGATGGCGCGCAGCAGGGTGGTCTTGCCGCAGCCCGAGGGCCCGAGGAAGCAGACGAACTCGCCCTCCGTGATGTCGAGCGAGACATCGCGGAGGGCGGTGAAGTCGCCGAAGCGCTTGGTGAGGTTACGAACCTCGAGGTAATTCGTCACTTCTTCGGAGCCGACTTTCCGTCGTAGCGCTTGGTCCATTCGGCCAAGATGCGGTCGCGGTTCTTGGCCATCCACTCGATGTCGTTCTTGACCATCGTCTTCTCGATGTCGGGTGGATAGTTGGTCGGCAGGTTGGCGACGCCCGGATAGGCCACGATCGGATAGGTCTTGGCGTAGAGCTCGTTGGCCTTCTTGGTGGCCGCCCAATCGGCGAGCTTCTTGGCGGCGGCGAGGTTCTTGGTGCCCTTGACGATGGCGGTGACCTCAAGCTCAGAGCCCAGGCCTTCCTTGGGCACGATCAAATCGAGCGGCGCGCCCTTGGTCTTCTCCGAGNNTGCGCGATGTTCTGGTGCAGCGCGTCCATGTATTTCCAGCCGGCCTCTTCGCCCATCACCTGCAGCCAGGCGGCGACCGTGAGGTAGCCGGTGCCTGACGAGGCCGGGTTCGGCATTACGATCGAATCCTTGTAATCAGGCTTGGTGAGGTCGGCCCAGCTCGCCGGCACGGGCTTCTTGCCCTTGGCGGCTTCGGCGGTGTTGAAGCAGACGAGCGACAGATAGGCGTCCATGCCGATCCATGTGTCCGGGTTCTTGCCGCTCTTGAACGTCGGCTTCAGGGCTGCCGCCCCTGCCGGCGTGTAGGGCTCGAGCATGCCCATCGAAGCCATCAATCCGACGTTCGAAGCGGCCAGGCCCCAGATGATGTCGGCGCGCGGGTTGTCCTTCTCGGCCATCAGCTTGGCTGCCACCACGCCCGTCGAATCGCGCACCCAGGCGATCTCGATGGTCGGGTTGTCGGCCTCGAAGGCCTTCTTGAAGGGATCGAGCTGGTCGTTCTCCAGCGCCGTGTAAACTGTGAGCTTGGTTTTCTGTGCAAAGGCCGGCGTGCTGGCCAACGCGACGGCCGCGACGCCCGTCAACGCGGCGCGCCGGATCAATGTGCCAATGGTCATAGTGCCCCCTGTCATTGCCCGAAAACATTAGCACGCGGCATATGACGAACAAGCGACGTTAGCGCTTTCCCGACAGCGTCTCGGCCACCGCGCTCAGCCAGCGCTTCACGATGCGCTCCTCGTCCCTGGTCAGCAGCGCGCCGAGCTTGGCCTCGACATCGGCAACATGGGCGCGGCTGCGCTTCAGCCAGCTATGGCCCTTCGTCGTCACATGCAGGCGCAGGATCCGGCCGTGCGTGGCGTGCGCCGTCTTCTCGATCGCTCCGTCGCGTTCGAGATTGCGCACGATCACGTTGATCGTCTGCGGCGTCAGGAAGGTGAGCTTGGCAAGGTCGGCGCCGGAAAGACCCGGATAGGCAACGATCATGGTCAGCACCATGAACTGCGGCCCCGTGGCATCGACGTCCTGCAGCGCCCGATCCATGGCGGTGCGCAAGGCGACGCTTGCCTGGCGCACCAGGTAGGCGAGGTAGCCTTGCGGCCCGCGCTTGCCCTCGCCGGGTTTGGGGATGGCGGGTGGGGTGGCGCGGGACGGCGGCTTGCGAGGCATGTCAGCACTCTTATATATTATCAGAGTTCTAATATATCATCGGAGCGTGCCATGAACCAGCAACTCACAGCCCTCGTCCGCCGCCATCTCGAGGCCGAGAATGCCCACGACCTGCCGGGCACGCTGGCCACGCTCCATCCCGAATGCCGCTTCGACGATTTCGCCACCGGCCAGAGCTGGGCCGGCCACGACGGTGCTGCGGCGCATTATCGTCAGTGGTGGACGACCTTCGACGTCGTAGTCCAACGCAGCCCCGGCCAGCGCGCGACCTGGTCGGCCGACGATTTCTACATGGCCGAAGCGACCTGGCATGGAAAGCACATCGGCCCGTTCCTCGGCATGGCGCCCAGCGCCCGGACGATCATGCAGCCCTTCGTCGTGGTCCTGACCTTCAGGGACGGGCTGATGGCGGGCGAGCGCTTTCACTACGACCTCGCCTCACTGGTCCGCCAGATCGGCCCTGACCCGATCCCGGCGCTGGGCGGGCTGGCGCACCGGCAGGCCGCCTGAACAATTTGCAGTGTCCGGTTATCGATGTCTCACCCATGTCTCACCGATGTCTCACTCCGGTGAGACCTATCCGATGCCGATGGCATCGGCATTTTCCTCGATTTAGTCTCATTTCTCGCCCCCTTGCTGAGCCGGGGCACCGTCACTCCCTGAAGGCCGCCTTGAGGTCCTTGGTCGGCATGGTGTCGCGCATCCAGGTAAAACCGCCCTTTTCCTTCATTTCGCGGGCGCCCGTCATGAAGGCCGCCAGCGCCAGCCGCGACAGGGCGCCGCCGACGCTCAGCCGCTTGACCCCGACCGCCGCCATCTCGGCCGCCGTGAGCGCGGGATCGGCGGCACTCATCACCACGTTCAAGGGCTTGCCGACCGACGAGGCGACCAGCTTCATGGTGGCAAGGTCGCGCAGGCCGGGCGCGTAGAGCACGTCGGCGCCGGCCTTCTCGAAGGCTTGTAGGCGCTTGATGGTGTCGTCGAGGTCGTTGCGGCCGCGGATCAGGTTCTCGGCCCGCGCCACGAAAGTGAACGGCACCGCCAGCGAGCGCGCCACCTCGACACCCGCCGCGACCCGTTCGACGGCATGGTTGAAATCGTAGATGCGCTCGCCGCTCCAATCCTCGATCGAGCCGCCGACGATGCCCACGGCGGCAGCATCGCGCAGGATGGCGGCGGCTTCCTTCGGGTCGTCGGCATAGCCGTTCTCGAGATCGGCATTGACCGGCAGGTCGGTCGCCTGGGCGATGACGCGGCAATTCTCCAGAAGCTCGGCGCGGCTCACCACGCCCTCGCCGTCGGGACGGCCGAGCGCGTTCGACATGCCGAGGCTGGTGGTCGCCAGCGCCTCGAAGCCCAGTGACTGCAGCAGCTTGGCCGTGCCGGCGTCCCACGGGTTGGGCAGGATCAGGATGCCGGGCTTCCTGTGCAGCTCCTGGAACAGGCTGCCTTTTTCGGCTTGGGTGCGCATGACGGTGTCTCCCGCGATCGAAGCGGGCAATCTGCTACGGGAAGCGAATCCTGTCGATTGCCAACCCTTCGGCCCGGTACGAAGCGTTGCGCCTGGGGCGTGAACTCTTAGGTGCTTCAACCAAGAGCTGACGCACAAGCACGAGCTACTGCCTCATGTCTGATCTCAATGTGATTCTGTTGCAAAACTCTCATTGAGATGATTTGCGAACCGTGATTCCGTTCGATTGATTGGTTTATCGAGGGGAGCGAAGCATGATGGGGCGTCGAGAAGATGGACAGGGTCAGTTCTTTTATTCTTTCGACCTCGATGAGGTGGTGCCACCGGACCATTTGGTGCGCCAGATCGACGCCGTTCTCGATCTGAGTTGGGTGCACAAGGAGCTTGCGCCTTACTACTCGCACACGGGTCGACCCTCGATCGATCCGGTGTTGATGATCCGGATGCTGCTTGTGGGCTACGTATTTGCGATCCGCTCGGAGCGGCAGATTTGCTCTGAGGTGCAGGTCAATCTTGCGTACCGGTGGTTTTGCAAGCTCAACATCGAGGACGGGCTTCCCGATCATTCGGTGTTCTGCCGCGCACGGCATGAGCGCTTTCGTGAGAGTAATGCCCTGCGGCGGGTATTTGAGGGCGTGGTGGCGACGTGTATCGCGGCGGGGTTGGTCGGCGGAGAAGCGTTTTCGGTCGATGCGAGCCTGATCAAGGCGGATGTGGACAAGACCAGGCGTGTGCCCGGAGATCAGCCTATCGTCTGGCCGAAGGCGGAGGAGACATCGCGTGCCGTTCGCGAATATCTCGCTGCTCTCGATGCGGCTTACAACAATCAAGAACGGGGCGACAGCGACGGTGGTAATTCGCACGGCGGCGAGAGTCGACGTAAGTCTCCTAAAGCGGTTTCGTTGACCGATCCGCAGGCGGCATGGGTTGCCCGGCCGGGCGTTGACCCATTCTTTGCCTACCATGCCAACTATCTGATCGACAACAAGGTTGGGATCATTCTCGACGCCGAGGGCACGCGTACCAATCGCACAGTTGAGATTGCTGTCGCGCAGACCATGGTGGAGCGCGTCAAAAGACGCTTCGGTCTTCGGCCTCAGAGGCTCGCAGGCGATACTGCCTACGGCGCGGTAAAGCTGCTCAAGTGGCTGATCGATCACAAGATAGCACCGCACATCCCGGTGTGGGACAATTCGGCGCGCCCCGACGGCACTTTCAGCCGAGCCGACTTTGTCTTCGACGAGGAGCGCAACATCTATACTTGCCCAGGCGGCAAGGAACTCACCAGCACCGGCAATATCGATCAAGGCCACATCGTCTACTATAGAGCCAGCAAGCGCGACTGCTCAGCCTGCTTGTTGAAGCCAAAATGCACGACGGCGGTCGCGCGCAAGATCACACGTGATGTCGACGAGGACATACGTGACCGCGTCCGGGCACTGGCCCGCACGGAGGCCTTCCAGCAATCACGCTGCGAGCGCAAGAAGGTAGAGATGCGGTTTGCACACATGAAGCGCATCCTGCGGCTTGACCGGCTTCGGCTGCGAGGTCTGAGCGGGGCGAGAGACGAGGTACTGCTCACCGCAACCGCGCAGAATCTGAAGCGGCTCGTCAAGCTGCTCGGGCGTGCCCCACCACCGTCTGCAGCTGCTTGCCCGGCGTAGCAGGTGCGTTAGCCAAAGCTGCCGATGCCTCGATGCCACTACTCCCGCAACGGGTAAGCGGGATAAGCCGACACCCCAAACTCCAAACCTACAATCGCCGATCAAAACGACCGGGTTTTGCAACACAATCAATGTGAGAGCCGACATCAAAATAGGACAGCATCATTTCTGCTTATGACCGAGGCTGTGTGAACGTATG